>CAIVAU010000049.1 GCA_903903925.1 uncultured cyanobacterium
GGATGTCACTAAACTCAAGCAGGAAATGAAGGGATTTCTCCAAGCAATGAGGGAAATACTTGAGGAAGCTGACCAACCTAATTCCAAGATCCAGCTTCACGAAGTTGAGCTATCAGTAGAAATTAATGGCGAAGGACAAGTGAGTCTGCTTGGGGTTGGTGGCAAAGCTGGGGGCAAAGGCACTATGACTTTTAAATTCAAGCAAAACTAATTGTACTTGAATATGGGCAAGAATTCGGCGGACGATTCAAGGTCAGCAAGTCGATATTCTTTAGCCTTGCTAACTTCATCAGAGCTTCCAGACGTTCTACCCTCCACTGTTCTAGCTGATCCTTGGAACGCTCATTGTGAGGGATGGTCGCCTGGAAGACTCCGCCTCGATCATAGAATTACAACGCCTTAGTTTATGATGGGAGCAAAACAAGGAGGACAAATGACCGATTCAGGAAGATTCGATTTTGAATAAGAACCAAGTCTTACATGTTTGCTTGATTAACACCCCGGTTAGAAACCGGGGCTGAAAGCATGTGAATGGTTACGGTTGAGAGTAAAAATTTATTCCACTTGGACGACATCTCGATTTCGTTCAAGCCATTGTTCATAAGCTTGTCCATCACCGCCAAATGAATCGAGAGAAACGTGGCGTTCTGGCATTGGGTGAAGCGGCGCGTTAATGGGTGAGTACTTGCACATACAAATCACAATCATGTCAAATTCACCCATCGGAACATCAGGAGTGTAAGTTTCGACACGAGTTACTTCCCAATCACTTTTACGAAAGTGAGTTGTACTTGCAGGATATTGCGCATCCACAAATTGTTGCACTCGGATAAATGCTGGTGGTCGATAACCAGGTTCAGGCAAAGCACTATCTGAACAGTCATAATGTTCAGCTAGATTTTTAGTCAAGGAACCTGTGTGAGCGTATTTTCGATCAACAGCACCCGGTTGGTGTTTTTCAGCACGGAAAATAATCCACTTACGCATCTTTGCTTTCCTCCTCAGTATCATAATAAGATTTTGGAAATTCAGTCAAACCCTCAAACACACAGTCGAATGGCAGAACGCCACAGCCCGTTTCTTCTATATCAACTAACCGCCAGCCATACTTTTGAGTTTGTTTGCAAAAAGCAGCAGGGATGGTGTTGGTAAAATGATAGTTATTGTGGTTGGTAAAGTCTTGGCTATTTGTCAAGAAAATCTCGCCACGCTTGGGAGTGCCCATAAGGTGAGATCACTAACCTTTCGCAGAAATTGACTCAGAAATTAAAACTGATGAGCTAACTATAATCATTACTATTGGTTCCGTTTGAACATCAGTCGCCCGTGTATTACACCGTAAAGTTAACCTGAATAGAGCTTTAAAACAATGTATTACACGGTATCAACATGCACGCATTTGGCGCTCGGTTGGCTTAGTCCTACCACGGAATCGCTTTAACCCTGAATTATCAAGACAACATGGATATTATCAGTCTCTCGATGTCCCTATTAATTAGCGTAGGCATAGCCCGCCGCAGGCATCGCCTGAAAATTTCCTACTTTGTGAGAGCACATTTTTTGGCTATTTTGTCAATATGTAAATCCTATAATTGTTCCCTTCAGCATACCAGCATAGCTGCCTTTGTTTGGTCAAAACAATTCGCTCATTTGCACGATGGTCAGCTAAGTCCGTTTGTCAATAGGGTTTGAGACGCGCTAGCCCTGAAGATAATTGGAGCTTTCTATGATGTTTCTCGTAGAAGAAAGTGCTTAAGTTCTTTTGACAGATCTCGATGATCTTTCCACATTTCAACACGTCCATCACGATAGATTTTTGCAATGAAGGGAGCAGGATGCTTCCGCACAAATTCCTGCATCCGGACAATCGTTTTGATGAAAACTTCTGCCATATCTTCTCCACGCATATGCTGGGAAGCAAAGATAAACATCTTAATCTGAGCTTGGGCAACGGCAATTCGTTCTAAAGCGTTTTTGCTGATTTTATCATCTTTAGTCAAAACAACCCACCCCCTTTCACCAACCTCTGGCAACCAAACTACGTCTTTAACATTTTTACCAAAATGGTCGTCATGAACTTCAATAGAAATGCCTGCATCCTTAAGTTTTTGGGAATACATTTACTACCTAGACAACGATCTACAAAAAAGATAACTGATTGGTGAGGTTGGGTCATACAGCAACAGGCAATTCGCAACGGATTGCTTCTTCAATCATCAGGCGATCGCAATCATAATCATCAGCCAGATCATCAATTGAATCACCTGCGTGATAGCGCTCTGCTAAAACGCTAGTCGCAATTCCTGTTCCAGCAAGAACGAGGCGACCAAAGGAAATTTGAGGATCTATAACGACAAACTGAGGGTTATTTTCTTCTTGAGAGCGAGTAAAAGGATAAAGCTCACTTGCAATCCCAAATTCATCGGTTTTGATTCGTTCAAGATGAGTATTTAAGGCATCCCTTAAATCCATTTGTCCACGCGCAGAAGCATTAATCAGTTCTCCGTATCGCTCAATAAAAAGATTAACACCATCAGTACGAAAGGTCTCGCGTGCTAAAGGGTGGGGTGATTGAGACTGATCTTCCTGCTCAATGAAGTCGAGGGCAATTCGCACCTTATCTAGTTGAATTTGATGGTGCTTGCGAATTGCTCGAAGAATGTGAATTTCAACTAGGTTGGTAAAACAGAGAAGCCTTGGCTTGAATTCGCCTATCGCGATCAGGGGTTTAAAAAATTTAGAGCCATTTGTCGTTGGGTAGTATCGCCCTACAGTCCAAGACCGAATTGTACCCGGTGGAATGCGTAAATAACGAGCAGCGTCACCAATCGAATAAGTGGGAATATCCCTAGGATCAATTCCTCCATAAAGATCAATCATGGTTTATCCCCCCATTTTGTAAATTATTTACATTTTAGCTATTGATATGGTTCAGGTAGTCATAGTTAGAGGCTTACATCCAGCAACAATCACAAAGCGCATTCAGCGCCGAGACAATGCTCTTGCTCACGGATGGCAA
>CAIVAU010000050.1 GCA_903903925.1 uncultured cyanobacterium
ATGTATAGTCACATATGGTCATGTATGGTGACATATTGTCAGATATGATCAAAATTAAAAAAAAATAATTATTAATAAATTAAATAAAATTGATTATAGGATAAACAGATGATTTAATTGATATTTTATGATGAGCAAGATCTTATTGGATAGATTTTGAGATAGGATAATAGATGAGAGCAGTATATTTATTAATGTTAATGATGTTAATGGGATGTGTTGGAGGGGGTAAATTATCTGGAGGAAGTCCGAATAGTTTTCATCAGAAGTTAGGAGACATGACGGTGGCATTGGTAACAGAGTTACATGGTAAGATAGGAGAGCGAGAAGTAAGTCAAGTTAGAGTATATTGTACAGGAGTATGGATTAGTAAGGATCAGATTTTAACAGCTGGACATTGTGCGGAGGGTATAGCCCGTCATGAGATGGGTGTAGAGGATGAGACAGGAGTTAGCAGTTAGCAGTTAAAATATAGCTTGGGTGTTATATTTTACTAGTCGATGAATCGTGGTTTAAAGGAGAACGCTTTTCATCGTGGAGCATAAGGAAAATTTTCATTCTTCTTAAAACTCCTGCATTCTGACTCCTGACTCCTGACTCCTGCATTCTGACTCCTGACTCCTGACTCCTGACTCCTTCTTAATGATGAATATATTTGATAACTATGCCCGTTACTATGATCTCCTCTATCGGGACAAAGATTACTCGAAAGAAGCTCAGTTTGTCCATCAGATTATTCAAACTCATGCACCTAATGCACTGGATCTCCTAGAGTTGGGTTGTGGTACTGGTATTCACGCAGTTGAGCTAGCAAAACAGGGTTATCATATTCAAGGGGTAGATTTCAGCGATAAGATGTTACAACGAGCTGGCGATCGCCTCTCTCAAATCCCTCCAGATTTAGCATCGAGACTGAAATTTTCCAGAGGAGATATCCGCTATCTCAGGTTGAATCAGTCTTTTGATGTCGTTGTTTCCCTTTTCCATGTTATCAGCTACCAAACAACGAATGAGGATTTGCTAGCCACCTTTGCTACTGTCAAGGAGCATTTGAAGCCTGGTGGAATTTTTATCTTTGATATTTGGTACGGACCAGCAGTATTGAGCGATCGCCCTGTGGTCAGAGTTAAACGTCTGGAAGATGAAGAAATTCGCGTGACCAGAATTGCAGAACCAGTTATGCATGAAAATGAAAATTGGGTAGATGTTAATTATCAAGTATTTATTAGGGATAAAAATAGCAATGCTGTTGAGGAACTCTCTGAGACTCACCGAATGCGTTACTTATTTAAGCCAGAAATTGAATTACTATTCCAGAAATCTCAGATGCAAGTTATTGCCTTTCGTGAGTGGATGAGCAATCAAGAAGCCGGTTTTGATACTTGGAGTACATACTTTGTTGGGAGAGGATGAATGAGAGTTGGTCTAATTTTCAGGGAAGGAAACCCAGAAATTGGAGGTGGTTATACATTTAGCCATCAAATCTTTAAATCAATACTAAATTTTTGTTCAACAAGTTCCCATACTTTTGTCATATTGACCACAGAAAATCATATACCTAGCTCATTTTTTGTATCCAGTAATGTTCCAAATATATCTCTTTATCCAACTTTAAAAACAAGATTGAAATATAAATTTGCTGAATATCTAAATGCTGTTTTAAAGAAGTTAAGAAACCCAAGAATCAAGTTCAAAATAGAGGATTGGTATCCAAATTTTATCTTAAATTCTCTTCAAAGTAATTGTATTGATATTATCTGGGAACTCGGGCTAGATTCTCTGACAATGGAAGTGCCTTACATCAGCACAGTGTGGGATTTGCAACATCGGTCACAATCATATTTTCCAGAAGTCAGTGTAAAAGGGGAATGGGATGAGCGGGAAAAAAAATTTGCGACAAAGTTTAGAAGATCTGCATTTATTTTTACAGGTACAGAAGTAGGAAAAGCTGAAATTGAGAAATTTTATCAAGTGCCAGCAGAGCGCATTAAGGTATTACCCTTCCCTACACCTCAGTTTGCTTTGGATGCTCCACTAGAGGATGGAAAGCAAATATTTAAAAAGTACAACCTTCCAGAAAACTATTTATTTTATCCTGCTCAGTTTTGGTCTCATAAAAACCATGTAGGTTTGCTATTAGCTGTTAAATGGTTAAAAGACAAGTATGAGCTAGTTTTTCCAGTAGTACTGAGTGGTTCAGACAAAGGAAACAAGGAATACATTAGGCAAACGGCTGGTGAACTCAACCTATCTCAACAAGTACATTTTATCGGGTTCGTGCCTCAAGAAGATTTGATTTCTCTCTACCGTAATGCGTTTGCCCTTACCTTCGTAACATTCTTTGGGCCTGATAATTTACCTCCATTGGAGGCATTTGCCTTGGGTTGTCCTGTCGTTGCTTCAAAAGTATCAGGTGCAGAAGAACAACTGGGAGACGCAGCTTTGTTAGTTGACCCGAAAGATCCACAACAGATTGCTCTAGCTATTAAGTCACTTTGGGATAATGTGACCTTGCGTCAAACCCTTGTGCAACGTGGATTAAAACGAGCAACTAAGTGGACGGGAAAAGATTATGTCAAAGGTGTATTTTCGATTTTAGACGAATTTGCAGCCATTCGTCGCTGTTGGAGCAGCACAAATTCTTAAGAGGGAGTGGGGAGACCCCGCTTGCGATAGCACAAAAGTCCAGTAAGCTAAAATGGTATCCCCCCTCTAGTCTATAATTAGCTATGATCTAGGGCAAGGCTAACATGCCTCCTTCGTCAAGCAATCACTTATGTCTCAGCATCCCAACTTAGAACAAGCGCTCAAATATTACTTCGGTTACGACAACTTCCGCCTTGGACAACGGCAAATTATTGAACAAGCGCTAGAAAATCGGGATTTGCTGATTGTGATGCCCACGGGAGGGGGAAAGTCGCTGTGCTTTCAATTACCAGCACTACTGAAAAAAGGTGTCACCATAGTCGTGTCGCCACTGATCGCTTTAATGCAAGACCAAGTGGAATCACTGAGAGATAACGGGATTGCTGCAACATTTCTGAATAGCAGTCTGAATGGTCATCAAACCCGATCGCGGGAAGAAGCGATCGTCAACGGGAAAGTGAAACTGCTTTACGTCGCCCCAGAACGGTTACTCAGCGATCGCTTTCTCCCATTTCTAGATTTAGTACATCACCAAGTTGGCATCTCTGCCTTTGCGATCGACGAAGCCCACTGCGTCTCTGAGTGGGGACATGACTTTCGTCCAGAATATCGCCAACTCAAGTCACTACGCAAACGTTATCCTGATATCCCCACCCTTGCCCTAACCGCTACAGCAACAGATCGCGTTCGTGGTGATATCATCCAACAACTAGGGCTAAAACAGCCCAGTATCCATACTGCTAGCTTCAATCGCCAAAACCTGTACTACGAAGTTCGTCAGAAAACGAAGAATGCATACGCTGAACTGTTAGAAATCATTCGGGAAAACGAAGGATCAGGAATTATCTATTGCTTGACGCGCAAAAAAGTTGACGAACTCACCTTTAAACTAGAACATGATAAGATTTCAGCCTTGTCTTATCATGCCGGATTAACTGATGAAGAACGGGCAAAAAATCAAACTCGGTTTATTCGAGATGATGTCCGAATTATGGTGGCAACAATTGCTTTTGGGATGGGAATTAATAAACCCGATGTGCGGTTTGTGGTTCACTTTGATATCTCCCGTAACTTAGAAAGTTATTATCAGGAATCAGGAAGGGCAGGTCGGGATGGAGAACCTTCTAAATGTATACTTTTTTTCGGCTACGGTGATATCAAGACTATCGAATTTCTGATCAACCAAAAACCTGACCCCCAAGAACAGTTGATTGCTAAACAACAACTGCGGCAGATGATAGATTATGCTGACGGTACAGATTGCCGTCGCACAATTCAACTCGGTTATTTTGGGGAACGTTACGCTGGTAATTGTGGAAACTGTGACAATTGTCGTTCTCCCAAACCAGTGCAAGACTGGACACTTGAAGCTATGAAATTTTTATCTTGCGTGGCGCGAACTAAAGAAAGATTTGGGATGCTTTACATTATTGATGTATTGCGAGGAGCGAAAAATCAGAAAATTAACCAGAACGAACATAACAAACTTTCTACCTACGGGATTGGGAAAGATAGAAGTGTAGAGGAGTGGCGAATACTGGGGCGATCGCTATTGCATCAAGGGTTGTTAGAACAAACAAATGATGGTTATTCGGTGTTGAAACTGAACGCCCTCAGTTGGGAAGTCATGCGGAAACAGCGCACAGTTTCTCTTGCTATTCCCATAGCACCAAAAATTACCGTAGAACACGAAAGTGAGAAAGCAGCAGAGGTAGAAATACTCATGCAAAGATTGCGATCGCTTCGCAAACAACTTGCTGACGAACAATCTGTTCCACCCTACGTCATCTTTCAAGATTCTACCCTTAAATTGATGGCCCAGGTACAACCCCAAACAAAAGCAGAATTTAATAAACTTTCCGGTGTAGGTAGTCATAAACTTGCCCAATACGGAGAAAAATTCCTGGCAGAAATTCGCGCCTACCGCACAGAACAAGGGTTAACAACAAAAGAGGATAATTCTAAACCCGCTGTCAACTTACCTTCCGAAACTGAATTATACACATACCAGCTATATCAACAAGGTCTTAACGTTACACAAATCGCCCAAAAACGTAACATCCGACCCTCTACAATTATTCGCCATCTTTGTGATTTAATAGATAAAAACCAGCAAATAGATATCAATCAATTGGTTCCCCTAGAGCGGCAGCAGAAAATTTTGCAAGTGTTAGAAGTTCTAGGTGATATCGCCCTCACCCCCATTAAAGACTATCTCGGTGAAAGCTATAGCTTTGACGAAATTCGTTTAGTACGGGAGAAGTGGCGACGTGAGAATCGCAAGTGAACAGCAGCTTATCCCAATAAGGAGATGGAAACTTTACTTAAGCATGGCATAAAATGCCATTTTATGCCATGCTCCCTTCGTTTGCTTCAATAGATTTATTTTATTCAATGAATCATTAAATGTATTTGTCTTTATTGATATTGCTAGTTACAGTGAAATTAGATAAAAAAGCCAAAAATAATTAAGCAAGAGGTGTATAATGGCCACTCACAACTTGGTAGATAAAAACGATTTTCTCTACCCACGCTATCGATATCAAGGTCACTTCAAACCAGAAAATCTTGTCTTCAATGCCAATCTTCAAGAATTTTCACAGCAGGTCGGCTATATCTGCAATCTAGAGACTAGGGGTAAACTTTCTCCCCAAGAGTCCTATGAGCAAATCGAATCTCTCTGGGAGCAGTTAACGAAAAGCTTCCATGGACTAGGGATTGGGGAAGATGCAACAAATGAGTGTTAAGACTTGTATAACAAAGAAGGGAGCAGGGAGCAGGGAGCAGGGAGCAGGGAGCAGGGAAGAAGGGAGCAGGGAGTAGGGAGCAGGGAGCAGGGTCTAGTTTTTGTTTTTCCAAGGGAACTTGGTTCCCATCTCAGTAAGTGCTGAGAAGAAAAGATATAAAACGAGTATAGCAACACTGACAAGAAAAAGAACTTTTTCGTTATCCATAAACTGTACGTCAATTTTTAATTTTTTACCTTTGGGTAAGCAATGCGCTTGTGATGAAATTGCTGCCAAACTTGGACAAAGATTTCAGCAATCCGGCTCATTTCTTCTCGTGTGAGTTTGGAATCTACCATTTGATTGTCTTGCCACCTAGCACGAAGAATATTGTTCAGCATTGCAAGGGCTTGTTCGGGAGTAGCGTCTTTCAGCGATCGCAACGCCGCCTCACAAGAATCTGCCAACATGACGATCGCAGTTTCTCGTGACTGGGGAATGGGCCCATCATAGCGAAAATCCGCCTCATCTACTTTTAACATTGGATCTTCTAGTCCCATTTGCACGGCTTGGTGATAGAAATAGGCAATCTGCATTGTTCCCTGATGCTGTGGAATAAAAGCTTGAATTGCTGTAGGCAAACTATGTTTTCGTGCCATCACCAAACCTTCAGATACATGTTTTTTAATAATTGCTGCACTCTTCCAAGGGTCTTGAATATCTGTATCGTGTTTATTTGGTCCTCCCATTTGATTTTCAATAAATGCCATGGGGTCGTGCATTTTCCCTATATCATGGTACAATGTCCCAGCCCTAACAAGCTCCACATTACATCCTAGTTGTTTGGCAGCAGCTTCGGCAAGGGTAGCCACAAACAAGGTATGTTGAAATGTTCCAGGAGTTTCAGTGGCAAGTCGCTTTAACAAGGGGCGGTTAGGGTTTGCCAGTTCTGCTAAACGGATTGGGGTGACTAGATCAAATAGTGTTTCTAGATAGGGAGTTAAACCCAGCGCCACAACACTCCAACCTAAACCAGATAAAGCAAATAATGCTGCTTGCTTAAGTGCTGTGTACAAAGCTGAACCAAATGCTTGACCAACCAAGATCTGGATCATTAAGTAAACACCACCTTCAGTTAAAGCAATAGCAATACCCAACAGCGCCAGTTCTTCACGCGATCGCAGTCGTTGCGCCATACAACTTCCCAACATCCCTCCAACCGCACCAGCTAAGAGAACGACCTTACTTATTTCCAGACTCATTGGTAGCAGAAACAACAACAATCCTACGACTGTCATACTTAAAATGGGTCCGTAGTAGCTACCCAACAATAAACCAACAGCGCTCCAAGTCGTATAGGGTGTACCCATAGTTAGCACAACTGGTGTACTCAGAGTCAACAACAACACCAACAGGCGATCGCTTTGCCGCAGTTGCCAGTTACTGCGCTGTTCGACCAAGGCAAAAATGCCAACAGCGCCAGTGACATAACTCCCTAACTGTATCAACAAGAACCATTTAATCTCCCGACGAATTAGGTGGTAATGATCTAGCACTTCAAAGTCCAATGCCGTGATCTTTTTACCCTTACTGACAATGACCTGATTTTTCCATACAGTCACCATCACTGGCTTGACAAGAGCCGCAGCCTTTGCTGCCTGTAGTGCCGTTCTGATTTGGTCTTGCTTAAGATTTGGCTTGAGTACAGCGAGAAGCATTTTGGTTGCCAAAGGTTCAGCATTTTTTGGGACTAACGTTTGCACCTGTAGGCTAATGGCATTCTGTAAAATATTTGACGGTAGTCCAGGTGGTATGCCTTGGGTGAGAATTCGTTCTGCACTCTGTTTCACACCCATTTGTGTTTTTGCCCAATCCTCGTTTGACAACTCTAAAAAAGAGGTTTCGTTGTATACTGTCTCAGGCTCAATGGTCACTAGCTGTAAAATTTTGTCGGTTGCTTTGGCATAGCCTTGGCGTGCTTTTGAAATTTGTTGGATGAGTAAGAACAAGTTCTGTTTTGAATTTGAGAGACGGTAAGCTTGTAATTGTGCTAGTGCTTGGCTAAAATCAGCTTTTTGGAACAAATCAACTGGTTTTGAAGTCTGATAATAGTGATATTGTCTATAATCCTCCTCCAGAGTCCTAAGGGCGATCATTTTACTTTTTTGTGTATGAGACAACAGTCCTGAATTTTGTTTTCCAGTATTTTCTATAGCTAGTAGCAGTTCTTGCCATTCCCAATTAAAGCAGGAGCGCAGGTAATGTTGAGTAGAGAGGGATAATACAATCTGGTTAAAAAAAGGAAAAGACCCAAGAGTTGAACGAATTTCGTTACCCTCACTTAACAGTTGTTGCAAGTTTTGGTTGATTTCTCCGTTGATTTCTGTATCAACCATCAACACTGGTATGGAACTTGTACTAGCGGCTTGGCGTTGGGCTTCTGTTTTTTTCTTATCCTCAACGCTAGCAGTGGTCGGTGCCTTAATGGTTTGTGGTGCAGTACTCCCCACTCGCAGCTGGGGTTGATTATACAATTTATGTCCCATAACTCCCGTCAAAGACACGACTGCGATCGCAAAAATTATTAATGTCGGCTTTCCACTCACCCAGTCTAGACCTGCTGCATCAATACCACGTTTCATCTTTACCGACTTTGTCATTGAGCTTAACGCTCTTGGTTTTCGATGTTTGTCTTTTATAATCCTATGGGAGAAGTACAAACGGCACAGTGATTTGTACCATCGCCACCATAGACTCATTTGGCGTGCCAAGGATTGAAAAAATAAAAATGGTGCTTGTTTCATCACCTACAACCGCAGTTGTTTACGTTGATAGCTCAAAATAATATAATCCTGACCAGAGGCTTTCCTTGAAGCTGATTTGTCACAATAGCTACCTACCGAATAACACGAGGAGATGCGATCGCCTGTAGAAGTGAGAAGCGTTGTGTATTGGCAAAATCTTCGTCTGTGGTTTCACTCGAATCTGAAGCAAAGTTATACACTCCTGACCATACCGCCATAAGTACATCAGCTAATTTTACCATTTGGGGAACCCTATTCAGCCCCTCTTCTGCAGACTTTGCTTCAACAAGTAATATCTGCCAAGTTACGGGAATGCCCACCGTGCTATTATAAGCTCCAGACAAAGCACCAGTAATCGCACTTAGACCTTGTAACGAATCGTTATTTTGAGTAGCGCGTAAAATTGAAAGGCGGAAGTCTTCTAGGGTACTTAGAAAGCAGTAAAACGCCATACCTATCGTGTTAATTAGCTTCTCTTCCCTAATTAACTCAACTTGCGCCGTTTCTAATCCTGCCTGACAATTTAACAAATAATTAACTTTTGATAATTGTTGTGGTAAACTTGTTGACGTTTCCCCAATGAAGGAAATTGTTTGCGGGATGAGTGTGACGGGTGAAAGTTTTTCCCTTAGAGACTGGGCGATGGCATAACCTACAGCCAATATCCCATCCCGGATTAGTGGGTTATCTCCCCATATCTTGGTCAAATCCAGCAAGTTTTCTCGCAGTTTTATTGTATTTTCGTGAAAAAATAGTGCTACTGGCAGCGTGGCAAGAATCGCTCCTGGCAATACATCTAAGCTTGAGTTTAAATGAGCAAATTCTTGCTGCTGTCGTTTATGCCAATCATCTAAATCAAATTTGCCCAGTTCAATTAAACTTTCTGCACCCATAATTGCCATTTCCAACCAATCTAGAGACTTTACAGGCAACATCTCCAGACTAAAAGGCATACTCTCTCCAAGCATTGCACCGAGGAAAGTACCATGAAACCGACTTATAAGAGAGTAGCGCATACAGTATACAAGAGTGACTCCTAACTCCTTAAATGCCCCACCAGTGCTTGCAAACCCAGTAAATAACTTTGGACGCCAAATCCACTAATTTGACCGATAGCAACTGGGGCAATATAGGAATTATGGCGAAAACCCTCGCGACGGTAGATGTTACTCAGGTGTACTTCTACTGTAGGTAAGTTAACAGCAGCGATCGCATCTCGTAACGCCACGCTTGTATGAGTGTATGCACCAGCATTGATCAAAATTCCTTGGTGTTGCTCTAATGCTTCATGGATAGCATCTACTAAAATCCCTTCATGATTCGACTGTATAAAAGTAACTTTCGCCTGTAGTTTTAGTGCTTCTGCTTCTAACAGGCGATTTATTTCCGCCAAACTTATGGAACCATAAATTCCTGGTTCTCGCTGTCCTAGCAAATTTAAGTTTGGCCCATGTATTACCAGAACGCTTAAGGAGCGCAAGATGGTGTCCGGCTTTTGTAAAGACGCTGCTTGCAACGTCTCTACATTAACGCCTGCGCGAGCGCTCATCTACTGGAATTGGAATCAGTTCTGGTTCCGGCTCGACCTCTGGCCCTAGAAGGGCTTCAATCAGCTTGCGTGCGAACTCCTTAAGCTTTTCTAGAACCTTTTCTATATAGTCCATTGAACTGACTACTCCTGAGTTACTACCTCAATTTTTTAATGGTCAAATGCGGAGAAACTAACTTACTCAAGCCCTTCGGCTTAAAATTGGGTTGATTCACACGTACCATGTTTGGGTATGAGCCACTTTTAAAATGTAGTTTTTCTCCCCGTCTTTTAAGAGTATCACATTAATCTTCCACAGATCTCTATCCTACTGGAGGGTATTTGGGATCAACAGCCAAGATGAGAAAGGTTCACTTGTGAACTATTTCTTTTTGGTAGCAGATGTTGAGGATTTGGTAGTTGACTTAGTTCTAGAAGTTTTCGATTTACTGGTTTTGCTAGTAGATTTGGTAGTTTGCTCTTTAGTCGCCAACAACTCTAGCGCTGTAGACAGAGTCAAATCTTCAACTGATTCACCTTCTGGAACACTCACATTAGTTTTCCCATGCTTAATGTAAGGACCGTAAGGTCCGTTGTATATGTTTACAGGTTCGCCGTCCTCGGGATGAGAACCCAATTCCCTTAAGGCTGCTTTAGATTTGCTGTTGGTGGTGCTGCGTCCTTTTTTCGGTTCAGATAATAACTCCAAGGCTCTTTCTAAAGAAATTGTCAGGACATTATCACCTGCTTTGAGGGAGCGATAATCTTTTCCTTCTTTTCCTTGATCGTGGACTACATAAGGACCAAAACGTCCCAAATTAGTTTGAATTTTACCACTTGTCACTGGATGAACACCTAATGTTCGGGGTAATGCCAACAACCCAAGAGCCAAATCAAGGGTGGCGGTTTCTAAGGTGACACCCTTGGGAAGAGAAGCTTGTTTCGGTTTGGGGTTTTCCTCTGACTTTTCACCCAACTGAACATAGGGACCATAAGGACCAAGTAGCACATAAATGAGTTCGCCTGTTTCTGGATGTCTACCTAACTGGTCAGGCCCTACAGTTTTTTGCCGCAGCAGGGTTTCTACCTGTTTGGGGTCAAGATCTGCTGGAGTGAGGTCTTTGGGAAGTGATGCGGTGATCACACTGTCACCATTTCCTACTTCAATGTAGGGGCCAAATTTGCCAATGCGAACTTTGGCATCTAAGTTTTCCAGTTCTACTGTCCGAGCAGCATTAGCATCAATTTGGTTTTCCTGTTCTTTAACTAGGGTTTCTAGACCTTTGTCTCCCAGATAAAATTCCTTCAGGTAGGGTAGCCATTTGGCTTCTCCCGTAGCAATTTCGTCCAGGGTTTGCTCCATCTTTGAGGTAAAGCTGGGATCTACAATGTCAGGAAAGTGTTTTTCTAGGAGATTGGTCACAGCAAAGGCAGTGAAGGTAGGAATAAGGGCGTTATTGGTTAATTGGGCGTAACCCTTGTCGATGATGGTGCCTATAATGCTGGCGTAAGTACTGGGACGCCCGATCCCTTCACTCTCCAAGGTTTTCACCAAAGTTGCTTCGGTGTACCTAGCGGGAGGTTGGGTTTCATGCCCATTCGCTTCTAAGTCAGTACAGTTTGGGCGATCGCCCACCTTCAAGTTAGGCAAGATGACTTCTTGGTCTTCCAGTGCTGCTTCAGGGTCATCTGAACCTTCGACGTAAGCACGTAAAAACCCTGGAAAATCTATCCGCTTACCAGAAGACCGAAACCCAGCGTCTTCTACTTGCAGCTGCACACTGATTTGAGTTTGGCGGGAGTCAGCCATTTGGCTGGCGACGGTACGCTTCCAAATCAGGTCGTACACTTGTAGTTCTCGACCACCTAAAAGAGTTTCTTGGGGGGTACGGAAGGTGCTACCTGCTGGTCTAATAGCTTCGTGGGCTTCTTGTGCGCCTTTCGATTTGGTGGTGTATTGCCTAATTTGAGGGCTGAGGTATTGTTTGCCGTAACGTTGTTCCACACAAGTACGGGCTGCGGTGATTGCCTGATCTGACAAATGTACTGAATCTGTACGCATGTAGGTAATATACCCTTGTTCATACAAATTCTGCGCAATCCGCATGGTGTCTCGTGCTGACAGTCGCAGTTTGCGGTTAGATTCTTGTTGCAAGGTAGAGGTGGTGAACGGTGGTGCGGGTTTACGCGTCACAGGACGTTCTTCTATATCTATAACTTGCCAAGCTTTTTCAGTTAGGCGTTCTTGGAGAGCGAGTGCTTCTTCTTCCTTTAAAAGGATAACGTGGCGATCAGCAGCTATTTGCCCAGTTGTTGAATCGAAATCGCCGCCATTTGCTAGTCTAGTTCCTCCCAGTGTGACTAATTGGGCGATAAAAGTCATCGAGGTGGGGGAAGGGTCGGAGGAAGAGACACCCCCTGCTCCCTCTTCCGGGGGCGTCAAAGTTGCCTTTAGATCCCAGTATGTCCCTTGGTGGAAGGCACGGCGTTGGCGTTCTCGCCTCACCAACAGCCTCACTGCAACCGATTGTACCCGCCCAGCAGATAAACCCCAAGCGATTTTCTTCCACAGTAGAGGTGATAGGGTGTAACCTACAAGTCTATCTAAAATTCGTCGCGTTTCTTGGGCGCGAACTAGCTGCTCATCAATGTTGCGACAGTTTTTCAGCGCTTTTTTGATCGCCTCAGAGGTAATTTCGTGAAACACCATCCGCTTGGTAGGAACTTTTGGCTTGAGCAGCTGGTGTAAATGCCAACTGATGCTTTCACCTTCCCGATCTTCGTCAGTTGCCAGGATCAGCTCATCCGCGTCTTTCAAGGCTTCTTTAAGCTGGGTGACAATTTTCTTTTTATCTTTAGGAACTACATACAGAGGTTCAAAGTCGGCGTCTACGTTCACCCCGAGCTGCGCCCATTTTTCCCCTTTCACGTTAGCGGGAATTTCACTAGCCGATTGGGGAAGGTCACGGACATGACCCATAGACGCTTCTACCCGATAGTCTTTCGGTAGGTAGTTGCGAATGGTACGAGCTTTGGTCGGAGATTCGACGATGACAAGAGTTGACATGGAAATTTCAAAAAAAAGAATAGCTGCTAAGCTAAACAGTTAGGTTGAAAGGATTGAGCGCGAGAACTCACGCTAAAACATCGCCCTAAGGGATGTGATTTAATCCTTACACAAACTGTCCGAATGAGCGCGAAATTCCCCCAAAGTTAGGTAATCGGGGAGAATACGTGCCCAAATTGGGAAATTCGACCGGAGCAAAGTGTACGTCAAGGGCGATCGCATGGTGAGATGATGACGCATTTCCCGACGTAGGCGAGGAGCGTGCATGGTTTTGTCTTCCGTCAGATATAGACAAGACAGTGAATCTTCCTGTAGGATAGCTCTTCCCATTGGCAATTGACCAAAATGCAAGCCTGATTGAGTCCTAGTATAAGAGGTCAGGAATGAAAAGAACCCTACTCCCTACACCGCAAGGCGGAAGTCAAAAATCAAAAGTCAAAAGTCAAAAGCATTATAGAGCAAGGCTTGTGCCTGGTTGAAATGGGTGGTTTATTTACGCACCGGCTGTACTAGTCAACTCTAGCTTTTTGTAAATAAAGTTATGCTAACATAATGCTGGAGAAGTGAATTCGGCTTTATGGTCCTTGTTTTTATTCCTAGAATTGCAAGTGGCTCTCCGGATAAGCGTCTCTGAACAATTTGATTCTGGAGAGTTTCATGTCAATTTACGTAGGTAACCTATCCTACAACGTCACACAAGACGACCTGAGTAAGGTGTTTTCTGAGTACGGCGCTGTGAAGCGAGTGCAAGTACCCACCGACCGAGAAACGGGTCGTGCAAGAGGCTTTGGTTTCGTAGAAATGGAGTCAGAAGCAGCAGAAAATGCCGCCATTACAGCTCTAGATGGAGCTGAGTGGATGGGGCGTGTCATGAAGGTTAATAAGGCTAGACCACGAGAAGAAAAAAATAGTCGCTCTGGTGGTGGTAGCTGGGGTAACAAAAGTACTAGTGATGATGGATACTCTAGGCGCTATTAAGTCTTGAAGTTATTGATCAACTCAGGAAACAAGAACTTTTGCTAAAAAGCATTGCTAAGCACAATTTAATACTGGAATAGCAGTTCAGGAAATGTCTGATCTGCTTATCCTTATTCAAGCAGTTCAGTTATCCACTAAACTGCTTGAATAAGAATTCAGAAGTCAGGAGTCAGGAGTCAGGAGTCAGAATGCACCAAAATTGTAAATTTGGTGCGGTCTTTCACCATCTATTCATCCACCAGTAACACAGAATTTCCACTGAATTCTGAATTCTGACTCCTGAATTCTTTCTTGTTAATTATTTATGAAAATTCTGAGAATGACAACCGCTAAACTTGGTTGGGGTTGGAGCAAGGGAAGATGAGAAAAATCAGGAACATCAAGGGGATGAGGGGGATGATAGAGTGTTTTATCCCCCCCGTTCTCGCTGCTCATTCCCAAAAAACAGGTTAATGCAACGTAAACAAAAAACAATAGAATTAACACAGTTGGATCACTATGTCTACTAATAGCCAAAACCTACACAGCTCATGGATTTTGCTAATTTTGCATCCCAGTTGAATGCTGGAACGATCTTACCGGAGGGGATTGTGATTATCACCCTCTTGGGAGTTTTGATTGTTGACTTGATTTTGGGGCGCACATCCTCTCGCTGGATTGGATATCTGGCGATCGCGGGCTTACTTGCCTCCATAGTCGCTCTATATTTTCAATGGGATAGTACCAATCACTTCTTCTTAGGCGGAGCCTTTAATAGTGACGACCTCAGTATCGTCTTTCGCGGGATTGTGGCTTTGTCCTCTGTTGTCACCATTTTGATGTCGATTCGCTACGTCGAACAAAGTGGTACGGCTTTAGCAGAATTCATAGCCATTTTGCTGAGTGCGACCTTAGGAGGGATGTTTTTATCCGGGGCTAATGAGTTGGTGATGATTTTCATCTCCCTAGAAACCCTGAGTATTTCCTCTTATATGCTCACAGGTTATACCAAGCGTGACCCTCGCTCAAATGAAGCAGCGCTGAAATACTTGTTGATTGGTGCTTCCAGTACGGCAGTGTTTTTGTATGGGGTATCGCTCCTCTACGGTCTATCGGGGGGGCAAACTGAACTGGGTGCGATCGCAGACGGTATTGCTAGATCTAGTACTGGTCAATCCCTAGGTTTGCTGATTGCGCTGGTTTTTGTGATTGCAGGGATTGGCTTCAAAATCTCTGCTGCGCCCTTCCATCAGTGGACACCAGATGTTTACGAAGGTGCTCCTACTCCAGTGATTGCTTTTTTATCCGTCGGTTCCAAAGCAGCCGGGTTTGCCTTAGCCATCCGCCTACTGACCACAGCCTTCCCCCTTGTTGCGGATGAATGGAGATTGGTCTTCACTGTCCTCGCCGTTCTCAGCATGATTTTGGGGAACGTTGTCGCCCTCACCCAAACCAGCATGAAACGAATGCTAGCTTATTCATCTATTGCCCAAGCTGGGTTTGTGATGATTGGCTTGATTGCTGGGACAGATGCGGGATATGCCAGTATGGTCTTTTACCTGCTGATCTACCTGTTCATGAATCTGTGCGGCTTTACCTGCGTGATTCTGTTCTCTCTGCGGACAGGAACTGACCAAATTTCTGAGTACTCCGGTTTGTATCAGAAAGACCCTCTTCTCACTCTGGGATTAAGCATTTCTCTACTTTCCTTGGGAGGGATTCCACCACTAGCTGGGTTTTTCGGTAAGATTTACTTGTTCTGGGCTGGTTGGCAGGCAGGTCTTTACGGGTTAGTTTTGCTAGGATTGGTCACCACTGTCATCTCCATCTACTACTACATCCGCGTCATTAGAATGATGGTGGTTAAAGAACCTCAAGAAATGTCCGACGTAGTGAAGAATTATCCCGAAGTGCGTTGGGATTTGCCAGGGTTTAGACCTTTACAGGTAGGGCTGATCGTGACTTTAATCGCCACTTCCATTGCAGGAATTTTGTCAAATCCTTTATTTACGCTGGCAAACAATTCCATCGTCAATACGGCAATCTTGCAACCGACGAAAGTTGTCACTAGCCAAGTGAGCGAAATGACCGAATAATTCGTAATGACGCTCGCGGACTCGTCACCAAAGGCGATGTTCGCGCCGCGTCTCCCGAATTCAGTAGATTGTAATTCAGATCAGTGCCAAGAAACCCGGTTTCTGCCGTTTTACCGGGTTTCTCCTTTTTCAAAATTCAAATAGGATTCCTATAGTTATACTTAGTGCTAGAAAATTCATTTTAAACTTGGTTTTGAAACCCCAATATGCCTAATCATTGTATAATTTCTCGTTATTTAGAGAATAAAAATCAATATCATTACGGATACAATTTCCTATTTTTTATTCAAAAATAACTGTGAAGATTAATTTTTTGACTAGCGACAAAATATTGGTGAAGAAGGCAGTTATGCTGAAGAGTGCAATAGAGTTTAGGCTTCAAACCTAGACTTATTGTAAGCTACTAAATCAGAAATGGATGGTGGAGCAATACTGCTCGGATAAGCAGGGGAGGCAGGGGAAGCCAAAATCCCCCCCCTGCCTCCATTTCTGCCCCTGCTCTTATACTGCTTGTCTCAATCTAGAAATTCCAAAACCTACGCAGTATTGGATGGTGGAGGACATAAGTAAGCACTGATTCTTATGTCCTGACGACTGTTTTGTAGCTAGGTAGAAAAAAAATTTTGTCCAGATTTATCAATTTTATAAATTCGTTGAATGTCAGGAAGATATGGTAATATTACAAGCCGAAAACACAGAAAACCCACTTTTCAACATTCACAAATTTTGGGAGCAAGAGATTAAATCTCTATTTACAATTGAGTCTTTGTTATTCCAAGTCAAGACCCTGAAAGGAAAAGATATCAAGTATGTCAACTTAGATAATGGAGCTACAACCACGCCCTTTGCACCCGTTAAGCAATACGTGAACGAGATGCTTGATTCTTATGGTAGCGTGCATCGCGGTTCTGGGCAAAAATCTCTGATCTCTACTCGCGAGTACGACGCCAGCAGAGATATCATCCGAAACTTTGTAGGAGCCTCCTCCCAAAACTATGTCATTTTTGCGAAAAATACGACGGAAGCAATTAATGGAGCAGCCACATTGTGGGCTAAAAGACCTGGCAAAATTTTAGTTTCTGACATTGAGCATTCTTCAAACTTGCTACCTTGGATAACCAACGATCAAGTTGTTCAGTACCGAACACAACCAGACGGAAGTGTTGATTTAGTGGAAATTGAGAATATTTTAAAAGCACACAAACAGCGACCAGAAAATGAGCAGATTAAGCTACTAACTATTACTGGTGCTTCGACAATTACAGGTTACAGACCTCCTATTTATGCAATTGCAGCTTTAGCTCATCGGTATAATGCTAAGATGTTTGCTGACGTGTGTCAGTTAATTCCCCATGAACGAGTAGATATGCTTGCGGATGATGATCCTTGCCATCTAGACTTCTTAGCGTTCTCCGGACACAAAATGTATGCTCCGTATGGAACAGGGATCATAGTCGGACCGAAGGAGTTTTTTGACGGCTTCAATCCGTACCAAATTGGTGGCGGAAACCTGCCTTACATCACCAGAAATCTGGAAATCAAGAGATTCTACACAGAACGGGCACATGACCCAGGAACACCTAACGCAATGGGTGCGATCTCTATAGCAAAGGCAATACAGATTATCGAAGATCTCAAACAGGAAAGAATTGCCAAGTATGAACATTCCTTGGTTGAATACACGTTCACAGGACTGCAACAAATTCCTGGTGTCACCATACATATCTCAGGAGAGAGTTTAGCTCATGTGATTCCCTTTGACGTTAATGGGTTTGATGGACGCCTCGTGGCCGAAATCTTGGCCCAAGAACACGGAATTGGAGTGAGATCCGGTGCTTTCTGTACCTACGAATACATCCGTAAGCTGAAGAATGTTTCAGATGAAGAAGACAGCAAAATTGCCCAAGAAGTAGAGATGGGAATGACACGGAACATTCCTAACATTATCCGAGCAAGCTTTGCGATGTATAACACCCTTGAAGATTGCGATCGCTTCCTTGACGCAATTTCAGAGATAGTCAAAAGCGGAGTTGATCACTATCTACCCTACTACAGACAGGATGAGAAAACTGGTATTTGGACAGTGAGAGATAGGTAGTTTTAGAGTGGAAAAGGGTGTGGGTTCATCAATGCTGACACGGTGAATGCAAGAGCGCATAGGTGGTGATATCTGGAATTTTTTCTTTGAACAGAAGCTAGCACCTTGGGAGTGGCAACGAGAGCGATCGCACACAACAAATTAACTCTTGATTGGATCAACCCGACCAATCCCAAGGCTTAACAGCATTGTCCTGACATCCTCCCACTCTGGACCACAGTAGTAGTATTTCTGCTCTAGTAGATCTGCTAAATAGTACCCTGGCTTACCCATATTTATCCGAAAAAGCTGGACAACAACCTTTTTCTTAGTTGTGCCAAACATAAACTCAATGTCACCTTCCGTTGGTAGATTTAGCGGATTAAAAAACACTCTGCCTTTGAGGAAGTGCCAGTAAGATTTTTCTGGTGTAATGTGCCGTTGAACAATTCGGTACTCAACGGGGTAAACTATTTTCTCCATATCCGTACCCAATAGGTTACACTGTAGAAAGGGTTGCCCCCAAGGGCAAGTTGGGGGCTGCTTTGAGGTTTAGAGATTAGCTTTGACTATCGCCGTTTTCCTCTTCGTTATCCGCTTGAATATCAAGGTCATCGAGGATGTCCTCTCTATCAATCGGGGTTTCCTGTCCTGATACTGGATCTAGTTCGATCCAGGTACGCCGTCTAAACAGGAATCGGAAGATTCGGAATAGTGGCATCCAGCCATCACCTTTACCGTTACCTCTGTAATTTGGATCTGTCAACTTATCACCTCCTAATGAGGGTATAATTTTTTGCCCCCCATCATTCAATTATATCATGATTATTATCATGGTATAATAACAGCATGAATGAGATAAAATTATGCCCAGAAAGAAATTAGAGCGTAAAAGAGACTATATACAAATCTTGATAGATCCTATCGATAAGACCGCCTTTGATACTTGGTGTCTTGCCAACAGTACGACGATGAGTGAAATTATTCGTAAAGAGATCGCCCCTTATGTCGCCAAAGGTAAAAGGAAGCACTGATAGTAAAGTATGAAGGGCATATTGATCGATTAACGAACATAGTCGAGCAACAAGGACGATTTCAACAAACCATTAATTTACAGAATGCCCAGTTTGCTAGCGGTTTTATAAACGCCGAAATAGTTCAAAGCCACCAGATAGGTGGAAATATCTATAATACAGACAACCAAAAACTTCCAGATTAAACCATGCCAGAGTCAGAAGACCCAAAAAACGACTTACGTAACTCCCAGTTTGGTGGTGGGTTCATCAATGCTGACACGGTGAATGCCCAGCGTATAGGCGGTGACATCTGGAATTTTTTCTTAGGACAACCGACGCTAAGACCAATTGGCAACCCTTTACGGTCAGAAAGCCAGCGGTTGTTGTTAGCAGAAGTTAAGCATGAAGTCACAGCAAGACTTAAGCAATCCTTGCACAATGCTGTGCTAATTAACCTGAGAAAAGAACTGCAATCCCAAAAGGTAAAGAGAACTTGGGATGCAGAGATAAAAATTGGGTCAAAGCCTCCTGAACCTCTCCCGGATACCACAACTATTTTGGAAGTCTTTGACTCTGAAGAAATTGCAGGTAGGTTGTTAATCTTGGGCAATCCCGGTGCTGGTAAAACTACTACGATGTTAGAGTTAGCTAGGGATTTGATTGCGCGTGCTGAGAAAAAATCTAACTATCCCGTTCCTATACTGTTAAACTTGTCCTCTTGGAAAAATTACCACCAATCCATAACAGAATGGCTAGTGACGGAACTCAACTCTAAATACGGTGTCAGTATCAAGTTTGGCAAAGAGTGGTTAGAAAATCGTCAGTTTATACCTATGTTAGATGGTTTAGATGAACTGGAACCTACTCGTCAAAAACCTTGCATTCAAGCGATTAACAGATTTATTCAAGGAGAGCAACACCCTCAATATTTAATCATATGTAGTAGAAATGAAGAGTATGTGAGACACAATACTAATCTTCAACTGAATGCGGCAATCTGCTTAAGACCTCTAACTGACCTCCAAATTCAAAATTATCTTTCTGATATTAAACAGATAGACTTTTGGCAAATTATCGTTGATAGCCCAAGTCTTATAAAAGTAAGCCGAATACCTCTCATACTCAATGTCATTATCCTAACTTATGAAAAAATGTCTCTTGAAGATTGGAAACGGTTTAACTCTACAACAGACCTACTAACCTATCTTTTAGATGCTTATATTCAGACAATGTTGGCTGGTTCAACAAACGCAAGTCTTTACACTAAGCAAAAGCTTCCAAGCGTTAACCAAACTCGACGTTTGCTCGCTTGGCTAGCTTTACAGTTACAAAGAGAGTCACAGATTGAATTCTCAATTGAGAATATGCAGCCGTTTAAACTGCTAAACAATCCAAAAAAAATAGCATATCGGGCTATTTACTACTCAATAGTTATACTAATTGCTGGTATTATAATTCACCTTAGCAGCGGTTCTGTTTTCGGAAAAATAGGTGTATTGAAAGGTTTTATTATTGTTAGTTTGGGTTATAAGATAATTGACGAAATTCACCTCAAAAAATTTCTCTTATGGTCTTGGCTAGAAGCAAAAAATGGGTTGATTCTTGGGGCAATCATAGGGTTGAATTTTGGCGTTATGATAGGATACAGTTTATCTCTAGGAAAAATTTTTGCCACTTTATTTTACGGGATAGCTGGAACTTTGTTCCTTGGAATAATAGGTGCCTTAATTGCTGGGCTTATCAGTACGTTAAGTGGTAAGTCAATCGAAGATGTCTATAAAGAAGAATATTCAAATCAGGGTATTTGGAGGTCACTATTCAATTCAGGAATTGCTGGAATACTCAACGGACTAATTGGAGGATTAATCGGTTGGTTTATAGGTTGGTTAATATATCAAAAATTACATTTAGACTTATTTGATGGGTTGATGTTTGGGCTGATGTTTGGATTGATGAGTGGGCTAATGTTTGGTGGTGGAATAGCATGTATAAAACACTTTAGTCTCCGCCTCATCCTATGGAAAAACGGCTACATTCCCTGGAACTATACTCGCTTCCTCGATTATTGCACCGAGCGCTTATTTCTCCAGCGTGTTGGCGGTCGCTACAGCTTCATTCACAAAATGTTACAAGACCACTTTGCCCAAATGCCATTAGAGCGTGTTGACCCGAAGAGCGAATGGAGTAAGCATGGAGAGTGATCGCACACAACAAATTAACTCTTAATTGGATCGATCCGACCAATCCCAAGGCTTAACAGCATTGTCCTTACATCCTCCCACTCTGGACCACAGTAGTAGTATTTCTGCTCTAGTAGATCTGCTAAATAGTACCCAGGCTTACCCATATTTATCCGAAAAAGCTCAACGACTATTTTCTTTTTGGTTATGCCAAAAGCTTCAACATCACCCTCGATAGGTAAATTTAAGGGATTGAAAAAGACTCTTGGCTTGAGAAACTCCCAGTACCTACTTTGTGGAGTGATTTCACGCCATATAATTCGGTAATGAGATGGATAAATGATTTTGTCCATACAACCCTTTTAGTTATGATTGTAGAAGAAAGCCCCCAGGTGCGAGCTGAGGGCTATTAGGGTTATGGATTAGCGTTAGCTATCGCCATTTTCTTCCTTGTCCTCACTGATATCAAGGTCATCGATTATGTCCCTTCTCTCAGCAGGGATATCCCGTTTCGTCCTCGGATCTGATTCAAACCAAGATCCGAACAAGAAACGGAAAATTCGGAATACTGGCATCCAGCCTTGACCTTTTCCGTTACCCTTATAATTTGGATCTGTCAACCTATCACCTCCCAATGAGGGTGTAATTTTTTGCCCCCCATCATTCAATGATACCATGATTATTATCATGATATAGTAAGAGCATGAATGAGATACAATTATGCCCAGAAAGAAATTAGAGCGTAAAAGAGACTATATACAAATCTTGATAGATCCTATGGATAAGACCGCCTTTGATACTTGGTGTCTTGCCAACAGTACGACGATGAGTGAAATTATTCGTAAAGAGATCGCCCCTTATGTCGCCAAAGGTAAAAAGCTGATGGAGGAGATCGGAACTTGAGCGATGAAAACCTCTTGAAGCAGGAAGATTACCAGCAGAAAAGGGTTGATGAGTACATCTGGCAGCAAAGTCTAAATGCAGGTTTGTCGCGCAAGCGTTTTCTGCAAATACTAGCCACTATGGTTGTCGCCCCAGCTATCGGGGGGTTAGCTAAACCTGCACCTGCCCAAAGTGAGGAAAGCACATCATGCTTGCTAAATCCTGCTTCTACATTCAAAACCAACGGCAGCAAAATACTTAAGCCATTGCCACGAGGGTATATATCTCATGAAAATGGCACATTGGAAATGAACTGGGAAACAATGTATGGGCGTGGCTATTTAGTCCCCAATAACTGGTTCTACGTTCACAACCGCAATACACCTCCCCCTTTTGACCCATCCACTTGGCGCTTGCGAGTTGAGGGAACCGGTGTCAATGTTCGGCGCGAGTTTACCTACGACGAAATTATTGGTATGCCTTCAATCTCAGTCACTTGCGCCATTGAATGTACTGCCAACGGTCGGCGCTTCTTTGCAGAAGCTTACAACAAGCCGCTTTCTGGAACGCAGTGGCGACTAGGTGCTATTGGTGTAGCGGAGTGGACTGGTGTGCCACTTGGCTTATTGTTAGAGTGCACTGGGCTGAAATCTACTGCACTAGACGTTCTAATTGAAGGAGCAGATTTAGATTCCCTCTCATCAAAACAGACAAAGAAGTTCAAGTTCAGCACTGTGGTTCCGATTGGTAAGGCACTCTTGGATAACTCACTCCTTGTCTATGCAATGAATGGGGAACCACTGCCTCCAGATCACGGTAGTCCATATCGTGTTTTGTTTCCCGGCTGGGCTGGAAACGTCAACGTTAAGTGGGTTGAGCGGATAGAGGTTTCTGAAACACCCATATATAGTCCGTGGGTGATAGAGCAAATGGTTCTTATTGGCTCAGAGTACCCATCTAGTTTTCCATATAAAGGCAAGTTGATCACATACCAAAATGTCAAGAGCGCCTTTGAGCTTGCATGGCCTGCTAAACTTCCTACTGGATCTTACCTCCTACGTGGACGTTCATGGTCTGGAAGAGGAAAAATTGTCCGTGTGGAAGTTAGTACAGATGGTGGGAGAACTTGGCGACTTGCACGACTTCGAGAACCGAACTTTCCCCAAGCATGGGTGCGGTGGGATCTTGATTGGGATCCAGTTCCTGGAGAATATTCTCTTCAAGCTCGTGCCACTGACAACCTGGGAAACACACAGCCAAGCACTGTTCCATGGAATGATGCTGGATTGTTATATGGAGGTGTTGTCAGTCATCCAGTGAAGGTACTTAATTGATGGGCAGGGGGGCAGGGAGATCTTAAAGAAAAACGGAAGAATACATCCGTCAAGTCGCTTCTCGAAAGTCAAAATTCAAAAACGGTCGGTCAGAATTCTTAAACAATCAGGAGATAACAGGATGTCCTCAAGAGCCTGAAGATAGATACCAAACCCTAATTCTGACTCCTGACTCCTGACTCCTGACTCCTGACTCCTGACTCCTGACTCCTGACTCCTGACTCCTGACTCCTGACTCCTGACTCCTGAATTCTTACAAAAAGTTGTTTTATGATTGATTTTAATTGGGTGATTTTGGTGGCTGGGGGTTTAATATCTGGAGTTATCTCTGGGCTTTTAGGAATTGGTGGCGGTATTGTCACAATTCCTCTAATGGTTACACTAGGTTACACACCTGTACAGGCTATTGCGACTAGTAGTCTTTTCATTGTCATTACTGCAATTTCTGGAACTGTGCAGAATTGGTTTATGGGATATTTGAACTGGAAAAAAGTAGCTTACTTAGGAATTCCAGCGTTCTTAACTACTGGGGTTGGAGTCTATTTTGCCAACCAAATTCCACCGCATATCATACTCTTCAGTTTTGGCATTATACTACTGGTTAACATTTATTTAATAGAGTTGCGTAAGTCTCTTACCTCTGTCGAAATAGAAAATACAGAACCAACATTTAACCCTTTATTTTCGAGAATTGGTACAGGAGGAGCAGCAGGAATTTTAGCAGGTTTATTTGGTTTGGGTGGTGGCACAGTCATGGTGCCGCTGCAAATGTTACTACTAAAAGAAGAAATCAAAGTAGCAATTCAGACAAGTCTTGGTGTAATTGTCGTCACTGCTTTAGCTGCAAGTATAGGGCACACTTTAAGAGGAAATATCCTGTTTGTTCCAGGTATGGTTTTGGGATGCGGTGGTCTTTTAGGAGTTCAGATCAGTACTCGTGCATTGCCAAAGTTGCCCAATTCTACCGTGAGTCTTATTCTTCGTATCTTCTTAGGAATATTGTCAATCTACATTTTTTGGCAAGCTTGGACAAACTATCAAATGATTAATGTATAAAGGAGTCAGGAGTCAGGAGTCAGGAGTCAGGAGTCAGGAGTCAGGAGTCAGGAGTCAGGAGTCAGCTTTTGAGAGTTTGACTATCTTTGCTTTGGGTACATTACAAGATCAAACTACTTCTACTGCACTAAAGTATTCTCGACCTTCGGCATCTTCTGATTCTTCCGTAGGTTTTAAGTAAACAATAACCTTGCATCCAGACGCACCCTTTGCTATGGTTTCTTGTAACTCCACCTTGGCATAACCCAAATTATCGGCTGCAATAGTACCAAAGATGTTTGAAGTCATCATGCACATGGCTGGGCGATCAAGCACTTTTTCGCCAAATGGACAGACGCGGTTTCCAAGGACTATCTTTTCTTCATTCTGCTCAATAATGTAAAAACCTCCCTGAATTCGTCTTTTCAAATCAACTAAGACATCAGCAATTTGCTCACGGGAAATCTTTGATACACACAAGGCAGACCTGTAATCTTGATTTATTTGCTTCCCTATAGTTTGAGCAACGACGCTAATAAATCCAGAAGCTTCTTCTAAGCCAACTACCTCTTGCAAAGTGCCAGATAATTCTCGAATCAATGTACGTAGAAATAGATCGCGCTCCCAGGAAATACTCAAATTTTCTGCTGAGTGATTTAGAGACTTGTTCATAAATTATGGGAATATGCTTGTCGAACTCTAATTATAGAGAAAGGAAGACATGACTCCCCACACCCCCCATACTCTCTTTCTAGCGTGTTGGCGGCTAAGTACAATTTCTCACGCTATAAAAAGAATATGAGCATTCGTAAAAAACGTAACGCCCTACGTCAATCGCTGGCGGTTTTCCGTTACAGTGGGCGAGCTATTGGCTTGGTGTGGACTACTAGCCGATCTCTGACAATCTTTTTTGCCACCTTAACCTTAGTGGCTGGTCTTTTACCGGCTGCTCTAGCTTACATCGGCAAATTAATTGTTGATGCCGTGATTGCTGCTTCTCAAAGTAATGCATATAAAAACGATTTTGTCAATAGCTATCATCCTCTAATGTACGTGGGATTAGAGGCGATCGTTGTAGCTGCCCTTGCAGGTAGTCAGCGGGGACTCACCGTTTGCCAGTCGCTTTTGCGGATGCTACTGGGTCACCGAGTGAACGTTCTTATCCTAGAAAAAGCGTTAACTTTGGATCTAACTCAGTTTGAGGATTCAGAGTTTTACGATAAATTGACCAATGCACGGCGAGAAGCATCAACTCGTCCTCTATCGCTGGCAACTCGTACCTTCGGGTTGGTGCAAAGCGCCTTATCACTTGTGACTTACGGCATTTTACTGGTAAGATTTTCGGTATGGGCAGTGCTAGTACTGATCCTGGCAGCTATGCCTGCATTCTTTGCCGAAACGAAATTTGCAGGGCAAGCCTTTCGCTTATTGAGTTGGCGTGCGCCGGAAGCCCGCCAGCAAAACTACCTGGAAACGCTATTGGCAAGAGAAGACTTTGCCAAAGAAGTTAAACTCTACCAGTTAGGGGAAATGCTGCTGAGACGTTACCATGACCTGTTCAATACAATTTATGACGAAGACCGTGAGTTGACCTTGCAACGGGGGTTTTGGGCATATCTCCTCAGTTTGCTAAGTACGGCTGCCTTTTACATAGCATACGCTTGGATTGTGGTGGAAACCGTTGCAGGTAAAATTACCTTGGGAGACATGACAATGTATATTATTGTGTTCCGCCAAGGACAAAATACGTTTTCCAGCGCCCTCACTTCTATTGGGGGAATGTACGAAGATAATTTATATCTTTCCAATCTCTATGAGTTTTTGGAAGAGAAAGTCTCAAAACCAAGAGGTAAAGCAACTACTGGTTTAAATCCCCAAGATGGAATGCGGTTTGAGAACGTATCATTTACCTATCCAGGAAGTCCGCAACCAGCATTGAAAAATATTTCGCTACACCTTAAACCTGGAGAGAAATTAGCAATTGTTGGGGAAAATGGGTCCGGTAAGACTACCTTAATTAAATTGCTGACGCGACTTTACATTCCAGATTCAGGAAGAATCTTAATAGATGGCTTGGATTTGCAGGAATGGGATATTAATGTGTTGCGGCAACGCATTGGTGTGATTTTCCAGAACTTTGTCCGCTACCAGTTTACCGTTGGTGAGAATATTGGTGTAGGCGATGTGAATCGCATGGAAGATGAAAATCTGTGGGAAATTGCGGCAGAAAAAGGAATGGCGCGATCTTTTATTGAAAATTTACCCACAGGTTTCCAGACACAGCTTGGTAAATGGTTCAGGGGAGGACAGGAACTTTCTGGTGGTCAGTGGCAGAAAATCGCTCTTGCTCGTGCTTTTATGCGAGTAGATGCCAATATCCTAGTTTTAGATGAACCAACATCAGCAATGGACCCCCAAGCTGAGTTTGACATTTTCAATCACTTTCGTGCCCTAACCAAAGATCAGATGGTCGTTCTAATTTCCCACCGTTTCTCTACAGTACGGATGGCTAACAAAATCGTGGTGATAGAAGGTGGAGAAGTTGTAGAACAGGGAACCCACGAGGAGTTGTTGCAGGCTAAAGGTCGCTATGCGACACTGTTCTCATTGCAAGCTGCTGGCTATCAATGAATTATGAGTTATGAATTATGAATTATGAATTGAAGCTTCCTAGATTCCTAACTCTCCAATCTCCAATCTCCAATGCCTATTCCTTACTCATAACTTATGGAATTCATAATTGACCCACCAATTCCTGTGAAAATTCAAAAAATGAAGGAAAGGGTGCAGTGGCAGCATCCAAGTATTGTTCAGAGAGGAATCGACCAAACCTCTATGGTTCTGGATGATGGTAATTCGGATAATCCAGAATTTTCTTTTATGGTCATAGGTGATACTGGTACTAAGTCTCCTGACGAACACCACCCCCAACGAAAAATCGCTGAGATCATGCTTAATCACCTTGATGAGTGTCGTTTTGTTTTGCATACGGGTGATGTGATTTATGTGGTGGGTTCTCATGAGTATTACCAGACAAACTTTATTGAGCCTTACCGCGAGTTTTTGGAGAGAGGCGAAAACTTCAAACACATTCCCTATAACGGAATGATGTTTAAAGTGCCAATTCTCCCGGTACTTGGGAATCATGATTACTATGATGTACCGTTCATGTCCCGCTTGTTTGCTGGAACCACCCTTTTACTCCGTCGTCTGCTGCGCCGCAAAGATTTTGAGATTGGTTGGCATGGATCGTATCAAGGCGATGCTTATGCACAAGCATTTCTAGATTACTTGAAGGCGATCGCCTCCGTTCCACACTTAGAGCGTCACCTAGACTGTCATTACACGGCTCTTACTGAGACAGGACGCTGTTTGCGTTACGAACCCGGATGTTTCACCCGTTTACCCAACCGCTACTACACTTTTCGCTACGGCGGGATTGATTTTTTTGCCCTAGACTCCAACACCTTCAATGAACCATCACCCCTGCCTACAACTCAAGAGGGAGAAATTGAGCGCCGTAAACTAAAAAAGCGTCAACATGAGATCGAGCAAGAAGAAATGCAAATTTTGTCAATTTGCACTCAACTCAATCTAGATATTCCAGAGGAAGCTGAAAAACTCGATGCTCTCAAAGCCAACTTAAACCAAATTGATCAGATTAAGATTGACATTGAAAAACAGCTAGAATCCCATAATTTCCCTAATACCGATTTTGAACAGCTAAACTGGCTACGAGAGAGGCTGATCGAATCTTGGAATCACGAGGAAGTCCGTGGACGTATCATTTATTTCCACCACCCCCCCTACGTCACTGAAGCAACGAAGTGGTATCAAGCGCAAACTTTGGCTGTTCGTCACAATCTACGTTCGGTATTCGATCAGGTGGCTGAGACCCTTGGTTCCCTGACTCAGGGACGGTCAATAGTTGATTTAATTCTAAATGGTCATGCTCACTGTCTCGAATATCTTCGTACAACTGACACAGGACACGCTGACTCACACATCAACTGCATTATCAGTGGTGGGAGTGGTCATCTTCCGCGTCGCCAGCGAGAGGAGGGGTTAGAATTGATGGAAACTTTTGAAGATATGACAGGTAGTTATAACCGCAAAGTTGCGGATTCGCTGCTTTTTACTGGTCGCAATGGTTATGGTACACAAGAGCGATTTCCCTACTCATTTGTCCGGATTGATGTTCAAGATGGTTGCCCACCCAAGTTTATCATCAGACCGTTTATTACAGAGCGCTTTCAAGGAGGGTGGTACAATCGCCACCTAGAACCGTTTGTGATTTAGTCCTGACTCCTTGTTTAAGCTTGAGGTGGAATGAGGCTAGCGACGTTTGTCAAACTATCCCAAATTATCCAGGCAAATTTACTGTCTAAATCCTCTGCACTGTTTGTGACTTTAAAATACAACTTCTCGCCACTGTTAGTCTCAATCGCAAAGTCGGCTTTGTCGGCATAGACTACCTTGAAACCTCTGTCTCTAAGGCAATACATTGCCCAAGCTTTTAATGACTGCTTATATGGTTCATGTGGAATAGGCGGTTTTTTGATTGTTTCTTCAATAACCTGAAATATTTGCATTGGTTGGTTAATTGTGATTTGTTAGTCGCAACGAATCTCAATCATAAATCCATCGGGATCATAGAAATACATGCCTTTGCCGGTGGGACGAGTGACTGGACCGTGGGCGATCGCTATTTGGTTTTGTGTTAGCACAACAACTGCTTGATCAGATAATTGCGGAGCTATGTCAAAAGCTAGTGCTCTGTGTCATTAATTTTGCTCGGTAGTGCGAGCCGGAAAGCTCGCTTCGTGAGCGAGACGCTCACACTACCAACCCGTGAGAATCAATGACACGGACTACTAGCAGCGTTTGTCCTAATCCCAATAGTTTACAGAATCAATGAAAAATTTACAGGCGGCATTTTTCATTTTTTAATAAAGGTTTTGTCCAGAAATCTTTGATCGAAGCTACTGCTGTCTGTATATCGGCATCTTTTCGCCATGCATCGACTAGATTCTCTTTTTGTTTCTTAGTTAATCGCCAAGATAAAGGAGGATTATAGTCTTTACCATCTGAATTTTTCCCAGGAAAAGAAATAGTGAAATCTTGGATTTTTATACCGTCTTTTAGCCAACGACATTCAAGCAGGTCTGCAACTTTTTGGTTCCGCTCAATTTGAGAAGAATCTCGAACGCCTGCCAATGTAGACAGGGGCCCAAGGGTAATTACCTCAAGTCCATTCTTGCCTTCTTGATTGTTTGTTGATTTGTCTTCCGGAAAAGCATTAATTTGGAGCAGTATAACTTTTTCGATGTTTATATAATACTCTTTATCTTTGAGACCATTATTGTAGTTCAAAAAATTATTAAGCCATTCCATCGCAGTCAATGTACCTGCATTATCAAAATATCCTCCATCCGCAATATGATAATTCTGTAAAGACTTAATTTTTTGACAGGGTGCTTTTTTACATTGCGGGTCTTCAACCATAACGTGTTCCCCATTTTTGTAGATGTAATTGTCTCGGTCATTGCGTGCCATTGGGGTGACATAAGGAAAACTCGCAGAGAGCCTTGCCGCCGTTGTTATAGCTAGATCACAATCTTTATTACCGTTGATCCCACAATTGCTATAAAGCGTTTTGAAATCCAATACTTTATCTTTTAGGGGATCTATTTTAGATGATGATGGATCGACATAATCTGCTATTGTACCTTTCACAAATTTCATGGGAGACACCAAAAGACGGCGACCATTTTCGACTAAAGTTGTGTTGTAAACAGAGATTGGAAGCTTTCCTTCAAGCATCTGCAAGCGCCGATCATCAAGAGTTTGAACTTTATTTGCACCTAAAGTCTTTTGCCAAGCTTTTTCTAGAGCATCTCCTCGGTCGAGATAGAGGTATTTTCCACCATTTTCAGAAAAAGGTTTAAGAACACAAGGTAATCCAATCAACCGAAATAGGTCTGGAAAAGCCAACCCCCATCCTACAGAATTTAACCAGTCCTCTGTGGCATTTTTAACCACTGGTGCTAAAGCATTTTTATTTGTCTTTAATTCTTCTTTGTATTTTTCAAATTCATTACCCTGAGTACTTAGCACGCCATTATCAAATTGATCCAAGTAAAACATTGATCCTACAGAACCGCCAGATGCAGAACTAATTAAACCGATCGCTTTGGTAAAATTTGTTCCTATTCCTTCTTGCAATCCTGCTAAAGCTTGAGTCATCCAACCAGAGGCTTGAATTCCACCACCACTCGCAGCAACCACAACTAGAGTTTGCGCCTTTTTACAGGTTTTACTTTTTTGAAACTCCTGTGGACAGAGACGCATCCCTATCGCTGTTTGAAAATCTTTTTGATAGTCATTTTCGCTGACCGCGACTTTACTATCTTTTAGTTCAAAAACGTGATCCACTTGACCAGCCCGATAACCTGAAACAGAAAATACAATCAAGAAGAGGATAACAGGCCAGTAAAAAGTGTGGCTAGATAGCCTAGTTTTCTTTTGAAGTTCAGTTGTCTTGTTAGTGTCGGATTGTTCCTCAGGAGGGAAATCCAAGAGTAATTTTTTTTCATGATCTAATTGTTTATCAATAGAGTGATCAAAAACAAGGGTAATAAGTCCCGTAAACAGCGTGAGAACCCAAATAATTAACAAGAGGTAAATTAAGGTAGGCGCTGAGTTGTTCGGTGGCCAATTAAGTGTTATAAATGCGATGTAAAAGACAATTCCTAAAACTATTTCAACACCAAAAAACGAAAGTCTTCTTTGTTTTAAATTTTTTGGCAATATTTGCTGGATTACTGTCGGTTTTTTATACTGATATATCTCAGATAGAAGAAAGGGTATTATACCAATGACTATTCCCAAAAAGCGATAAATCCATTCGATATTCTCACTATTAGTTTCCTCATTATTTAGATATAACAATAATATCCAAGTTGGTAAAAAAAGACAGATAGTCCAGACTGTTCTTCTACTCCGAAAAGACTGACTATCATTGAAGCTATCGGCTATGTGATCCTCAGCTATGGTAGTTATGATGGTTTTAAGCAGTGAAATAATTATTACTGACGTCCAGGTGGAAAAGAACATCACTAAGATTAGTTCTCTACCACTCTCCATTACATACATATTCTGTAAAAAATTGGCAGCTACAAACTGAGAAATTAAGGGAACAGAAAAGAAAAATAATCCACTAATAATCGGTACTCGCGACAGAAAAATGTAGTATATTTTGTCGGGTAGATTAGCATATATTGAACTAAAAATTGGGTCGGTTGATTCTTTTTGTTCTGAAGATAACAAATGAAGAATAAGTTTTACGGATCCAAAACATAACAAAGAAAAGCATGCAAGCCATAGTATTTTCAAGGAAAAGATTCCCAAAGACAAGGAAATCACCAGATAAATAATCATGCTAGGAACAGCCAAAACCAAAAAAACTTCTAGGATCGCCCTGAAGAACATTTGAATAGGGTTAAGCTGACTGCCTGGGATAGCCCAAAACAAAAAAACATCTCGGATACTTTTGCTAGCAGTAGACTCATTGTTTTTATTGATCATTTTGTCGTTCTCTCCTAAATAAAGTGCAAAAAAAAGGGAACACGGAACAGGGAACAAAAAAACTTCACGTGTGGATCTAAAGCCCACTTTACAAGAAAGATGCTTTGCAATTCCCATTATCAGTGTTTAAATTTTATGTTTTGTGATCAGAAATAAATTGTTACAGCCCTTCGGGCAAGGCAGATCTGCTGGAGGTAGACCGAAGGACACCCTAAAGGAGGCTTATCCTACAAAAAACTCCGGGGGAAAAGCAAATTTAGTATAAATAGATACATGAAAATTAACGCATGAGGAATCCATGCGTTCTGTGATTCGCACACTAGCAAAGCTACGACATTTGCTGATAAATTTTTTTATTAAAAAAGCTGAACAAATTATGCTTGATTTTGAGATTCGAGTTCAGTCAGCAAATCTTCTAACCACTCTCGAAAACTAACTCCTTCACCTAAAATATGACCATCTTCCATATCAAACTCAAAAACTTCTCCCACCAAGCTGAATAGACTTCCTGTCGATTCAACTTCAGTGTCAGGATCTAAATTCAAACACATAAACTTCTTTCCATCTAAGTCCTCAGCAAAGTCAATCCACTTGGGATTCCAGTACTGTCCACTATCCACAAATACATAGTCACAAACCGTTGATCCCGTCATACAGTCTGTCAGAAATCCCAGATCTGGTAGAGGTTGAATGACCCAACGACCAAGACGCCAAGCCCAATCATGGCTAAACTTTTGATAAAATAGTCTTAATTCATCAGGAAGCTTAACTCCCAATAACGTTTCAACGGCAAAAATCTCCTCGTCAGATGCAACTCTGGAAGGTGTAACACATTTCGTAGGTTCATGACGTGCAACGATCGCGTCTATCCTTTGCCATAATGACTGGATGCTTACACTCATATGTCTCCTATTCAGCTTTGTCAAGCTTAAGTTAGTCATAGCTAGCCCTCGTGCTTTTGTATTAACAGATTACATGACAAATTAAAAGTTATGGTCAGATTTTGCCTGATAGATCGCCTCCCTTGAATAATTCCTTTGAGGATTTCCGGCTTGATTGATTTGTTGGTAAATCGCTATCGACCAATGCAAGAGTGTTATCGTTACAGTTTTTAAAGATGTAGCCAGCTATTAACCCACGAAAAAGTGGAATCAGGCATCTTTGCTCACCTCTGAACGAGAGGCAGAAGCATTTATACAAGTATACTAAGGCTATTTTTGGTAAAAAGTATCATTAATCCTATAGTTTAAAAGGTTTTTGTCATAGTACGCAAAAGTAAACATACCAAAATCGCGAAATCCTTTGTTAGACTAGCTTAACACTCTGTACTTGTGCTTTTGAAACAATAAGAGCGTATTACCTGAAAAAGTAGCGATTTAAAATTACACACCCGATGCTGAACATTCCTCAACTACTAGCAACTGAACTAGACCTTAAACCTCATCAGGTGCAAAATGCGCTGGAACTTCTTGCGGAGGGTGCAACGATTCCCTTTATTGCACGTTACCGCAAAGAGCGTACCGGCGAAATGAACGAAGTCAAGCTACGGGATCTAGCTGACAGGTATACTTATTTAACAGAACTGGAAGCCAGGAAATCAGTGATTTTGAGTGTGATCGCCGACCAAAACAAACTAACGCCAGATCTAAAAGCGAAAATTGAATCCTGTTTCCAAAAAACCGAACTTGAAGATTTGTATCTCCCCTTCCGTCCGAAGCGACGGACCCGCGCTACCGCAGCCAGAGAAAAAGGACTGGAACCACTGGCTGAGTTGATCAAGTTGCTGAATTCCCAGAATGCTGCATCAGTGTCACTAGATGTAGAAGCAGCGAAGTATATTTCTGAGGAAAAGGGAGTCAAAACAATAGAAGATGCCCTCAAAGGTGCTGCGGATATCCTAGCGGAAGAGGTGGCGGAAAAAGCAGAGTTGCGTGCATATCTACGGGACTACCTGTTAGAGGAAGGGGCGTTTGTCTCCCAGATTAAAGACGATCATCCTGAAGGGACAACGAAATTTGAGATGTATCGCAATTATCAGACGCGAGTGAAAAATATTGCACCTCATAATCTGTTAGCATTAGCCAGAGGCGAAACCGAAGGAGTGTTGCACTTTGAAATCTCCTTTGATGACAATGTTGTCCTTTCTTACCTAGAGTCTAAGGAAATTAAGACCAAAAACCGTGTCATTCGCGATTTTTATCAAAGGATGCTGAAAGATGCTTTTAACCGGTTGCTGAAAGCTTCGCTGATGAGTGAAGTGATTTCAGAGAAGAAAAAGATCGCAGATATCGAGTCGATCAAAACATTTGAAGCTAATTTACGGGAGTTACTGCTGTCAGCGCCAGCGGGAATGAAACCAACCTTGGCGATCGACCCTGGCTTTAGGACTGGCTGTAAAGTTTCAATCCTCGACCAAACAGGAAAATTTTTGGAATACCAGGCGGTATTTCCTCACCAAGCTGCGGAACAACGTCTCAAAGCCTCACAAACTCTCAAAAATTTGATTGAAAAGTACAATATAGAATTAATTGCGATTGGCAACGGTACAGCTTCCCGTGAGACAGATGAGTTTGTCTCACAAGTTCTGCAAACAACCGAACGTCAAGCAATCAAAGTGATGGTGAATGAGTCGGGTGCTTCTATCTATTCTGCCAGCAAAGTTGCCCTCGCTGAGTTTCCCGATTTAGATGTTACTGTTCGAGGTGCTATTAGCATTGGACGCCGATTACAAGATCCACTGGCGGAACTCGTAAAAATTGATCCCAAGTCCATAGGTGTGGGACAATACCAACACGACGTAGATCAGAAGTTGTTGAAAAAAAAGTTGGATGAAACCGTAGAAAGCTGCGTTAACTTTGTCGGCGTGGACTTGAACATGGCATCAAAAGAACTTCTGACTTTTGTCTCTGGGATTACGCCAACCATTGCCAACAACATTGTCGCCTATCGCAATCAGCAAGGTGCTTTTAAAAATCGTCGGGAATTACTAAAAGTTCCGAAATTAGGACCAAAGGCGTTTGAACAAGCCGCAGGCTTCTTACGCATTCGTGGTGGGAACAACCCATTGGATAATACTGCTGTACATCCAGAGAGTTACCCAGTGGTGGAAGCGATCGCCGCTGACCTTAACGTACCTTTAACTCAAATCACCCAGATTGCAGAAAATCTAAAAAAAATCAACCTCAGGAAATACGTCACCGATACAGTAGGTGAACCCACTTTGCGTGACATTCTTGACGAACTAGAAAAACCTGGAAGAGATCCACGGGCCGAATTTAAGTATGCCACCTTCAAAGAGGAAATTAAAGAAATCTCCCATCTGAAGGTAGGGATGGAATTGGAGGGGGTCGTTACCAATGTCGCGAATTTCGGCGCTTTCGTCGATATTGGTGTACATCAGGATGGTTTAGTGCATATCTCCCAACTTGCCGACAGATATATAGATGATCCACAGAAAGTCGTTAAAGTGGGACAAGTTGTGAAAGTTCGCGTGTTGGAAATTAACGAGAAATTGAAGCGGATCAGTTTGTCGATGAAATCACCCAAGTAGGGGCGGGGTCTCCCCGCCCTTACAGAATTCAGGTTCCCCCACCCGCACAATTCCACCCAAAGACAGAAAATGACGGTTTATCAAATAAGGTTAATCAATCAATCTATTGAATTGGATCGTACCATTGAAGTCCCTCATGATCAGTACATTCTAGACATGGCGGAAGATGCTGGTGTTCGCCTTCCATCAGGATGTAAACAAGGGCAGTGTTCCGCCTGCGTGGCGAAGATTATCAGTGGAGAAGTTGATCAAAGTGAGCAAACCTTTCTGAGTCCGAATGAAATCCAAGCTGGCTACATTGTTACCTGTGTCGCTTACCCTTTATCTGATTGCACTTTAGAAACTCATCAAGAACAGGTCTTGTATAAATCCTCACTTTACTTCAAAAGCTGATTTTTCCCTCAGAGTGAGGAGTTAGTCCCCACTTTTAAAATTCCCAGCCAAATGGCATAGGAGACATCTGCCTTGCTAGAGAGGCTAAACCATAGCACGTCTTTGAGAATAGAGGGAGAACTTTAAAAGTACCTATCTCTTTGGTCTTTGGGGAGAAAATGATGGTAATATTTTTAACCACGATAGCTACCGCCTTAAGCCTGCTGATTGTAGATTTAGTCGTCCCAGGTGTTGACATTGCGAATTTTCCAGCTGCTTTAATTGCTGCTGTATTTGTAGGTTTGATCAATGGATCGGTTAAGCCCATTCTGTCAGCACTTTCGTTACCACTTAACTTCCTAAGTTTTGGAGCATTTTCGCTCATCGTCAATGGCATTTGTTTTTCCTTAGCAGCGTTTCTGGTTCCAGGATTTAGCGTTCACGGAATTATCGGTTTTCTTCTTGGTCCAGTAGTCCTAGGTTCTGCTAATACTTTCATTACGAATTACTTTGCTGAAAGGAATCCGGTTTTAAACAGTGGTAAGGATGTAAAAACGAATACTGAATTACCTTCGAGCTAGACTTTGATGTTGTCTAGAGGTGTCGTCAAGATGCGATCGCTAACCTCTCGACCCGATTACAGATCAAGATAATTCCTTAGACGGAGTTGTTTGTTCTGCTTAAATCAAGACAATAAAAGTGGAAAGAGTTTAACAATCTAGTAACAGCAATAGAAATGAAATTACTTCGTTTTTTTCTTGGTCTTATCCTACCTCCCGTAGGTGTTTTCCTAACAGTAGGAGTTGGTTCTACCTTGTTAATTAATATTTTGCTAACTCTTCTAGGTTGGCTTCCTGGTAGTATCCACGCTATCTGGGTTATTGCTAAGCACGAAGAAAAAATAAGCAGAGAGGGAGAAATATACTAGACCTAGTTGCGCAATTCAGTTTTACGCAAAAGATAGCCTTGCAATCAATTGCAGGGCTATTTCCAATACTACTCGGTTAAGGGGGAAAGGGGAAAGTGTAATTGAGCTTGTTGTAAATCTTCTGATTTCAAGAAGTAGGATTATACCGGAATTTCAATGATGAATTCTGTGCCCTTACCGAGGGTAGAATTCACCGCAAGGGAACCGTTGTGTTTTTCCACGATAATTTGACGGGTGATAGTAAGACCTAAACCTGTTCCTTTGCCGACAGCTTTAGTAGTAAATAAATGGTCAAATATTTTTTGTTTGACTTGTTCATCCATACCCATCCCATTATCAGCAATGGTAATTTGAACTTGGTAATCTGTGGCTGAGGTTTGAATGAAAATGTGATTAGGACTAGCTTTAATTTCCTGAAAACTACGTTTATTGTTTGATTCTTCTAATGCGTCAATGGCATTTGCTAAAATATTCATGAATACCTGATTTAATTGACCAGGGAAACATTGAATTTCAGGTATATCGCCATAATTAGTTGTCACCTCAATGGCGGGGCGTTGTTCATTTGCTTTGAGGCGATATTTGAGAATGAGAATTGTGCTATCAATGCCTTCGTGAATGTTAAATGGCACTTTGTAATTTTGATCAGCACGGGAGAAAGTGCGGAGACTGGTGCTGATCTTTTGGAGCCTGTCGCACGCCATAGACATGGAATCAATCATCTTGGGTAAGTCTTCTAAGCTATAATCCAAGTCGATTTCTTTAGCGTGGTCAAGGATTTTCTCACTCTTGTTCAGTAAACTTTCTTCATACAGTTTAAGATGTGCAAAAATATCAGCAAGAGTAGGTTTAGCCTGTTCGAGACTCGCAGAAATAAAGCCCAAAGGATTATTCATTTCATGGGCGATCCCAGAAACTAAATTACCCAGTGCGGACATTTTTTCACTTTGCACAATTTGTAATTGGGCGTTTTGCAAATCAGTCAGTGCTTGTGCTAACAAGAGTGATTTTTCCTGTTCTCTGGCATACAGTTGGGCATTTTCTAAAGAGATTGCGACTTGAGCACAAAGTAAGTTGAGCAGTTCGACCCGCTCGCTCGTAAATGCTCCGGTTGCCAGATTGTTTTCCAGATACAATACACCCAGTAGTTTACCTTGATTTAAAATTGGACTGCACAAGATACTCTTAGGCTGCTGTTGCCGAATGTAGGGTTCATTGATGAATTGAGGATGCACAGTGGCATCACTAATCACTGCTGGTTGTAAGCTGCGTTTAACAGTATTGATTAAGCTAACTGGCAGATCAACAGAGTCTTCAATGGGCTGAGGATTGAGCAACATGGGGTAAAAGTCTACTTTGGCAGCTTGGTTCTCTACAGGGCTAAAAGAAAGCTGGGCTAAAGCCTGAATCAGCAAGCGACCTGAATCCAAAAACATGAACACACACTTATCGGCTCCCGCATTTTCAATCACGATATGTAGCAAGACTGAGAGCAGTTTTTCAAATTCGATTTCGCCGGAGATAGTTTGGGAAGCTTTGAGAATGGCAGCCAAATCTAAAGCAACAGAGACATTGCTACTGCTGTTCGTGTTGGAACTGGTGAAGGTGGCACTCCCCAATGTGAAGACAGTTTCGTGAGTTGATAGGGAAGAAGGGGTTTGCTCAAGGATAGGGGTGAGCAATTGGGGATAGTGTGTTTCCAGGTCTGCGACTTTGGCTAATGCGCCCCAACGAGCATAGCCGTAGTAGGCTTGGATCATATATTCCTGCGCAATCCGGTCTTTACCCCAGTCGAGGTAAAATTTAGCAGCTAGTTCATTGGCAAGTGCTTCTTCGTGGATGTAAGCGTTTTCTTTAGCTCCAATGATGGCAAGATCGTAATTTTTTATTGCTTCCGCTTTATTGCCGAAAACCCGTTGCCGTTCTGCTTCAACTAAATACCATTTATGCAGATGATTCATAGGAGCATGTTGTGCCCACTGTTGCAAAGTGGTTTGATAAGTTTCCAGCAAGGCGAGAAATTCGGCTTGCTCCGACTCTGACTGTGTGGGAAAGATTGCCAAATGCGTCAGGGCTGCATAGAAATAGAAAATAGGAATAAAAGTCGTGGCTGATACTGACATCAAATACTGTTTGGCTTTGACGCTATGGTCTAAAGCTGCTGTGTAATTGCCAAAAATATAACCCAGCATCAGTTTGTAGATGTAAGCAAAAGCGATCAAAGTCAGAGCGTTATCCTGATGGTGCTTAGGAAGCATCACCGTTTCATCGTAGCCATCACCAATTAAGCAATCCGACAGAATCTGGACTTCCCTCAAGTTCTGCACCACCTGTTGCTTCATATCCAAAAAAATCTGGGCAGAATATTGCTTCACCTCTGCCATAACCTTGCTGTAAGTTGCTATTTGGGGTTCCCAAGTGTCCAGTTCTACCCCACCGAAAAAGTTGCTATCGAAGTAAGAACAAATGCAGTAGCCAGCGTCGAGAAACTCGCCAGTTTCTATACCAAAGCCATAGCCATCTTTCAGCGTCGGTTTGGTTGCCCTCACAGATTCCTGATAATGTTGAATAAAGCAGCCAAATAGAAGTAGAACCGTGCACTTGAATTCCCGCAAATTAAATCGGTCAAGCAAGTTCAGTGCCAATCGCCCAAAACTATAGCCCGTTTTCACGTCTCCCAAAAAGGCACACAACACCATGCCATGCAATGTATACCCCACCGTTGATGCGGGTGCATTCCCAAACTGGAGTGATAAACTCACCATCGTCGCGCTCAGTATGGGCAGTAATCCGGGCATTCCCCCAAAAATGGTTGAAAATAACATTCCGAAGAGTTCCATGGCTGCCTGAGTCTGGGGATCGCTCATGACAGGTAGATCAACGAGTTCCTCAATCTCTCTGCCGCTTTGAAGGGTGGCTACCGTCTGGAGTGCTTTGGCAATTGTGGCTTCGTCAGGTACAGTCGGTAGTTCAACCCCCAATTGATTGAGTGCGTCTCTCGCCACTGCAATGGCTTCTAACATCTTGCTTTGGGCTGTGTGTGAGGCGATTTGAATTTGGTAAATTTTGATTTTGTCTAGAATCGTCTGAGCTTCAAGTAACACTATTGCAGCAAGAAGTTCCATACTGTCAAGGTCAGCATTCAAATAGGCGGCTTCGGTTGCAGCAACATAGAGATTTAGGGTCAATTCATACTGAATTCGCCAGCTATCGGCTGTCAATAGCTCCATACCGATTTGCAGATAGACTCTTGCCGCAGTATATGCGGTAGATTTTCTGGCTTTCTGTCCAGCTTTTAAGTTAAGTTGGGCTAAGGTTTCCCGTTCTTGCGGTTGGCTGATCAGCTCAATTCCTTGGTTTAAATGCCTGACAATATCAAACAGTTTTTTTTCTAGATCTAATTCAGAGGAACTGTGCAGTAGTAATCGTCCAATTTTGAGATGGGTTGCTTGTTTTTGGTCAGCGGGAATCAGGGAATAGGCGGCTTGTTGAACCCGATCATGCAAAAATTTGTAATTGGTTGATGGTTGACCGTTGGCGGTTAACTCTTTACAGTCAACAGTCGATAGTGAATTATTACCATCTTGATAAAATTTATAGAGTTCACTAGTAGGTAAAATTAACCCTGACTGCAACACTTTCCACAAATCACCAGCCGTTTCAATCTCCGATCTTTCCGAAACAATTGCTAAAGTTGCTAAATCAAACTGCGCTCCAATGCAAGCAGCTAATTTGAGAACTGCCTGAGTTTCTCTGGGTAACTTCTGCAATTGTAGTGCCATAAACTCGACAATATCATCGGTGATTGCTAAAGTTTTGACATGAGAAATATTACATTGCCAATGTCCTATATTCCAGTCAAAGGTAATCACCTGATCATCATGTAATACCTTGAGAAACTGTGTGGCAAAAAAGGGATTGCCTTTGGTTTTTTGCTGAATCAATTGTGTCAATGGTTGAGCCACAAGCGTATTGCAATTTAGCGTCTCTGCTACCAATTGATTCATATCCGCTAGATTCAACGGTTGCAGGGTAATGGTATTGACGACTGCCCCAGTTTGAACGATTTCATCTACAGTGAGGATAAACGGGTGAGTTGGTGACACTTCATTATCCCGATAGGCACCCAAGATAAATAAATAGCCTGTGTCTTTCATTAACAATTGCAGCAATTTGAGCGATGCTGGATCTGCCCACTGCAAGTCATCCAAAAACATCACTAAAGGATGTTCAATACTCGTGAAGACTTGCACAAACTTTTGAAATAGAAAATTAAAGCGATTTTGGGCAGCACTTCCTGAAAGTTCTGTTGCTGGCGGTTGTTTACCGATGATACGTTCTAACTCCGGAATCACATCAATTAAGACTTGTCCATTTTCTCCCACGACTGCTAAAATCTGATTTTTCCATGTTTGCACCTGTGTATCCGATTCGGAAAGCAATTGACTCATTAAGTCGCGGAAGGCTTGCACAAAGGCACTGAAGGGAATGTTACGCTGAAATTGGTCATATTTGCCTTTGATAAAATAACCGCGCTGACGGACAATGGGTTTATGAACTTCATTCACAACGGCGGTTTTACCAATTCCAGAAAAACCCGCCACTAGCATCATTTCTGTGTTACCTGTGCTGACTCGTTCAAAGGCAGCTAATAGTTGAGCAACTTCTTTTTCTCTACCGTAGAGCTTTTCCGGGATAGTAAAGCGATCGCACACGTCCCTCTGCGCAATTTCAAAACTCTGAATTTCACCAGTTTCTTGTAGCTGATTTAAACAATTTTCTAAATCAAATTTTAGCCCCAAGACGCTTTGATAGCGGTCTTCGGCATTTTTTGCCATCAATTTATTGACAATCAACGAGAGGACAGACGGGATTTGTGGATTAATTTCATGTACTAAGGGTGCTGAAGAAGCAATATGACAATGCACCAACTCCATTGGTTCTTTTGACTGAAATGGTAAAACTCCAGCGAGTAATTCGTAGAAAGTCACACCAACTGAATAAAAGTCCGTTCGGTAATCAATCCCTCGATTCATTCTGCCTGTTTGTTCTGGAGAAATGTAAGCCAGTGTTCCTTCTAATACATTGGGACTGATGAGCGTTTGGGTTTCTCGTGGAAGTAAAAAGGCAATACTAAAGTCAATTAGTTTAATTTGTTTTGTTTCTGGATTAATTAAAATATTGGCGGGTTTGATATCTTTATGAATAATGCGCTCGTGGTAGAGGACATCTAAGGCATTGCACAGGGCGATCGCTATTTCTAAAAACTCCATCAGAGATTCTGCGCTTCCCCTCACAAGTGGGGTAACCCCACCCCTACCTACTCCCCATTCCTTGAGAGAAATCCCCCCAAAGTCTTCCATCACCAACACATAGCCATTTTGGTAGAGTTCCAGGCTATAAGTTTGGATGACTAGAGGTGAGGTGAGATTTTTAGCTATAGTATACTGATTGCGAAATGACAAGAGTTCCCTGAAACTAGGGTAAGGATTTTTCAGCAGCTTAATCACTACAGGTTGTTGGTCTGTATCTCGATACCCTCGATAAACCAGAGTTCTGGAGCCATTGTAGAGTTCTTCATTAATGTGATATCCGGGAATACTAACTAAAGTGCTAACCATATTGCTAAATCCTATTTCTGGATTTAGTATTCCCAGATATCTGAAACGAAATAACCCTGTCTGCTACTATTTATTCGTGTGTTCCTTATCTTTTAGACTGTCAACCGCTGCTAGAAGCAATTCCCTCAGTACTTGCTTGACCTGACGTTCTTTCTTTGCTAAAGAAGTACCTGCTTCACCAATTTTTTCGTCTAGCTGCGAACTTTTTTGTTGTACCTGGTTGACTACAGCTTCCGCTTGTGGAAGCCCTTGCTTAACCCAACTCTTTGCCTCATCTAGATACTCTTTAACTTCCCCAGAACGTCCACCATAGCGTGCAGCTAAATTAGCTCTGACAATAGCTAACTGTGCTTGCAGTTGAGCATAGCGTTTCTTTAACAATATCACTTCGTCACTGTTGTTGATAGCATTGATAGCGGAGTCGATAGCAGTTTGGGTGTTAGCAGACGTATTTTTAGTTGTGTTTTGAAGTTCTGCTAAAATCCCATCAACTTCATGCTGAATTTGTTCTTCTTGTTCATCTACTTTAGCCTGTAGCAGCTTCACTTCTATCTGAGTTTTAGCCAGGGCTTCGTGTCTTTTATGATTAACAGCTTCTAGCGCTCCCTCAATTGAGGCTGTCACATCTTCTTTGATTTCGCTTCCTTTTTCTTGTAAATTTTCAATCACCGTAGAAACAGCATCTTTTACAAGACCACGGAGTTCACTTGATCCTTCTTTAAATTCAGAAACTACCTGAGAAACAGCAGCTTTTACAATTTCTCGAACTCGTTCGGATCTTAGCTGTCCAGTTTGTTGGGCTTGTAGAAGATCCGCTTTAATTTGCTCTTTTATATTATTAGTCATGTTCAATTCTGATTGGGATTTAACTAGCAGGAGTCAGGAGTCAGGAGTCAGGAGTCAGGAGTCAGGAGTCTGGAGTCTGGAGTCTGGAGTCTGGAGTCTGGAGTCAGAATTGAATTCTTTGGGAGTGGGGAATGAATAGTTTAAGAACCCTGCTAAGTGTACCCATTCTCTTAAGCAAGCGTGACAAGCAGGGGCGATTCCCGAATACAATTAATTGATTCTGACTCCTGACTTCTTTATTTATATTGACGTAGTATCTTTAAGGCTGGTACTTCCTTTAGATAGAAAAGCAGTGCCGTGCGGCTTGAATTTTAACTATTAGCCTCTAGTTTATATGCACACAATCAACCAAAAGTCAATTAAAAAAACTTGGGCTGGGGCGATCGCCCAACCCGCGACAGAATTTCCCCCAACTCAACTGCAAATTCTCTCTGGGCAAATCCCTGAAGGCTTACGCGGTACACTTTACCGCAATGGGGTAGGACGGTTAGAGCGAGGTGGTATCCATGTGGGACACTGGTTTGATGGAGATGGGGCAATTCTTGCCGTCCATTTTACTGATGCGGGTGCAACAGCAGTCTATCGCTACGTCCAAACTGAGGGATACAAAGAAGAAGCAGCCGCAGGTAAACTGCTGTATGGTAACTATGGGATGATGGCACCAGGCCCAATCTGGAATCAATGGCGCAAACCAGTAAAAAATGTTGCTAATACCTCAGTGCTAGCTCTACCAGATAAACTTTTGGCATTATGGGAAGGCGATAACCCCCACACCCTTGACTTGCAAACGCTTAACACTTTGGGGAAAGATGATTTAGGCGCTTTAAATCATGGCTTGCCTTATTCCGCCCATCCCAAAATTGACTCCAAAACAGGCGAGATTTTTAACTTTGGAATTTCTGTTGGATTAAATGCGATCCTAAATATTTATAAGAGCAATTCCACAGGCAAAATCCTGCAAAAAACATCATTTGAACTTGATGGGTTCTCTATCGTACATGATTTTATCATAGCTGGACAATACTTGGTATTTTTTATTCCTCCCATACGGGTCAATCTGCTACTGGTTTTAAGTGGATTGAGATGTTTCAGTGATTCGGCTGAGTGGAAACCGCAACTAGGGACTCAGTTTCTTGTGTTTGACCGCGAAAGTTTATCCCTGATCAGTCGGGGTGAAACTGAACCCTGGTTTCAATGGCATTTCAGCAACGGCTTTGTTGATGCGAGTGGTTCCGTGATTGTGGATATCGCCCGTTATGAAGATTTTCAAACCAACCAGTATCTTAAGGAAGTGGCTACAGGCGAAACTCACACCTCCGCAATCAGTACACTATGGCGAGTGCATCTTGATCCCCAAACTGGCAAGGTTGCGAAAACTCAACAATTGTTAGACCGACATTGCGAATTTCCCTCTGTCCCACCGCAAAATGTGGGACAAGCATCTCCCTATACATATCTTTCGATCTTCCGGGAAGGGACAGATATTAGCCAAGAAATACTTAACGCGATCGCCCGTTTCGACCACAAAACCGACACTCTGACCGAGGCTAACTTAGAAGAAAATTGCTACCCTTGCGAACCTATCTATGCGCCAAATGCGCAAAACCTTGACTATGGCTGGGTGATAACGGTGGTGTACAACGGTAATTCTCAGAGTAGTGAGGTTTGGGTATTTGATAGCGATCGCTTAGATCAAGAACCTGTGTGCAGACTAAGATTACCCAGCGTTATTCCTCATAGCTTCCACGGGACTTGGAAACCCGTGAAGAGTCAATAGTCTTTGGACTCCAAACTCATCTATTATAAACCTGTACGAGCGGGGTTACCCCGCCCCTACTCCTAACTTTTAAAGGTATGTCTTATGCAAGCCCAAGAATACTATTCACCCGCAGAATACCTAGCTCTAGAAGTTGTTTCAGAAAATCGTAACGAATATATAGACGGTCAAATCATACCAATGACAGGCGGAACACCAAATCATAATCAAATTGCCCTTAATCTCAGTGGAGGACTCAACTTTGCTTTGAAGCGTCAACCTTACCGAGTGTTTGTCACCGACCAACGGTTATGGATTCCCCAAAAACGAATTCATACATACCCTGATGTCATGGTTGTAGCAGGTTCATTAGAATTTTCTGAAGGTCGCAAAGATACTATTACAAATCCCTTGATGATTGCTGAGGTGTTGTCAAAGTCTACTAGAAGCTATGACATTGATGAAAAATTTGCCGCCTATAGAACTATACCTAGCTTTCAAGAATACGTTCTTATTGATCAATACACAATCCATGTAGAACAATATTTCAAAACTGAAGATAAAAAATGGATATTTTGTGAATATGACGATGAGAACAGTCTCTTAGCCCTAGCTTCTGTTCAATTTCAAATTTCTCTATCAGATATCTACGATAAAGTTGATTTTAATGCGTTACAATAGAAAGTCCTGTAAAGGGTGAGCGAAAATCTCTCTTGCGGACTCTACAATTAAAAGTAGCATCATTTTTGACTTTGGACTGATTTAGTACTTCCATGACCACTTCCAAACGCCTCTATCACATCACCACCTTCGGTTGCCAGATGAACAAAGCCGACTCGGAGCGCATGGCTGGTATATTAGAAGACATGGGCTTTGAGTGGTCAGAAGACCCTAATGATGCCAATGTGATTCTCTATAACACCTGTACTATCCGAGATAATGCTGAGCAGAAGGTATATTCATACCTCGGTAGACAAGCTAAACGCAAGCACGAGCAGCCTGATCTTACCTTAGTGGTTGCTGGCTGTGTTGCTCAGCAGGAAGGAGAAGCGCTATTGCGGCGTGTGCCAGAATTAGACTTGGTGATGGGACCACAACACGCAAATCGCTTGCAAGATTTATTACAACAAGTATTTGACGGTAACCAAGTGGTGGCAACCGAGCAAGTTGATATGATGGAAGATATCACTCAGCCGCGACGGGATAGCACTGTAACTGCTTGGGTCAATGTGATTTACGGCTGTAACGAGCGCTGTACTTACTGCGTGGTTCCTAATGTACGTGGCGTCGAACAATCCCGTACGCAGGAAGCAATCCGGGCAGAAATAGCAGAACTAGGTAGGCAAGGTTACAAGGAAGTTACGCTATTAGGTCAAAATATTGACGCCTACGGTCGTGATTTGCCGGGAGTGACACCGGAAGGTCGTCATTTGCACACCTTGACAGATCTCCTTTATTATGTTCACGATGTACCAGGAATTGAGCGGATTCGGTTTGCGACGAGTCATCCGCGTTATTTTACGGAACGGCTGATCAAAGCTTGTGCAGAATTGCCCAAGGTCTGCGAACACTTCCACATACCCTTCCAATCTGGGGATAACGAGTTGCTAAAACTCATGGCACGGGGTTACACTCACGAGAAGTATCGTCGGATTATCGACACAATTCGGCAATATATGCCAGATGCGTCGATTAGTGCCGATGCGATCGTGGGTTTCCCAACAGAGACAGAAGCACAGTTTGAAAATACCGTCAAACTAGTCGCAGATATTGGCTTTGACCTGTTGAATACAGCAGCATATTCTCCACGTCCGGGAACACCAGCCGCACTCTGGGATCAGCAATTGAGCGAAGAAACGAAAAGCGATCGCCTCCAAAGGTTAAATCACTTAGTTAACATTAAAGCAGCAGAGCGATCGCAACGCTACATGGGACGCACTGAAGAAGTTCTGGTAGAAGATCAAAACCCCAAAGATAAAACCCAGGTGATGGGTCGCACACGAGGTAATCGCCTGACCTTTTTCAAGGGTGATATTAATGAGCTGAAAGGTAAGTTGGTACTCGTCAAAATTACCGAAGTTCGCCCTTTTAGCTTAACAGGTGAACCAGTCGAGGTACGGAGCAATTTTCAGGCAAATATGGGATGCTATCCTTGTTATCAAAGGCTTTGAGGGTAGAATATGATGAAGAGTCGTAGCTTCACAGTCATTATTCATAAAGAAGATGACATATATGTTGCTGAATGTCCAGAGGTTGGCACGGTTGATCAAGGAGAAACGATCGAACAAGCGATCGCGGGTTTGAGAGAGGCAACGCGGCTCTACTTAGAGGCGTTTCCCGTACCTGAAACATCTGTAGATGATCCTGACTTTGAGGCTAAGATTCAAGCAGCCGTTTTGCAACAAATGCAAGCCACAGATGATAACGGTGAGCAGTCTAACAGGTTCCTTTGAAGCTGCATGTACAATTTTAATAGATTGGGGAATTAATATTAGTCTTAAACGTATAGAACGCCTGACGAGATTATTTGTAACAATAAACACTCATTTACTGTTTCAAGGGTTGATATTTGCTCCCACTACCGTATTAGTGAGAAAACTTTTGTCAAGAGGGGTAGAGGAAAAGGTGATATAGATGGTCAAACGCTGTTTGTAGCAATTCGGTTTGGTGACTCAGAAGGTATACCCACCCCAATTCCGAACCTTGAGGTACAACAGCCCATTGAGGCACAAGGAGAGTACATCGACGCCATGCGGGCTGAGCCTGGCACAGACAATCGAAATCCAGTGTTACCAGTGTTGCATTTTACGCATCACCCCTACGGTTTCATTATTTATGAAGATCACAAGTTTGCCTGAGTCATCACTACCAGGAGGTGCAGGAAAAAATTAGCTAGACTTTTAACATACACATATTTTTATCAAGCCAACCTCTAGATATCAACCACCATGTCAACATCAATCACAGAAATATTACCCGCGATCACCGCCCTATCCCATGCGGATAAATTTCAGCTAGTACAGATAGTATTAACACAACTAGCGCAGGAAGATAGTATTAAAGTCGGACAAATACACCAACCTACCCAACCATTTAATCCACGCTCGTTTTTCGGGGTTACTCACCAACCAAAGCAAGTCATTGACGAATACTTAACCAGCGATCGTGAAGGTTGGCTCTAATGGCTTACTTAATTGACACCAATATCATCATCTACTATTTTAACGGGTTGAGAGATGACGAAGCCATCCACACCATACTCGCCGATAGTTTCAAAATTTCTATGATCACCAAAATCGAATTTTTGGGCTGGGGGCAGTTTGCGGCTGACCTTGAATTGCATACTAAAGCAAGGGAATTTATCAGCCATGCCACAGTATTCGATCTCAAAAAAGCGATCGCTGAACAGGCTATCTTGCTCAGACAGAAATTTAAGACGAAAACACCAGATGCCATCATCGGTGCGACAGCTTTGGTTAACGGTTTAACTGTTGTTACCAATAATACATTTGATTTCAGCCGCTTAGGTGTGAAAACTATTGGTGTCAATATCAAATAAGTCCCATCATGACCAAATAAACCCAATTGATTGATAAATTTGGTAGTGAGCCGAGATAGCTGTCAAAACCTGCATTCCGGGACTGGAATAGAAGTCAACACGTGGTACATAGATCTAGGGACAGTGGGGGTAAATTGTTCCAACGATGGGAGCCGAGAGATAGGAGGATGTAAGTGATTGCGGATAGGTCCCAGAAAGCTTAACCGTTCCATTACTGGATAAGTATTTTGACTGATTGACAAATATCAGGTATCAAGTAACCATTAAACTACTGATCGTGACAGCAAATCGACAGTTGCGATTGCCGTGAAACATGATTCATACCTGAATCCAGCAACGCCTTATTCTGTTTTATTGATATCTCACAAGAAACCGTACATGAGTTGTACCACCATCAGTCCCATCACGCCAGCGAGACTCGGTACCATCCCAGAAAAAATATGATGAGAGCGAGGTTCCAGGAAGATCCAGTTGATCGGTGTAGTTTGGCATAGCACCTATACCAAAAGCGTTAAACAAACCACTACCGAAAACAAGAGCATAGTTCCCAGGTTTAAGCGTCACCGAAAGTGGTACCAGTATTTCACTACTTGGAGCCGTAGGAGTTAATGTAGTTGAAGCCAAAACCTCTCCAGTTGTGAATGGATTTCCGGTTGGAAGAGCATTAGGACTACTGAGGCTAATAATAGCTCCAAAAATTGTGCTGTCTCCGGAAAAATTGCCCAAAAGATGACCACCAACATGTGTGATTTCAACAGCCTTTGTGAGTTTAAACCTCCATCCATAAAACTGAGTACTTGCAAGAGTACTACCACCCCTTTGCCCAGTAGAACCGAGTAATGTCGGTGTGATTATTGTGGGAAATTGTGCCGCGTTAATTTGTACAGTTTCTGTTTGTGCCACCACTCTATGAGAGTAGATAAAAAATCCTAGTTGGAAGGCAACAAACAAAACTAATCCTAAAACAACAAACTTAAGTCTGTTTATCATAGTTAAATGACGATTCATAGTTTATACCTTCGATTCAATTGTTTGTACTTGGGTATTTGGTGTGATAACAGAACGGTCTGCATCAAGGATATTAGCAGGTGTAACTTATGCTTTACTAAAGTTGGGAGCAGGGCGTAGGTGTAAAGGGCCACAATACTAATCGTTCCAGTCCGCAATCAAGACAATTTTGAGACCACATTAAGGCTCTTGTCAGATTTTGGTGATCAACACAGAAAAGGGTTTTAAGGCAGAAGTTTTGAAACCCTTATATCATAATAATTTCGGGGATTTTCCTTCTTTTCCCTTCTGCCCTCTGCCCTCTGCCCTCAGCATAGCTGCCTTCCCCCAACCAGGATCACCAAAAGTTGCCAAGAACCCACATTAATTGCAACGAGTAGAGCATCTCGCGCTCTGGTCAACGTTCTGATCTATAGTTGAAACCCATGGATAACCAACGAGCATAAACTTGTGCCCCCAAATCTGAAACACTCTTTCTATGCGTATTACATAACTAACAATCAGTCTACATTTTTGAGACACAGATTTTGAGATAAGTTTTGCAACAGTTTTAGGCATGGACTAGTACAAAGCGGCGGAAATAAAGCAACCATTGCACATTGCACTAGCCAGGGTTCTGCGCTCGCATATAAACCCTGTCCAGAATAAAATCTACCTAACTTAAGAAAAACCCAAATTAAATTTTCATCACTGACTGCATCAGTCAGATTTTGTGCTACCTCTGCTGGTTTCGATGCCAATGCGAGAACCTTTTAAACGAATGTCGTCTTCTCGGAGAAAGTTAAAGCCCACATTCCGCACCCACAACTGTCACACCCCAAAGAAACGGATATATTTAGTACAAACGAACTAATGATTGGGAGAGTTGACTAGAATTTATTAGAGCTAAATAGGAATTATTATGATTAACTTAGAGATACGGTTAATA
>CAIVAU010000051.1 GCA_903903925.1 uncultured cyanobacterium
TTCTTGGATGCTTACTTTTTGAAACTATCAAACCGACAAGGTTGTAAAAGCTTTGCGGAATTCACACCACTTCTCAAGCATGCCGTGCCTCATTTGTCAATACCTTCTACTCGACCGGCGCTCTAGCGTTCGCTGACGCGAGCAGAAAGCAGAAAAATTAATTTCACATCAGGTTTGTATGCAACCATTCATAACTCTGATCAGCATTATCAGCTTAATCTTTGCTGCTGGAATCCCTGGCATTGTTTTCAATTTCACCGCACATTAACTAGACCACCACTTGAAGCTAACGCAAACATATTCTGAACAAACAGTTCGGGATATGTTTTTTATTAGGAGTCCAATCATGCAAACATCTTTACTCAATTCAACCTTTATCCCCAACCCAAAAAAAGCACCTATCACTCTTTCAATTGGCAGATTCTATGCAATCAGCTATTGAGCAGAAAATGAATCCTAGCATTGGAAAACAGCGTCCAACAAAACGGCGCAAACAGATTGCTCAATGGATGATTCAACAAGAAATTGAACTGGAAACAATTCAGTCTTGGTTGAGAATAATCGCGCAAATGTGGCAGACAGGAAATATTCCAGATGTGCTGCGTGGAATCTCACAGAAAACACAAGTTGAAACCCTATTTAAAATTTCTGAAAGGGGAGCAACTATCGAAATTGTACAAGAAATTCTGGAAAACGAATACTGGAAAAAAGCCAAAATCTCTCTGGCGCGTGCTGGACTACATACAGCCAGAGAAATTGTATCTGCCATTGAAGAAATTCAGAAAATACAACAGCCCCAACCAATCAATACCGTTAAGCAACAACTGAATCAGCTTGAATTAGAAATTATCGGTCTGAAAAGTGGAGACTTCTTTCCCACTCCTGAACTCATCTGTCGTCGGCTGATTAAACTTGCAGATATTCAACCTGATTGGCGAATTCTTGAACCCAGTGCAGGCAGCGGTAGTATTACTCAGTTTCTCATTGAAATGTATCCAAATATTCAGCTAGAGGTTGTAGAAATTCATCACATATTACGGCAAATTCTCGAACTGAAAAAGTTCAATCTGGTCGGACAAGATTTTCTAGAGTTTCGTCCTACTTACTTTTACAACGCTTGCATTATGAATCCCCCATTTTGTGACCTAGTATCACATATTTATCACGCATGGAAATTACTTCAATCAAACGGCGTATTGGTTTCTATTGTACCCGAATCAGTCTTCTTCAATCGGAAGTACAAAGCATTTCAAACCTGGCTAGAAACTAACAATACTTACACTGAAATCGTAGATAAAAATGCATTCCTTGCATCAAACAATCCAACGAGTGTCGCTACCAGAATTATCAAAATCATCAAGCCTTAATTAACCAGTGCGCGATCTGCCGTAGGGGGAGTTTCACAATACTTCCCCTCAATCATGTCATCAAATCTTAATGGGAGCAATTCAACCAAATGTATCATACAATTACCGAATCTACTGCTGACCTGCCAGTACCCATAATCAAAATCGATTCATCTCCTGATGATGATTTCGGTACACTTTACCGAGTTTGGCGTGATTCACATTTCCTAGGCAGTTATTATCAGTCTGTCAACAACTCTTGGATCATCCAATTCAACACCAGCGATTGTCAGATCAGCCAAACAAAAACAGAAGCTGAAGCACAAGTACTGCTGACTGCGATCGCAGGTTTACTAGTTGCTGATTCTACATCTGCTGATATTGATCAACTGTTAGACAAGCCTTTTGATGAGCTAACACCATCTGAGTGGAATCGCTTGAAACAATTGTAACACTCCCCTCGCTCCTCTTGGTGCTAACGCACAGCAATTGTGAAAATAAATAATTGTTCAATCTTCAGACATATGAACTACATCAACAAAACCATGCTCATCGGACGTGCAGGAAATGACCCAGAAATCAAATATTTTGAATCAGGTAGCGTCAAAACCAAGGTTAGCATCGCGGTGAAACCACCATACAAAAGCGACCAACCACTTTGGTTTGACTTGGTATTCTGGGGGGCAACTGCTGAAGTTGTGGCCAACTATGTTCGCAAAGGAAGCCAAATTGCAGTCACAGGAGAATTTAACTTTGACCGTTGGGTCGATAGCGTCTCAGGAGTGAGTCGTGTCAAACCCATCATCAACGTTTCAGCCCTTGAGTTGATTTCGTCTCCCCGTACGGAAGCTGACAATCTTGGACAACAGTTTTAAAGTGACTGGTGACTGGGGATTCCGGGGATTGGCGATTGGCGATTGGGAAGATGTACCCAGTCCCCAGTCCCCAGCCCCCTGTTCGCTAACGCGACTTTTTTGTGAAATCTAAAGGAGAAACATCATATGCTTTTTACAACTTTCAGCATAACCATCAAAACCATCAGTGTTGAAGAAACCGATGAAACTCTAATTGCTAGGGGAATTGCAAGTTGAGCGATCGCCCTGCGTCCTGCTGACTTGAGCCTTTCACCCTTGACTTTTTTGTACTTCAAGGCTATTGGCAACCAGTAAGCGGAGAGTGCTTCCATTGCTAACTCTGCTTTTGACTTCCCATTTTCCAGATCACAATCTAAATATTCCAGCAAGTGTCCTTGGGTCGTCCCTTTATCTTTCCACAACGACAAACTGATTCTAACTCTATTGTCCTGTCGCTTTGCTGCCACAATCTCTCCCTGTTCCGATCTCCCTTTCTCCTCTATAAGTATCATCTCTATAAATATTTTGACAAGCACTACTGAGGCAAGCATTTGCCAGCAGATTGTAAATTCTGACAAGAAATTGCAGAAATTGACAAAAAATGGCTAGTGAGTTGTTCGCTTTCTTTCACCCTGTCTCCACTTGTTTAAGCTAAAATTACCGAAAATGGCTATGTAGGGCAGTATTGGGCAGACTATGGAAGAAACGTTAGCCAAAATCCTCGCCACACAAAGATTTGATGTGATTGATCGCCCTGGGGTGGGGCTACCACACTCGTGTTTTGGGGTAGGCAGCCACGGTGGTGGTGTACTCACTGCACTTCTGTGCCCTGCGGGTGGCTACGCCATCCCTCGCTGTCGCTCGTGACACAGAAGTTCGTTCGCCCTGCGGGGCATTCGGGGAGATTGTCGCGTGCTGCTGCCATTTTTGAAGGAAGAGATCGCCCTTGCTACTGATGTGGGAATACTTCATTTAGACAGTGGTTACGCAACATCTGGTGGGGAACAATGACAGCATTAGCTATCTTGAGAGTGGAGAAACTGAAAAGTTTTGGTAATGTTGGTGGCTCTGAAGCACACACCGCCCGTCTTCAGGATACCCCTAATGCTGACCCTCAAAAAAACTAGAGCGGCAAAACTTGCTAGAGGAGCATACTTTCAAGTGTAGCCAAGTATTCCGAGGGGTTACGCCGAAATTGAAGCTGCTCAATTCTTGCGTTATGATGTTTTTTCAAATCATGACGTAGCTCAGATAAGTCAGAAAA
>CAIVAU010000052.1 GCA_903903925.1 uncultured cyanobacterium
ACCAAATGTAATGCCTACAACCAACAACAAAGCAACAAAAATTCTAGTTAGAGATTGCATGGAGTTAACCTCCTCGATGTTTACATCTACTAGACGTTTCCCAACCCTAATTTGTGAATTTTTCGAGTTACGGGCATTTTTTCCCAAAAAAAACGCTCAAACCCCGTAAGCCTTTCTCCCCGTACCACCCAACGACCGTCTAGAAGGCTTAGAAGCTCCCTCATTCGCTTGTGGACACATCTAGCGAAAAGATGCTGTTGTGGTCTCAAAGAAGCGGTTAGTAGGGCGAGCCAGTCCAAGATTTTCCCGCAGAGTTTTGCCCTCGTAATCTTGGCGGAAGATTCCACGCCGTTGGAGTTCTGGCACAACCTGGTCTACGAAATCGTTCAGCCCTTCGGGAAGAAAAGGGAACATGATGTTGAAGCCGTCAGACCCTTCCTCGGTCAGCCATTGTTCCATCTCATCGGCGATGGTTTGAGGCGTACCGACAAACGCCAGTCCGCCGTAACTACCGACGCGTTGCGCCATCTGGCGAATGGTCAGATTCTCGCGTTGCGCTAGCGCTATCAATCGTTCTCGTGAACTCTTGCCGGCGTTGGTCTCGGGGATTTCTGGCAATGGTTTGTCTGGATCGAAACTTGAAACATCGTAGCCAAGGGCACTATTCAAGCTGGCAATCCCACTGTCATAGTGTACTAGGCTGTCCAAATGTGTGCGCTTGGCGATCGCCTCCGCCACTGTTTCGCCCACAATCACCAAAGCACCTGGAAGAATTTTGATGCTTTCTGGGTCACGTCCAATCACCCGCGCCCGTCCCTTAATGTCAGCAAATAAAGCTTTACCTGCCTCCAGATGACTAGCAGGTGCAAACACCATCTCGGCGGTTTCGGCGGCGAGTTGACGACCAGCTTCCGATGCACCCGCCTGAACGATGACAGGCCAACCCTGGACTGGTCTGGCAATGTTCAACGGTCCCCGCACCGAGAGATGTTTTCCCTTATGACCCAGAACGTGAATTTTTGCGGGATCGAAATAAATCCCTGATTCTACGTCTCGGATGAACGCATCATCAGCGAAGGAATCCCAAAGACCCGTGACGACATCATAGAATTCCCGCGCCCGCACGTAGCGTTCGTCATGCTCTACTTCCTCTTCTAAGCCGAAGTTAAGTGCTGCGTCTGGATTGGCTGTGGTGACGATGTTCCAGCCGGCGCGACCGCCACTGATATGGTCGAGAGATGCGAAGCGGCGAGCAATGTGGTAAGGCTCGTCATAGGTTGTGGAAGCGGTAGCTACCAGCCCGATGCGTTCGGTAACGCTGGCAAGGGCAGAAAGCAGGGTGAAAGGCTCAAAGGAGGTGACGGTGTGGCTGCGCTTCAACGCATTGATGGGCATATTCAGCACCGCCAAGTGATCGGCCATGAAGAATGCGTCAAACTTGCCCTGCTCTAGTTTCTGGATGAATCGTTTCAGCGCTGGGAAGTTGAAATTGGCATCAGGCAAAGCCCCAGGATAGCGCCAAGCGCCTGTATGTATGCTGACCGGGCGCATGAACGCACCCAGTTTCAATTGCTTCGATCCGCTCATTAGCTTAGCTGTATTTCAAATACTATTATAGAATAATGTACTGTAAGTTGGTCAACAAAAAGTACTTTGTGTTAAACTTTAATTGGCATAGTCACCTACAGAAGACATCTACCACTGTTGTTTTCTGGGCTTTGCTATCAGAAATGCGTGTTGAATTAAGCCACAAGTATTGAGTCCAACTTCTCAACAGCCAAAAGGGTGTGACCTATGAGCTTCAATAGCCAAGTTATAGATAAACCGACTTCTCAAAATTTGCCCTACGTAGAGGCGAATCTCAATTACCTAGTCCCGATGGCGGAAAAACCTGTCAACTATACTTATGAACCACCATCAGGTATTCCCCGCTCCAATACTGAGTCTGTGGTACACAAACTGCGAATCTATAATGCTCGTTCTATCTCTAAGGATATTTTACTAGATCGAGAAGGATTTGGATTTACTGAGCATAATACCAGTGTCCGCAATTTTTATGACGAAGACGAACTACGTCAGGTTTACTACCCAGAAGCAGAGCAATTATTAAAAGAGGTAACAGGCGCAACTAAGGTAGTGATATTCGATCACACTCTGCGTAATGCTAAGTTAAGTAACCCAGGTGAAAATAAAATTAGGGAACCGGGTAAGCGCGTACATAATGACTTTACTGCTAAATCTGGCTATACGCGGGCACGCTTGGAGTTAGCAGCAAGGGGTATAGATCATGACGAGATTGAGGCACTGTTACAACAACGATTTGCCATCATCAATGTTTGGCGGGGAATTGCTGATACAATTCAAGAATCGCCATTGGGATTGGCTGATGCAAGAAGTATTGCACCAAAAGATATTGTCGCGGGTGATTTAGTTTATCGCGATCGCGTTGGTGAAACTTACGCAATCACATATAGTCCAGAACATAAATGGTATTATTTTCCCCAAATGCGGCGGAATGAAGTCATATTTATCAAATGTTTTGACTCTGCAGAAGATGGACGTGCGCGTTTTTCCGCTCACTCAGCATTTGACGATCCAAGCAGCCCTCTAGATGCTCCTGCAAGAGAAAGTATCGAGTTGCGGACATTCGTTTTTTATCCTGGGTAGAACTGTTTAATTCCAGCTTCTTGCAGGAACCAAGGAGTATTCTGCTCGACAATTCAACAGAAGTTACCCCAGTTTTGCAAAAGACGATCAGTAGTGTGAGCATCTTGCTCACGTGTACAAAAAGCGAGCTTTCCGGCTCGCACTACGAATTTACGAAAATGGTAAAGAATTTCATAAATTCGTGGCGTTTTGGTTCGTAGTTGCGCTTTAGCGCTCTTAACCACAGACATCATTTTCATTCTGAATCAGCTCGATATCCCGCCCTACACTGAAGTATAGGGCTAATAGCTTAAGTCCATTGAAATGGACTGAAATCCTTGTTCAGTCCTCTTCTCTAGGACTTTAGCTATCAGCCTACAACTAGCGCCGTTTTGGCACTAGCAACATAGGAAAGATGCACATTTTTCTTCACTTTATGAAAGCATTGCTGTATAAGGGTTACAAAATGTGGATCTTAGAAGTTATGCAAGATGAGAGCAAAATTCCCCTACTATAGACAGAAGAACGCTTGACTCCCGATCAAAGATGACCAACCCCTTGACAAGGCCTCTAGATTCCCCTCCTAACCTATACGAGCAGGACTACTACCGTTGGTTAGAGCAAACAACTCTACACCTCCGCAAACGGGCTTTTGACCAACTCGACTTAGAGAATTTGATTGAAGAAATAGAAGCTATGGGTCGGAGCGAAAAGCGGGCGATCGAAAGTCATCTGAGAGTGATCATCTTGCATCTACTTAAGTGGAAATACCAACCTCAGCAACGTTCTGGTAGCTGGAGAGGTTCGATTACGGAGCATCGCATCCGAATCCGCAAAGCCCTTCAAGACAGCCCTAGCCTGAAGAATTATTTGCCAGACATCTTTCCTGAAACCTATCAAGATGCAACTAAGATTGCCAGTCAAGAAACAGGGCTTGAACTAGAGATCTTTCCCAGTTCCTGTGAATGGAAACTGCAACAAGTCTTAGATGAAGAATGGTTGCCCTCTGGAACGATCGCTGATTGAAAAAGTCTAACAATTGCTAACTGAAGACCCTTTTGATTCAAGCTTGCGTACTCATAAGTTAAAAGGTAATTTAGATGGAGAATAGTCATACCATTGGGAATATTCAAGCTATGACTTCAAGTGCATATAAAACCCGGATCGAAGACATCACGCCAAAAAACACAGTTTCTGCGCTGGAAAACGGCGACAGGTTGACTCAGGTGGAGTTTGAACGCCGTTATGATGCTATGCCACATCTAAAAAAAGCAGAATTAATCGAAGGAATTGTTTACATGGCATCCCCACTACGAATTACCCAACATGGTGAACCCCATGCTTCAATGATTGGTTGGTTAATGCTTTATAAAGCTTCAACACCTGGAGTTCAATTAGGAGATAATTGTACTGTACGCCTTGATGCAGATAATGAACCTCAACCAGATGCACTGCTGAGAATTGAAGTCGAAGGACAATCAAAGATTAGCGAAGATGGCTACGTGGAAGGTGCACCAGAATTAATTGCTGAAGTGGCTGCCAGTACTGTTTCAATTGATGCACATGATAAACTCAAGGTTTATCGCCGTAACCAAGTACAAGAATATATCATTTGGCGCTTTCAAGACAGAGAATTGGATTGGTTTCGACTAACAGAAGGTAAGTATATTCTGCTTGAATCCAATTCACAAGGAATCATCAAAAGTGAAGTTTTCCCAGGATTATGGTTGGATACAGAAGCCTTGTTGTCCGGAAATTTAGCTAAAGTGATTGAGATATTGCAGCAGGGATTAACAACAGTTGAGCATCAGAATTTTGTGAAGCAATTGTCGGATAGAAAAGAGAGGGTTAATCGCATCTCCCCTTATTCACCCATTGAAAGTTGATTAGGGTCAAACAACCACCCATCGCCAATAATCTTTAAGTCCTAACCTATACGAGTAGGACTACTATGGAAGATGGAGGAATCGAACCCCTGAGTGTTACAGTATCAAAGCAGAAAGCCCACAAGGCTGAGGGTGTTCTAAATCTAGAACACCCTCAGCCTTCCTTCAGGAGCAAATTTGGTACTCGGGCGTGGGAATTGAACCCACACACAGACTGTTTTTGAGACAGCCGCCTCTTCCAATTGGGCTACAGGAGTACAAACTGGGAAGGAAGGAATCGAACCTTCAAACTTCGCATTCAAAGTGCGACGGCTTTGCCTATTTGCCTACTTCCCATTGAAATTTGGATGCAGAAGTTGGGTTGAACGGATGACCTCCTGTTATTCAAACAGGCACTCTACCAACTGAGTTACCGGGGGATAAAGCGAGGACGGAAGGAATTGAACCCTCATCATCAGGGTCGAAACCTGGTATGTTATCCGTTACACCACGTCCTCATAAGGCGGAGAGAGAGGGATTTGAACCCACAGTGGAATCATGAATCCCACGACTGTTTAGCAAACAGCTTGCTCTGCCAATAGCAATCTCTCCATGATGGGTCGGGCTGGAATTGAACCAGCAACACTGAACGCGGCGGTTTTACAGACCGTTACCTACACCAATAGGTGAGCCGACCCATGAGACAGTGCCGACGGGAGTTGTAGACTCGAAGCGACTTGCCTATTTGTCCACAAGGCTACACGGGGATGATGGGATTTGAACCCACGGTCTTTCGCTCGACAGACGACTGCTTTGAACCGGACTAAGCTACACCCCCAGGTTGGGTGGCAATTATTAAGTTTTCAAGGTTCAGAGGTGTTAACGCTATGCCTTTTGCAGAGGCTGTAGTTGTTTACTACATTTATACTACATTGTGAACTACAAAATGTCAAGGGCATACTACAAACTTTTTTTCAGATCAAAAAACAACCCCCGCTACTGAAATTCAGAGGCGGGGGTTGGGTAGTTAGTACTTCTTGCCCTACGTCGGTGCTGTAACACATCTGCACCTCCCGCTTTGGATAAGTTGATCTAAATTGGTACTGGAGGCAATTGCCCCAAAAATTTCAGCTTTACTACCGACGAATAAATACGTTGCCTCGAACGAAGATAACGCGATCTCTCTGCCTGAACCGCTGCTGGGTCGGCAATGGAGTGCGCTGCTAACATTTGAAAAGACTGTGCGTATCATCGAAGTTTTGTAGTATTTGTAAGTAAGTCTAGTATTACACATGTAATATGCCTTTGTCTACAAGCTAACCAAGGTAGGTTGCAACAATACTTCAAGAACTAGAAACCAGCTTCCGGAGCGAGAGTAAGTTGCTAAACTGTACTTACACAGAAATGTACGAGGAAGCAAGCGATCGCGATCGCTTTATGACCTTAAGCTTTGCGACATCCATAGCCTTTCGTCAAGGAGAATACGATACCGTTCTGCCAATACGTATTCTATTGGGCTGCGCTCTTGATTATAACGAGAACACTTGCATCATTTTCATAATTCATAACTTCCCCCATTTTTTCCCTCTACTCTCAACTTATAATTCATAATTCATAATTCATCAGATCGCAGTAAACTTAGACCAAATTCGTAAAGCGATCGCACCAATAGTTTCTCAGTTTTTGCAGGTTGGGTCACTTGTTTGAGAACGTCAATCATCAAGGCTTTTATAACCTCTGGGTCTTCTGAATGAGGGACTGTAAATAAACCTCCATCTGTCCAAAGGTTGCGAATTTGAGCTAAACTCATCGGCTGGGCGGAATGAACGGCTTGATTGCGTTTATTGCGAATCCTGTCTAATAAATTGGACCACTTATTATCTCTAGGCAACTTCCGAAATCTGCACCATCCATAAATTAATTCGGTAATTCCTGGTTGATAGTCATTTCCTAAATGTATCAGATGTGACGGTGGTGTGACAAAACCTTTGTCAATCCAATGTTGTTCCTCGCATTGAATATATAGCAATCGTTCTATAGTTTGGGCAAATTGAATAAAGGCTGTGGTGTAGTTTTTTCGTAACAGTGGTAGTTCAATGAGAAAAGAAGACTCCCAAGCCTGGCTTAAATCATTTTTTGTAACTTCGTACAATTGTTCTTTCCAAGCTTGAATTTGTTCCCTAGATACTATTTGAGCAACATCATTTGAACGTAGCCAATCACCTATCAACCTTAAAAAATTATCTGTTTCCCAGTTTGTATAAATTGCCAAAATACCTGCTAATTTATATAAAACATTGTGACGATTTTGATGTACTTTCAACCAAATTTGTGCTTCAAAAAAATCTCCCCGTTCCCAAGCAGAAATCACCCGCAAACGTTCTAGTATCCAAAAATACTCCCCCATAGGAATGAGTTTAAATGTTTGTGAACAGCAAGCAGTCATAAACCCATTTGACAGGGTTTCAAAGAACACTTCTGGTTCATCGGGGCTGGCGTTGAAAACTCGACACTGACGTACTAATGCTGCGGCACAAATTTCTACCACGGATGCGATCGCAGGCGTACAACCCTTGTTTTGTATCCACAAGACAAATTCTTCATCCCCAGTAGGAGAGAAAAAATCTAACGCCTCTCGCAATACTAAGATTTCTAGTTCTTGGCGAGTAGCATTGCTATCATTAGCACTAATATTTGGTGTATGAATATCAACTCTCACACTAGGAAAAATTGTTTTGATTTTTCCTGCCATTAACGCTGCTAACCACAGAGTATCTAGTCGCCGATAAAGCCAGGATACTGTTTCTGGTTGGTCAGTTCCCCACAAAATGATATGTTTTAAACCTTGTTTAACACCCGTCTCAATAATTTTTTTGTCTAAAAGGAGTTCAACTTGGCTAAAGTCACTGTCAAGCCATTCAACACAGTATTCGTAGTAGCGCTTGCCTAAATCTCGGACACCCCAAGGATAGGTTTTATCCTTTCCTTGGTGGATACCGCGCTTAATTTCTAGTTCTTGGTAAAGTTCCTCAACATGGTGAGGATAGATCATCTCGCCATCGGCACCAAAGGAACGAATGACACCATCTTTACAGCGCCAACCTACTTGACGAGTGCCAACAGTGATAATTAAGGTATCTACGCGGTTGGTTTCAGTTGATGTGGTGTGCATAAAATTATTTAGGAATCCTAATACTAAGAAAACTTAGACTTACTACTTACGTGGTGCTGGTAATTTTCCGGACTGCATTTGTCCAAATACTAAAATCGCTCCCTGTTTTTTTAGTTCTTTTGCAAATGCTTGACGTTCCTCATGGTCACTGCCAAAAATAGTAATGACTTGATAGCTGGAATCGTTAGTAGGAAATATGGATTTAATCCAGACAAAAGAAGGTGTTTCTAACGCACCACCGACATTTGGATTTCCTTTTCCGTTGCTTCCTCCCTTGAAGTGGATATCACTATAAAGTAGGTTTAAAGCACTGCCTCGAATGTTTGGGCGATCGCCTTCTGCTGTCCAATTGTTTACTTTGTACGGATGTATTTGTGATAGTGATTTCAGTAACCAGATTTGAGCATTTTTATCCAATGCATCCTGCTGACGGTGATTGGGTCTACCAGGATGACTTGTGTAAGAACCAATGGGCGCTTGGACTACTTGAAATGCTTGCTTTAATTCCTCAAAAAACTTCCGCCACTGGTCAGCATTATAGGCAAGGGGTAAATTTGTGCCCATGACTTCCCAATGACACCCCCGCATCCTGCCATCGAGTAAGTGCAAAGGTCGCCGGGAACCGCGTCCTATACCTCCTAAGTGAGAAGCCAAAATTAACAGTTTTTCAACTAAATTTAGAGACTGAACTTCTGTCGCTTCCACATAGATTTTGCCACTGTAAAAATAGGGGTTTATCTTATTAGATGGATTAACTTTCGTATTAATTGAAAATCTTCCTTGTTTTCCTAACTTCCCAAATAGGTTTTCTTCTAAATTCTGGCAAAGTTGAATATCATACAATCCCAAGGCTACTGCACGAAACCAGTATCGCAAGACACCCCGCAACGCAGTCGGTCGAAATTCCGGAGTGCCTTGATACCGATTTTCCTTTGATGGTGGATGACTGCCATACATCCCTTGAGTCCACAATTCAAAGCTATAACTTTGGTAATATTGGGAATGTGGTATTTCGCCTAAAGCGCGACCGTAACCACTGCTTATCCTGGAACCAATACCACTTTTCAGGGCATTTTCTAACCATTCTTTGACAACCTTTACTTCATCATTGTCTCCTCGTGTTGTTGGACGTAGCCCAATAACAAACTCTGGCTGTTGCAGACTAAGGAGAGGATGAGGGACTGGTTGGTAGATCACTTTTTCGTTTTGCCAAGTCCATTGCGGAGTCGCCACATCCACACTCAAACAAGGTTTGGCGGGGAAACCATCTAAAAATTCAACCTTGGCTGCTTTGGCATCAAGCATCCCCAATAAGTTTTTAACCTCATCAGATAATCCGTGTTTTTTTGCCCAAGCGCTTGCTGCCCCCTTTAATGTAGAAGCTGGAATATAGGGAATGCCAAACACGGGATGCAACACAGGTAGAAGCAACTCTCGAAAACCACGAGTTCCTCCGACTCTCACTCGCCAGTTAAAAGAGACTTTGATGATATTTTCTTTGCTGCCAGCTAGATCAAGGGTACGTTGATTAAGTTTGGTGTAGAATTGATTACAAGCTTGCTCTGCTTCTACTGTGGCATTGAGAATCTGCATCCGTTGTGCTTCGTCGCCTTCAGTTGGAAGATTCGGTTCAACCCAGTACAGGGCTTGTAAGGGATTATGACTTTTGCTATCAATGGTGACAGGTGTTGCAGTTGTGGGGACACCTGTCATAAAGTTGATGCGATCGCATAATAATCGGTATTCCCTCAGCTTGTCTTTGATGGCGTTGGATTGTCCCTGCGCTGCTTTACGCGCTACATCGTCAGAAAAATATATTGTTAGGATTTGATTTTCATAGCCACCATACACAGATGGTTCTAGCAATTTACCCAGCTTAGGTTTACTTCTAACCTCGGCTTGGACGAACTCACGCCAAATATCTCCAGGTAATTTGTCTTTCATTCTTGTTCTGCCTCACCTAAAATCGGTACAGCCCAAAATGACCATTCCCTTGCTAATTCAATTGCCAAACGGTTTAACCCTGTATAAATCTCTAAATTCATATTAATTAACCCATTGGCATCATCAGGCGCAAAAGGAATTTGACTGAGTTGCTGTAAAGTTTTCAGAAACTCTTGATAAACTTGACCTTTGTATCTGGTTTCAGAAGAACGAGTATTCATATACTTCAGACCATCTCCACACAGCCGATGTAATCCCCAGGTAGAGATGTATGCAGACAATCCCTGAACAGCAGCACTGGCTTTGGATTTTTGGTCAACTCGTACTATTTCCTTGACTTTTAAAAGTCCGTTAAAAGCATGACGGCTGAAATCTCTTGTATCTAGCTTTAGCATTGACTACTCTCCCTGATTAGGATTAACATTTACCGTCTTGTTCTCCGTCCAACCTCTACCTAATCCCTCCAGTCCACCAAATTGCAGACGGTCATTGAGAATTTGTCTGAGTCGAACTCGAACATTCTGAGTTTGGTTCTCATTTTTATCTGGCTTCATTCCCCAAGGAAAAAACAGCACAGTTTCTGAGGGAATCGCCTCTTCTGAACGGAAGGAACCGCCAGATACTACCTTTTCATCTTCTTCTAGGGCTATTCGGACTTCTCGCTGCAATCCAGTTTCAACTAAAGCGGCACAATCTTGGTCTGATAAAATCACTAATTTTTGCTTGAGGTCAAGAATACTATTGCCATCCGGAATCTGTTTAAAGCAGTCCCAGCAAACAGCGTTAGAGTCAATTTTGACAATTTCAGACTCCTTGAGGATTGCGCCTTGCAAATAAACTTGCTTACCAGACGCAGATGAAATTGCTTTTTTCCCTGACTGTTGTAATTGGGATCGCCACAGTTGAATGAGTTTCTCGACTTCATCATTTCTCAACCAACGATTCCAGCGACTTATCCACAATGGACAAGTCATCCACAGAAACTGATGGCTAAATGACGCGACAGGAAACAACAACAACGTCGCATCAGCAAACCAAACTTCACCTTCTGTTGGTTGCTGACCATCCTTGATCCGTTCTCCGAAAAAAGAGCTTGCTTCTGCTTTGATCGATGGGATAGATTCTAACAATGAACGAATCTTTCCCCGTAGAGAAGAAGAAGGAATGTAAGGTAACTCAGTTTGTGCTTCACGGGCAATCCCCAAAAGATTGCCTGCTTGAGTGCTTGCACCTGTATGCAGTGGGGTAAGGAGATAGGTATAAGTCAGGTAATTCATAATTCACTTCTCATTGAAAATATTTGAGTATAAGACCATACAGTTCACCCAAAAGTAGATCCTGCCTTTTGGGGGATAAAAGGAATCCAAAGCAACTCAGAATAACCGAGTTTTCTCCAGGTATGCACCTTAGTATCCGGGCGATCTTGAAACAGCCGTTGCGGTTGATTCAAGTAGTACAAACTACCTGGGGGTGCAGCAAAGACTTGTGGTGCAGGAATGCTTTTACTTGACTCTTGTTCACGAAAGCGACAACTGATAGGGACTGCCTTCTCAGTAACGACACTGACTAAATGTCCCGTTGTTTGATTAGTATTTACCGTGTGTGCCAATTTCCATTCCCAAGGAAAAGCTTGACAAACAGATGTCTGTTTACCGTTGTCCTTTTGTTCACGTCCAAAAACTCCAGGAGTGACAAGGTAAGCAAGTGATTTTCCACCTCGTTGAAAGTTCTGCTGAGACAACTTTTGTAAAGTATCCCACTGTTCGTACAGGCGATCGCATCGCTGCAAAATCACCCGATGTCCCTCCCCTCCCAAGCGCAAAGTCGTTGGAGTCTCTATTTCTTGGTCAACACCAATTGCCAAACTCCACCCTGGATAAAGGCGAATAGCATTCTCCACAAAATAACCATCAGCAGCTTTAACTTGCCGTTTCCCTTCGTCCATAGAATTGTGTGAACGAGTTTCTATCGTCCAAGGCTTGTCTTCTCCAGTGTGTTCCACTAGCCAATGCTTTGAGTCAATTGCACCTGTTTTCAAATATTCCTCCACTACCCCAAACGGCAAATATTGACGATACTTCCTCTCTTCACTCTCATCTTCCAGATACTCACCCCAAGACGGTTTCACCAAAGGACGAGGTTGGCTTAGGTCAGTCAAAGCATGATGCAAGTGTGATGCCTCATCCCAATCTATAGGTACTAACGGCGTTGTTCCCACAAACCCCAACGGACGAGGAAAATATAAAGTTTCTCCACCTAAACACAAAAACGGACCAACTAATCTAAACCTAATCTCCTGACTCCGATTTAACAACACACTCAAAGCCCCAGCAATACTATGACCATTTGGCGGAAACACACTTCCAGCCCAAGCCCGTTCTCCTGGAGTAAAAGGCTTTGCATCCCGTAACATTAATACATCTAGTGGGGTTAAGGTATACCAATACATTACACACCACCTCCTAATTTGATATCACGAGTGCGAATGGTGAAAGCGGCGAGTTTCAACCAATGTTCTACCTCATCTTCTCCTCTTCCTTCTTGGTGTCTTGGCGGTTCGTCAAATAAACCCATCAAAAACTCAGCAAGATACTCCTGAAACTCTTTCTTCAAACTTTCATCTCCTTGAAATTGTTCGCGTCTACTGCAAAAAGCTTGCGTCCAAGGTGCAATAGCTACTTTCATTGGTACAGGATGCTGACTCCAAAGCATTGCAGCTTGTTCAAAAATCGCAGCGTCAATTTCAGAATTGATATTCAGCAACTTCTGCCACTGCTGGAAGACTTGAAATTTTGCAGTTGCTTTTAAAATATTGCCATTACCATACAAAACACGAACCTGCACAGCATCTTTTCTTTCAGGCTTCGCAGATTTGTGTTCTTTCGCCTTTTTTTCTGCTTCCCAAAGGTTTTCTAACGCAATGGCAAGTGGTACTGAATGATGGGCTATGACAATCCCAAAGCTAATTGTTGCAGAACCACCCATGGTAAATAGTGGACGGGTAGAAATTAGAGGCTTTCCAGATAGATCCTGTGGTGGTTCGTCGTTTTTCCATTGCCAATAATTACCCTCATTCTTAAACTCATCTTGCGGGTCTTTATCCCCTCGGAAACATTCGCGGATATCCCACAGCCATCTATCCCATTCCCACAAATTGGTATATGCTAAGACATCATCGCCACCTCCGTAAATTAAGCGTCCAGCATAGCGTCGTTCCGTTAGATAGGGAACCAGTTGATTGGAAAAGTCCAATAAAGCGCGGCTGAGGGCGTTGTGGGTTGATGGGCCCATGCGTTTTTTCTGTTCCAAAAATTTCTGGAATGTCTCCAGCGATACTGATAATCCCGACTGGATGTAATGTTGATACTCTTTCAGCTTCTTACCTTTAAGCCATTCACTCATCCCGTCACCGTCACCTGCTGCTAAAACATACCAGTCAGCAGGGTTATTGCCGGGGTAAAATCTGTCAATAATCTTTTGAATACCACTGCGATATTCTGTTCTGATTTTAGTTATTTCTTGCTGGATTTCCCTCGCTATGTTAGGGTCTTTTTCAGTTTTTAACTGCTTTTGCAGATTATTAAGTTCTGGCATTGGGGCATCTTCAATTAACCAGCCTGCATTGAGTAAGCGGGGATGATATTTTTTAGGTGCATTATCATCATCGATACTCGGAATTCCCCATTTGCTTCTCATTCCCTTAATGATATCCTTAGCCAAAGGGAATTCTGTAATAACCGCATGACAAGCTTTTTCAAAATGCAGTTGATGTTTAATTTCAGTTAAATTTTCTTTGAGATATCCTGCTACGCCTGCGGTTAAATCTGGATAAGCTGCTGCTATTGCATCCCCTTTTTCTAGTTTTTCTAGCTTAAGTAACTTGGGTAAAACCTTCTCTAACCCCCGTTTTACTGTCTCAGTTGCATTGAGTTGTTCTCTACCATCAAATAAACCAGTTTGCTGTTCCCAGTACTTTTTGGTTTCAATCTCCTTAATCCAATCATTACCGGGATGCACTACGGGTCCGATGCCAGAAACAGTGGAACGCGGACCAAAAGCTGTGGGAATTTGCCAATTTCGTCCGTTTTTTACGGCACTCAGGGTATATCGGGTTTGGTCAAAGATGTGTCCCCACCAGGAACCAACGTTTACATTTAACTGTGGCTTCTCTTCACTTTTTTTATATGCTTCTCTGATAAAATCAATTTCAGCAGATTGAAAAAGTTTTCTTTCTTCGGTGGTTAAGTTGTAAACTTGATTTTGTGCCTCTAACCAATGTTGAAATTCTGCTTCCTGTTCTTGAGGAATAGCAGAACTTTTCAGCGGTTCCTCTTCTTTACCAATCGGTACAGCTGCCCAATAAAATTGCCACTGGGATTGTAGCCAACCGCCCCAAGTGCTACTGTCGCGTTGTAGGTCTGGCATCCAGTCAGGGTTATCGTGTAATTCCTCAAAAACTAAGTTGCCTATTTCTTGCCATGCTTGTAAAAGCGTTTGTTTGGCAGTTTGCATGGCAGCTTGCACTTTGTCTTTTGGTAGTACCAACACCAGTACATTGGGAAATCCTGCTGTTAGGAGGGCGCGATCGCTTGGTGGTTTTATCCAATTAAACTCAGGAAATTTTTCTAATAACCAGTGATCGATTAACGGTTGCTGGAACAGACTGGGGTAGAGTAGACTATCAGGACCGTATTGTAAAGCGAGTTTCCAACAGACTTTGGCACAAAGATAATGCAATATCCAAGAACCTGCCCAGAAATCGCGCATTTTGCGGCTAGCTTTAATAAGTTCTTGTACTGGGGTGAAGGTGAAGCTGGCTAAGTAGGGATGAGATAAGGTATTTGATGACCCACGTTCAATTTCCTCTGCGGTCAGGTCATACCCTGCTAACGCGCCAGCAAGGGCAGCTGTTATACTGGCGTGACTCCAAATCGAACTATCTGGGAAGCTGATTTCCGCTGGTATCAACAGCAGGGATGGATCTTTAACACAAGTGGTTTCTGGTAAACAACGCCACAGCCACCAAAATACGTATTTAATATCTTTATCTTTGACTGCTGATAGTATCTCTTTTTCTTGATCTTCTAAGTATGCCCACACTTCTAAGTGCTGCTTAATTTTCAAGTTGAGTTTTGCCCCAGACAGCAAATGAGAGATTTCTAAGTCTTTTTCCTGGTTGTTAACATCATAGTTGATGCTTTCGGTCACACTAACAATGGCAGGGCGATCGCTTGCTGAGGAGATGTAGTCTGCCAAGTAGATGTGTTTGAGGACTTCACCTTCGGATGTTGCTGGGTTCCAGCGGTTATCCAACCAGTTTTGCATCACCCCCAGTTTTTGCCATAAGCTATTGCCAACACACTCAGCATTGTCATGTAACGATTTTAGCACAGGGTCATGAAGTAATCCCCAGATTTTTGCTTGCCAATAGGCTTCTGACACAGGTAAATTTCCTTTCGTTGCATCTGGTTTCGATTGTATTAATTGATATTGTGGTTTGTCCAATATCTGTAGATATTCATAGAAACAAATTACAAATCGTCAAATTCTCTCCAGGGAAATGTTTTAGCCAAAAGTTGAAGTTTAAATGAATATTTTCTTGTTCATTGACAATTTTACTTAATCATGCATTGTAAAAAATCAATTGTCCCGCAAACAGACAACGCATGCATCCGTAAAAACCCTTATTCGACGGTAAAAAATAGCAGTACTACCCTCTAAAGAACCATTACTCGCAGTTTAGACATCTCCAAAAATCGTCAAAGCCGATCTATCGCTCAATTTTTCAACACACATCACACCTACTCCCAACTTATAATTCATAATTCATCATTCAATAGACATCTCCAAAAATCGTCAAAGCCGATCTATCGCTAAATTTTTCAACACACATCACAGCAGAAAACTTGTGTTCTATTGGACCGCACCCCTGATTATAATGAGAACACTTGCACTATCTATTTTTGCAATCCATTCATGACCGATACCAACGACCGTGCCGATCTTGATAGTCCATGGAAAGAAGTTCTAGAAGCGTACTTTCCTCAAGCAATGCAATTCTTTTTTCCTCAAGTTGCTGCATTAATTGACTGGGAATATCCTTATGAGTTTTTGGATAAAGAATTTAATCAAATAGCAAGAGAAGCCGAAATCGGTAAACGATACGCTGATAAATTAGTCAAAGTTCGACGGATTGAAGGGGAAGAACTTTGGTTACTCTTGCATGTAGAAATTCAAGCCCAACCGGAAAAAAAGTTTCCCGAACGGATGTTTACATATAATTTCCGGATTTTTGACCGATTTCACCAACATGCCATCAGTAAGGCCAATTTTGTGTGATGCTAGCCGTAAATGGCGACCAAATCA
>CAIVAU010000053.1 GCA_903903925.1 uncultured cyanobacterium
TTCTGGCTTGTAAGTAGGGAACAGGGGAACAGGAAAAAATCCTACTTACTTCCATTGGTGGTGAAACTTGTTTCATTGGGACTGCCTTATTGATGTATTTTAATAGTATTTATGTATGTAATTTTTGGACTTTTCAATCAAGTATTGAGTTGACAATTTAGGTAAATAGCAAATGTCAATAATTGATATTGATTGCACCGAATCAGTTGCCCTTGTCAATTTCCCTCTTTGCACAATGCTTGTCAACCTAGACGGTATCTTTCTTGGATGGTTGCTTTTTGAAGCTATCAAACCGACAGCTTTGTAAAAGCTTTGCGGAATTCACATCAGTTCTCGTACATACCATACCTCATTTGTCAATACCTTCTACTCGACCGGCGCTCTAGGGCGAGTGCTACAACTTCTGTGGGATGTTTGAGAGCGTCTGGTGCTCCGAAGATCCGGATGAATACTTTGTTGTTCCAGCGGTTCCAGTCCAACTTTTTCCCGTTCTTCTTTTTGACTTGGGCTGCGATGTCAAGTCCGATTTTCTCTCGGCTGGCGTGACCCACTTTGGTGGCGATTCGCTGGTTACGAACTTGGAGTTTGACTCCGAATTCTTTGAAGACTGCGTTGCGAAGTTCTTTGAGCAATGCGATCGCTTGGTCTTCGACTGTGGCTTTTGCTGTAGGCGAGGCTGGTATCGTCGCTTTTATATTTGCAGCTTTGGCAGCAGTTCCGTTTCCATTGCGAGCCATATTAGTGCGAGCTTTGGCGGTAGTCATGAAGTTCCTTTTTTTTATTTATTGACTTCATGCTCATAGCCGCGTTAGCGGCATTTTTGGCTTTGCCACGTTTAACGTGGCAATTAAATTCATTTCATTTGATGAGTGAAATTTAAATGTGAGTTATTGCATTTTTGGTGGCGATCGCTAACCCAAAAATAACCAGGAGTGACAGTCAGCCCCTTCTCCTGAGGTCGCCGCTACTTGTCACGCTTGCTTAGGCGAAGGGGTACGGGTAATTCAAAATTCAAAATTATGAATTCAAAAAAATATTAATTTTGAATAATGAATTTAGGGGCTTGTATCTTTTACTTTTTGACTTCGGTTGCTGAGCGCGATGCCCTGAGCCTGCCGAAGGGTAGCCGAAGCATTGACTTCCCATAGGGCGGTCATTTTACCTTTATCCTACTTGAGAAAGAATCAAATATTGACGATTGATGTGAAAGTGATTAATTTTAAAGTGCAATATGTTCACGGGGTAGTGTATGCGCTTCATGAATGATTGGCCAGTCTTAGCTGATCAAGGCACTCCAATAGTTGGTTTGGAGTATCATGCGACTGATAGAGCAAGCATATTGAACCAGTTCTACAGGTGGGGTGCACAGCGTTCGATGCCCGTTTATTACTGGAATCCCGGTTATTCCTGTCTTCAGCAGGTGGTGGAGCGTTCCGGACAAAGTAAGTGCATTTTGCACTCTACGGATATTGTTCCAGATAAGGATGTGCCGCAGTTTTTGTTGGAGAAGAAGCAGGCAGGGATTTATCTGTTAGAGGGGGTGCTAGAGTTTGACAGCATTGGCCAGGTGAGTGAACGACGTTCTTACCAATTGATGAACGCATTCTACCAAGCGTCTTGGGCAACAAGCCAGCAGTTCTGGGTTTTACTGGAAAGTTATGTTGAGCTACCCTTGAATTTGCAAGCTTTGGTTCCTGTTCTTTCTAACCCGCTACCTGGACGCGAGCAGGTACGCGATGCGGTTGCAGATTTTGTCGGCAGAGATTCTTCTTTTGGAGGGAAAGATGATCCACTGGCTCAGGCTCACTTAGTCCGGGCTTGTCAGGGGTTGCCTTTGGGAGAGATTCATTTGGTGTTAGAGCGTAGTCTTGCCTTCGCAGGAACAATAGAGGAATTGGCAGTCGAAGTTCTGAATCACAAAGTTTCCAAGCTGCGGGGGCGGGGGTTGGAATACCTGAATGAGCCGGATGTCCCGAATGGTGGGGGTTTGGACTTGTTGGACGAGATGCTGGACAGGGTGAGTGCATTGCTAAACCCGGAAGCTGAAAAATACGGGTTAAAGTTTCCCAAGGGGATGATTCTCTGGGGACCACCAGGGACGGGTAAGAGTTTGAGTGCTAAGCTTGCAGCTAAGAAGATGGGAGTGCCACTTTTAGCAGCTGACTGGGGTGGGCTGCGCGGTGCTACTGCTTATGAGTCAGAGCGAAATCTCCGGTTTCTACTAGAACTGGCCCAAAGCCTTGCTCCTGTTATACTGTACTTTGATGACTTTGATAAGGGCTTTGCTGGGTGGGACTCCGACGCTGATGGAGGTGTGGCACGACGGCTATCTGGGAAGCTTTTAACATGGATGCAGGAGCATCAATCACAAGTTTACATGATGGCAACAGTGAATAGGTTAGGGATGCTGCCACCGGAGCTGATCCGAAGATTTGACGATATTTTCTTTATCGATTTGCCTCATGAGGGGGCGATGTATGAGATTTTTAACTTGCACCTATCGGGGTGAAATGAGCAACCGTACAGAAAGTTACGCTAAGGCTGAAAAACTTACTGGATAAGGATTCTAGTCATCCTGTTCGTTAGGGTCGTTTGGATCACGCAGCGAACGCATTTCCCCCTGCATAACTGCAAGAGGCAAAGAGAAATGATAACGTCCCAACATATTGATATGAGAATGTCCCTGCATGCGATAGTCGTGCTACGTCAACTTGATTTATGCTCTGTTGGGAGGCAATAGAGCTAAGTGCAGCATCCATATAATATGTATTCCATAGTACCACAGCGTTGACGACCAACCCCAAAGCCGAAAGTTGGTCTTCTTGTCCTTCCCGGTAACGTTGGCGCAACTCTCCCTTTTGACCATGAAATATAACTCTGGCAAGTCCATGCCGTCCTTCACCCCGATTTAGCTGAGTCAAAATTCGACGACGGTACGCCTCATCATCAACATAGTTTAATAGGTACAAAGTTTTGGCTATACGCCCCAACTCCCCAATCGCTCGACCTAAAACGGAAGGTTTGTCACCTCGGTATAAAGTTCGCATAATATCTGTTGCGCCCACCGTTCCCAACTTCAAAGAGCCAGCAACTCGCAGGATGTCATCCCAATAATTCTCAATTATAGAGGTATTGATCTTTTGCCGTGCTATTCCATTTAGAACCCCATAATCTGCAAGCGAGTCTAAACGCCAAAAGCGAGCCTCTCCCACATCTGCCAGTCGGGGGCTGAACTGGTAGCCCAGTAACCAGAAAAGCCCCTCATATCACATCGCTGTAACCGCTTGTGTCCGTCATAATCTCCTTGGGACTCAAACTGGTTTGTTGCTCTAGAAGCCCAACCAACACAACCAGAGAGTCGCGTAGCGTTCCTGGAACCACCAAACCGTGAAAACCTGTAAACTGGTCTGAGGTAAAATTATAGTAAGTAATACCCCGACCCCGACCAAAATACTTGCTATTGGGTCCAGAATTTAGTGTCTGCACAGGGACCACAAAACGCAATCCATCAGCGGATGCGACTTCTCCCCCACCCCATGTCTGTGCCAATGGAATCAGAGTTTGAGCATCGACCAGCCGCGCATTAGCATTCTTCAAGGTTTCAGCACATTTTCACAGCGTGAAAATCTATATCGTCGAGATGGAAGTACCGAGCCAATTGCATTGATGTTGGTTCAAACGAGTAGCGTCCGTAGCGTTGCCGCTGTTCTTGGGTAAGAAATCCCATTCATAAGTCCTAATTTGTATTAATTAAAGTGTAGGCTATTTGGTACAATAGATCAGAACGGTACAGTGCGGGTTTAAGACCTATAAAATCCAGAGGGTTTAATTGGTACAAAGAGTTGCCATTTATTGTCGGGTTTCCACAACTGACCAGTCCTGCGAGCGGCAAGAACGGGACTTGTTGAAGTATGCTGCTATTTCAGGCTTTGAGGTAGTTGGCATTTGGCTTGAAACAGTTTCTGGAACTAAACATGATCGCACTGAGCGATCCAAAGTCATGGCATTAGCCCAAAGTCATAGCATTGATGCCATCTTAGTTACAGAGATGACCCGGTGGGGACGTAGCACCATTGACTTGATTGAGACGTTGCAGTCACTTCATAGTTGGCATGTTTCCTTAATTGCTCAAACCGGATTGCAATTTGATTTGAATACACCACAAGGCAGGCTCATCGCCCATTTAATGGCATCTTTGGCTGAATTTGAACGAGATTTGGTACGAGAACGGGTACGTTCGGGAGTGGCGGCGGCTAAAGCGCGAGGTCAGAAATTTGGCAGGCAGCCAGGACAACGGGTGAAAGCAGATAAGTTGAGTCCCAAAGTTTTGCAGATGGTGCAACAGGGGTACTCTTACCGCCAAATTGCAGAAAAACTTCACCTGAGCAAAACAACAGTCAATGATATTGTCAAACGTCACAGGCAGTCAGACTCTAAATCGGCGTTGGATTCGTCAATCTGAAAAGCTTATCCAGTCTAGGTTTCAGCCTTAGCGTAACTTTCTGTACGATTGCTCATTTCACCCCGTTATGCAGGTGGATAGTAACCGACTTCGACAAATGCTTTTCTGCTTCAATGGTCAAAATTATCAGTTAGCGAGCAGTCAATTACTTGACAAAAATAGCAAATAACGATAAAGGATGGGACTGCCAAAAAAGATTCCCCCAGTCACGAATAGTGCTGGGGGTCTTTTTTAGGTTTTCGGACTATGCTTCATCATCATCTTCATCGCTAAAATCATCATCAAAGTCGTCGTCCTCCTCCGATTCCTCCTCTTCAAGTTCATCCTCGAAGTCGTCATCCTCTTCAATTTGGCTGATTTTACGAGGTGGCTTGTTGTGACTGCTTGTAGAAGTCTTCGTTTTCTCTGCTGGTTTCCCGGCTGGAGGGAGAACTTTGACTTCAAGTTCTTCTGAGGCTGGGAGGGCTGGTGCTTCTGTAAATCCAGCGATCGTGTCATGCAGATTCCAGATACTGGTTTTGTCTTGGAGTCTGCCAAGATAAAGCTGCGGTAGGTTATCAATTGTTGGCTTTGTATATCTGACGGTTTTGCAGCAGTAGGATTTATTGCTTCCTTCGCCTTCCTTAATAGCTTTGAACTGGCAATCGATCACCCCCAACGATCGCCATTTGTCATTTTTCCCGCTAAATGGTACTTTGAAGTAATCTGAAAAAGTTTTTTCAAGCAGTCGGTAAAACTCGTCACGAGCTGCTTTGAAGCTCCACAGTGCCACATTTTTAAAGCGGATGACGATGGGAGTTGAATGCATTGGACGGTTGTTTTCGTCCAGGAACACCAGCGCATGTTCACTCACAACGTCCATTGTTTTCTTGTCGAGGTTTAGTTTGTACTCATCGTACAGCCCAACAACAGTACCACCAACATCAGGGACATCGCTTTTATAGCGAATGTATTCAGGTATGAAGCCTAAGACGAGAATTCGGGCTTTAGTGAGTAGCAAACCAGTCACGTCTTCAGTAAGTGTGACAGTGGTTAGATCGTCATCATCAGGCATGGCTAACCAATTCGCCTTTTCCAGCTGGTCTTCTGGAATGAGGATGCCTGCTGGGTTATCATTGATGACAATCCCGTAGGGTAAAACAGGGCGACGGACTTGATTGTATTCTGAACCCAGTAATTCAGGGTCAACATCAAAATCTATTGCTTGGTCTTGAACTTGAGTTGCCTCTTGGGTGACTTCTCGGTCAACTCGTTTAGATTTGGATTTTGTTGATTTGTTATTGGTTCTAACCATGAGGGTGAGAATTAAAGTTTCTACCCTCAGAAGTGGCGGTAGCCACAAACACTAGGTTCTAAGCAATAGTGCTTGGTTTAAAAGCGTGACGAAAAGTGGGGGAGAACCCAAAATCTTTCGCTCTCCTTTATGTTGCGTAGCAATTAGGGACAGCAACTCTTGCCATATGCTAACATTGGATGACGCTTTCCATTAAGTGTTAAAATCTATGTACGCAAGTGCGAGATTTCCCTGATTTTGGAGAACCCTGTCCGCTCGTAGATCTGCGTCTGCTAATGCACGCGATTTAGCTGCAATGCGAATAAAAGTAGAATTAATTCGCGGTCAAGATAGCATGACCACTCGCTTCGCTCCAAGTCAAAAGTCAAAAGTCAAAAAAAATAATTTGGATGCATGCACCTTTATTCATTTATGGAAAATAAAAAAATGTCCGATCAAGATGCGTAGCGCAAGAAATACTACGTCCCTGTTACTAGCACCATTATTTATTTATGGGGTTCTTACTTTTGACTTTTGAATGAGTGACTTTTGACTTCGCCCCCTTGGGGCGCGTGACCGTGGAAGCATATTTGGTAGAATTGGCACAAAAACACGTTAACGATTATGTTTTGCTGTGGAAAGAACAATTAAGATTGTACGGACAAGAAGATAAGTTTTGGGACTGGGAGTTTAAACTACAGTTCATCATTAGAAGATAAGAGAATCGTGAAGGCTATGCAATTGAGTATGAAGGCGAAACCCAAGGTTTAATGCTTATCGAAACTCAGTTGCACACTACCACCAGAGAGAAGACCAAACTTTTTAGCTTTACCACCATTAGAAAGACTTAACGATAACCCACATCGTAAACCAGATGACTGGAATAAGAACTTTGCCGAGGGAGAATTCGCGGATTTTATCGCCCCACTGGTACAAACTCTTGATCTATACCATAACAAAGTCGTTGACCCTCGGTTTATTGCGATCGCCTTTCAGCAGTTGAAAGAAGCTCACCCAGAAGCCGAACTAGAAATTATCTCCATTGAGAAGAAGGGGTAGTATTACGGAAGCTGTCATCAGGGGTAAAGTAATCAACAAGTCTTACCATACAAGCCTTTTCGGCCTAATATTGATTCTTAAAAGAGATCGCCACCCCCTGCCAAAAAGTTCCGATAATTGTTTGGGAGTCGGAACTTTCTCAGTTTTGACTTCGATTTAGTCGCAAAATTTCCGATTTCTATCTCTATTGTGCATAAGTTGATTTCAATTTCATCTATATAAAGTTAAGTCTAAGTGTTTCTCATCTAGCACGCAGGCACTCTATACGTATTAATTTTAACCTTGATTCTATGCACTCTCCCCAACCCGATGATGATCACAACCGTTATGTCAAAACTATTTTGATTTTGGCAGCCAATCCGGCAGGAACTTCCAGGTTGCAATTGGATAAAGAAATACGGGAAATTGATGAAGGGTTGAGACGAGCGAATAAGCGTGAGCAGTTTAAGTTAGAGCAAAAGTGGGCAGTACGTCAGCGTGATTTTTACCGAGCAATCTTAGATTACCAACCCCAGATTGTTCACTTTAGTGGGCATGGTGCTGGAGTCGATGGCATCGTTTTAGAAAATGAAGCAGATGAGCCAGCGTTTCTCAACGCAGATGCACTCTCCAGTATGTTTGAGTTATTTGCTACCAAGGGAGTTGAGTGCGTACTTCTCAATGCTTGTTATAGTGAGGTGCAAGCAAAAGCCATTAGCCAACACGTCAATTATGTGATTGGCATGAATCGAACGATTGGGGATTCTTCAGCGATCGCATTTTCTGTGGCATTTTATGATGCTTTAGCCGCTGGGCAACAGATGGAGTTTGCTTATAAATTAGGTCGCTCGGTTTTAATGAATTATTTAGAGCAGCAAACTCCGGTTCTGTTGAAAAAAGACCCTCTTGGTACTGTCCAGCCATTATTTGACATTGTTCCTCCCAATCCATATGTTGGATTAGCTGCATTCACCGAAGTTGATGCAGCATTCTTTTTTGGACGGGAAACGTTTGTCAATGGTTTGGTTGAAGCCGTCAACCAACAGCCCTTGGTAGGAGTAATTGGTCCTAGTGGCAGTGGGAAATCTTCTGTCGTGTATGCGGGGTTGTTTCCCCAACTGCGGATTTCTGGCAACTGGCTGATTGAATCATTTCGTCCTGGCGATAAACCATTTTATCAGTTAGCTTCTGTCTTAGTGCGTTTATTGGAACCAGAAACTGGGGAAACTGCACAACTGCGGGAAACTGTGGGATTAGCAGCAGATATGGAAGTTGGGAGAATCACTTTACCTACGGTGATATCTCGGCTTAATGAACGTCATAGTAGTAAACGCTTGTTGCTGTTTGCAGATCAGTTTGAGGAACTTTACACTCTCTGCCAGAATAAGGAAGTAATTGAACGTTTCGTTGATGCACTGTTGACAGCGATTCATCTGGACAACTTCAAACTCGTTTTTACTTTAAGGGCTGACTTTTACAACTTTGTCCTTGCGTATCGTCCATTTCGTGATGCATTGCAACAGTTTTCACCTCAATTATTAAGTTCGATGAATCGTGAGGAATGCAAGAGAGCAATTGAGCAGCCAGCCCAGAAAATGGTAGTCCAATTAGAAGCACAATTAACAGAACGAATTTTAGATGATGTCGGAAATGAGCCAGGGAACCTGCCATTGCTGGAATTTGCCCTCACCCGACTTTGGTCATTGCAGCAAAAGCGCAAGTTAATTCATCAAGCTTATGATCAGATTGGGGGTGTGAAAAAAGCTTTGGCTAATCACGCCGAGGAAGTTTATAAGCGACTGGACGAAACACAGCGGCATATTGTACCACGAATTTTTGTGCAATTAGTGCGCCCAGGAGAAGGAACAGAAGACACTCGTCGCATCGCCACCCGTGCAGAAGTTGGAGATGAGAACTGGGGATTAGTCAGTTATTTAGCAGGATACCCAGCCCGTTTGGTTGTCACAGGACGCGATGAAAAATCCAAAGAAGATACAGTAGAAGTTGTCCATGAAGCCCTAATCCGCGAATGGCTGACTCTACGAGAGTGGATGAACGCTAACCGTCAGTTTCGCGTTTGGCAAGAGCGGTTGAAAGTGGCAGTGCTGGAGTGGAAGAATAGTAACCATGACTCTGGGGCATTGTTGCGGGGTGTGCCATTGGGTGTGGCTCAAGAGTGGTTGTACAAACGAGATCTTGAAATGACACCCTCTGAGCGAGATTTTATTAGTGCTAGTGTACAGCAGCAGCGTAATAACCGCCGCCGGACAATTGGATTTGTGACGACAGGGTTCGCCGTCGTGCTGGGATTTGCTGGATATCAGTGGTATCAGACGCAACAAGCCCAGATTGAAACACTAATTGAATCTTCAAACGCCAGCTTTGCTTCTGGTCAACAGTTGAATGCGTTAATCGCAGGCTTAAAAGCTGGGAAAAAACTGCAAACACTCAGACTGTTAAGTTTAGCAAATGCAGACACTCAGAGGCAGGTTGTGAGGTCGATGAGTTCGGCGTTTTACGCGGTAAAAGAATTCAATCGCTTGGAGGGACATAAGGGTGGAGTCCATTGCCTCAGTTTCAGCCCGGACGGACAGACAATTGCTACAGCCAGTGCTGACAACACTGTCAAACTCTGGAAGCGGGATGGTACCTTACTCGACACTATGCAGGGACATAGTGCTGCGGTTTACGGCGTTAGTTTCAGCCCAGACAATCAGATGATTGCCACTGCCAGTGCCGATCAAACAGTAAGACTCTGGAAACGAGATGGTACTTCGTTTAAGCTGCTCAGAACCCTGACTGGACATAAAGCTGTAGTCACGAATGTCAGTTTTAGCCCCGACGGTCAAACCCTTGCCTCGGCTAGTTGGGACAGATCAATTATACTTTGGGATCGAGATGGCAAGTTGATCCGTCGCTTGTCTGGGCATAGCCAGGCAGTTGTTGATGTTAGTTTCAGTCCCGATGGTCAAATGATTGCTTCTGCCAGTTGGGACGGCACGTCCAAGCTCTGGAAACGAGATGGTACTGTTCTCAAGACTCTCAAAGATAATAGTAACAGTCAAATCAGTCAAGTTCGTGCCATCAGGTTTAGTCCTGACGGACAGACAATCGCCACAGCCAGTATCGCTTTAGCCAGTAACGACAGTACGCTCAGATTCTGGAAGCCAGACGGCACTCCAATCTCGCCGCCAATTGAGACTCAACATAGCAAGCAGATTGATAGCATCAGTTTCAGCCATGACGGTCAGACGATCGCTACCGCCAGCGAGGACAACACAATTAAACTCTGGAAGCGGGATGGAACTTCAACTTTTTTACTCCACACTCTGACAGGACACAGTGCTGCGGTCGATAGCGTCAGTTTCAGTCCTGATGGTAAAACCCTGGCTTCTGCTAGTTGGGATGGCACGGTTAAATTCTGGAAGCCGGACGGAGACGGTACGTCTAATCATCAGATCAGGTTGTACTCTCCGACTTTTAGCCCCGACGGTCAGACAATTGCCACCGTCAATACGAATAACACCGTCGAACTCTGGAAGAAAGATATGACGACTTTACTTCACATTCTGACTGGACATGGCGGACCCGTTTATGGTGTCAGTTTCAGTCCTGACGGTCAGATGATTGCTACCGCCAGCGATGACAAGACAGTCAAACTTTGGAAGCGGGATGGTACTTTTTTTAAGACCCTGACCGGACATACCGAAGCTGTCTATGGTGTCAGTTTCAGCCCTGATAGTCAGCTAATTGCTTCTGCCAGTAACGACGGTACAATCAAACTCTGGAAACGGGACGGTACTTTTCTGCACACTCTGAATGGACATAGCGCTGCAGTCGCTATTGCCAGTTTTAGCCCTGACGGTCAGCTAATTGCTTCTGCCAGTAACGACGGTACAATCAAACTTTGGAAGCGAGATGGTACTTTGCTCAACACTTTAACTACACACAATGATTACGTTCACGCCGTCAGTTTCAGCCCTGATAACCAGACCCTTGCCTCCGCTAGTTTGGACGGTACGGTCAAACTTTGGAATCGAAATGGCAGGTTACTTCAGACTCTTAACGGGCATAACGACAAAGTTTGGGATGTCAGGTTCAGCTTTGACGGTAAAACCCTTGCCTCTGCCAGTAATGACAAGACGGTCAAACTTTGGAGCAAAGACGGCACTTTGCTCAGCACGCTGACTGGATATAACCAGGGGGCTTTTAACGTCAGTTTCAGTCCTGACGGTAAGACCTTGGCTTCGGGGGGCGATGATAGGAGTATAATGTGGAACTTGGAGTTATTGGATCGAGATATTTTATTGAAGCGCGGGTGCAATTGGGTACGCGGTTATCTGAAGACCAACCCTAATGTTAAAGATGATCGTCACCTTTGTGATGATATTCTTAAAAGAAAGTAATGTAGCAAAGTAATATAGCGGTGAAGGCAAAAGAGCCATTTCGTAGAAGGGGTGGCTGAAAGTATTAATTGATCGTAGTTGTGAGCGGCGACACCACCAACCTTGGCTGTATTCCCAACAATGGGTCATAAGTTGGCATTATACGAAATTGGGGCGTCTCACAGAAAAAGTTAAAAGTTAAAGGGCAAAAGAAAGAAGAAAGAAAAAATGGTTGGAAGCCCCCAAATCGGCGGAGAATGTAAAAATATGTATTTTGAGCAGAAATTGCCCTCAAATACTACGTCCATTACAAATCCCCGCGCATTTATTTATGGGGATTTACTTTTTACTTTTATCAAGAAAGGCAGCTATGCAGAGGGCAGAGGGCAGAAGGAATTTATTCCCAAATCGGAAATGCCCGAACCATCTCTAATGCGACCACTCGTGTGCAAGGGTTAAGACCCCGACTCAATCTTCTCCTATCGGAGACGCTTCGCGAACGATTGAGTCGCCCTCGTACATTCGGGGTCTGAATCCCCAATTGAGGCGAAACATAAGTGCCTCCAGCATAGCTGCCTTCTTCAACTTTTTACTTTTTAAACCGCTATAGATTCAATGTCGATCTAATCCTTAGTCATTAGGAGCGCCACTTGAATGTTACCGCAGCTTTTTCAGGTACAGTATATGTAAATGACTGTGAACCCCATTTAACTTTAACTGACTTCTGATTGGGTGTTCTATTGGACAATACAACTACTTTAGAGCCATCTGGGTTTTTGTATGCTACGTCTTCAATATCGTCTGTGAATGAATTCGACTCTATTCTGTATGCTCCTGGGTCAACAAACTTGCTTGTATGACCCATTGAATAGTATGATGTATTCCTTGTTACACTATCTGTAGAATCTGACCTAATTGTTAGGAAACCACGATTTGAATTAGATGTATCTACTCCTACAAGCTTTGGACTTGCGTTCTGGTCAAGAGCTATATTCCAGAATACTACAGACTTAGACCAGTTTCTGGGTGAACGGATAGTATGATACATTTGGTCTGCAAACTGGGCAGAATCATCACCATCACCTATCCACGTACCGCTACCTGCCTCTGTTAGCCATACATCCTTATCCGGGTATTTATTGTGTACTTCAGTCATTTTTTCTTCGTGTACACAAGAATTACTCGCAGGGTCACGGTAAGGATGCCATGCTGAGCCTGCACAATAGTTATATGCACCAGATGCTAACACCGACGCAGCAAAGTCTTTACCCTTATCATCAAAATTGTGATCAAAGCAGATAATTTTTGTGTTTATACCGTTTTGTTGAAATTTCGGACCAATGTAGTCTTTAATAAACCCGATTTCATCCTGTATAGACATTTGCATTCCAGGATATGCATCAGGCGCATACTGAGGTTCATTCTGAATTGTTACCGCATGTACAGGAGTTCCTTTAGCTTCATATTGCTTAACATATTTGACAAAGTAATCAGCATATACGCTGTAGCATTCAGGTCGCAGGTATCCGCCGTTCCCATAAAGTCCCTTATTAGAGCGCATCCATGCTGGTGGACTCCACGGGGTAGCAAATATCTTTATGCGACCCGGATTAACTTTATATGCCATATCAAGCATAGGACGTATGTAAGCGTCTTCCCTCCAAAGAGAAAAGTTGCTTAAAGACCAGTCATCAGTGTTACTGGTAGTATCATCAAATGTCCACGCTTCCCAGCTAAAATCAGATGCTCCTATAGGCTGGCGAAGCAAGCTTATATTTATTCCTGATGGTCCGAATAAATCCTGCATGACTTCAGCCCTTTTCTGGTCTGTAAGCTTATTCTTTAGTAGCCAACATGACGCATCGGTCAGTGAGCCACCAAATCCATCTATCTGCTGATACTGTGTACCTTCGTTAATAATTATTGTGTAATTATTAGTACCGCTGTCAGCTGCAAAATAAATATCTGCCTGCTTTACCAGCATAGTACTTGTGCCTGGTACAGATAACCATACCTCCACACTTTCCCCAGATGAGTTAATATTCAAGCTCATAAGTATGCTCCTTTGAATAACTTTTTAGAATCTGCGATTTTTCTTGGCTTGACTTAGACTTAGGGTTCAAAAAGTGATTGCTCGCAATTGCCTCTTTTTATAAATGTAAGCAAAATCAACTTATGCACTTCAAATCTTACGCTTAACCGTGAAAACTAGGCTTGAATTAAAAATAATGTATTGAAGAGGGCAGGAGGCAGATGGCAGAAGGTAATTCAGCGGGAGTAGAGAGCAGGAGGCAGATGGTAGAAGTTCAATATGTTGAATACCACCACCCTTACTAATTTTGTTGAACAATATTTGACGCATATCGATGCGTGTACTTTCTTCTTGCTCCTACAAAATCAAGTTCTTCATTAAATGTTTTGCGACATTTTTTGCATTTAAATCTTCGTCTATTTATATTTAGTATTACTTCTTTATCTCCCATCGGTAAATCTTTGATTAAGTAATTTTGATTTTGGTGTAGATGTTCTGACTTTTTACAAAGAAGTAGGAAGTCGAAAGTCGGAGGTCGCAAGTGAAAGAAAAAACTTCAGTTGTGGGTATAAAGCCCACTTCAAAAAAAGATGTATTGCGAGACGCGCAGCGCGAGAAATGCGGCGTCCTTATTTCAATCCCACGACTGAAGTCGTGGGTACTACTTCCGACTTCCTATTTCCTATTTCCGACTTCTGAACGCACTGTGGGCATACTGCACTTTTGGTCTTTTTAGCTACTGATAAAATTAAGGTTTTACCCTCTTTTAGACTGGATTCCACCACTACTTCAGGCAAATTTAACAGTTCGGTTAAAACCCTTTTCATAACTGATTTTACTGAAAGAAAAGATGATTATCTTAATATTTTAGCACGTTAAGTACGGAAGAGCCGTTTTTCTTATACCGATTTGTTTAGAATCTGCCTGTTGAAAGAGCAAAACTATTCATATTTTTGTTATGCTAACTTGTCTACTTTAAGCAATTTGTAGCTACAAATTGCATTTTAATACGCTTTAAAAACTACTTTAATCAAATTTAATCAAAAGAGATGAGTTTTCATTATAAGTTTTTGTTAAATCACGCAGTAAACCAGCCTGTAATTGCGAGTAGCAAAACAGAAGCTCCAATTCCACGTTCTTCAATTGATATGGGTGGCTTGTTCAAACAATTCAGTAATCCAGAAGGACTATTAACAATAGGTGGGTTGATTTTTATCCTTTTGGTGCTGCGATTTGTTGGAGGCGGAAAAGGTAAAATTACCACAGGTAAAGTTTGTGGAGTTGCTGAAAAGTTAGCAGCAACCCAACTGGCACTTAAGCAAATAAAAGAGCGCAAACATAATAAGGTTTGCCTTTGGTGTGGTAGCCCTCGTTATTGGTGGAAAGGGAAGAATTTAAGAAATGCGATCGCCACCGTACAAACAGCAATGGGCGCGATTCCTACGGTTTGGCTTCCTCATGCTGAACGGTCTATTTTGGTAATTGGTGCCCCTGGATCTGGAAAAACTTTCTCAACGATAGATCGCGCCCTAGAAAGTGCGATGGTTCAAGGGTTTCCAATTATACTTTACGACAAAAAAGGCGACCAACTCAAGCTCCATGCACCGCTGGCGGCTCGTTACGGCTATAAAGTTCGGGTGTTTGCACCAGGGGAACCCTATTCAGGAGTTATCAACCCTCTTGACTTTATGAAATCCCCGCAAGACGCAGTCATGGCTGGGGAAATTGGGCAAGTTATTAACAGGAATGCCAGTTCTGGTCAGGGAAAGAGTGATGAGTTTTTCTCCAAAGCTGGAGACTTGCTAGCTAAAGCAATTCTACAGCTAGTTAAGGGGTCTGGCTATCCAGATATGGCAATGGTTTATAGCGTGCTTAGACTGCCCAATTTAGTGAAGCGCATCGACTTTGCCGTCCAGTCCCGCGCTATGGACGAGTGGGTAGCCACCAGTTTTAACCAGTTCCTGAGTGCGAAGGAAGCAGAAAAGACAATTTCCGGTATTTTGACGACGGCGGCGGGAACATTTAGTAGTTTTATCCAGGCTGATTTATTGAGGGCTTTTATCGGCAAGTCGGACATTCCCACACGAATTGAAGGTCGAGAAATGATAGTCTTTAAGCTAGACGACGAGCGTCGAAGCATCGTGGGGCCACTGTTGGCAGCAGCAATTCATTTGATTGTTGTTTCTAACCTTAGTCGTCCACGAAAAGACCCACTAATCATTTCGCTTGACGAGTTTCCTTCAATTCGATTGGATCGGATGCCCCAATGGATTAACGAATACCGTTCCAATGGCGCTTGTTTTATTCTGGGAATTCAAAGTTTAGAACAGCTGTACGAGGGCTATGGTGAAAAATTAGGGGCGGCGATCGCCAGCGCCTGTAGCACCCATGTTCTCTTCAACCCTGGCAACCCCGACACTGCCAAAAAATATTCCGAGCGGTATGGTGAAAAAGAAATTACTCTTAAAAACAAGTCTACCAGTCGCTCCAACGGAAACCAGTCGATTAGTTGGAACGAATCTCTTCAGAAAATGCCCCTGTTTTCAGTGGATGAAATTTTGCGTTTTCCCCCAGGCAAGTGTGTCATCACCAATCCTGGTTACAGTTCCTCTGGAGAAGGCTCAATCCCTTACCCACTGACCATACCAATTCCCAAATCAGATTTAAAGCGCAAAGACGAAAGCGAGGGACTTTGGGACACGCATGTGAGGAAGCATTTGGAGAGTCGCGTCAAACTCGCCAGCCTTGACCAGTTGACCGCAGTTCTTTACGACCGTATTGAGGAAGCAGAGCGAATGTTACCGTTGCCTATGGAGGCTGGTAATGTTCCGCCCACCAGCCCACCAAAGGGAGAAAGTAGCACCCTCGATGCTTTAGACTCTGTTGTTCCTAAGAGAAATAACTTTACTCCTCGCGTTTTTGCACCTCCGCATATTGGCAGTCGTTAACCGTTCTCTAGTTCCGGTAGACATCTGTCGTCAACAGCGGAAGCAAGCTCCTTTGAATGGACATTTCTTCCACTTCTTTGAGATAACGCTGTGCTTCAACTGGGTCATCAGGGTTTCGCCTTTCTCGGCGGGCAGCCAAAGACCAAGCCATTGTGTCGGCACTCCACAGCCGTTGTGTTACTTCACCGTAACGTAGCGATCGCTTACCACAACCGAATCCGTGAAGTCTCAAATCTTGGCGGACTTCCTTGATACCGCTGAGGATCGCAGCAATGGTCTTGGGGTGGCGACCAACTAGGGAACCTACCCCAACCCAAGCACCAAGTGGTAGGAGATCGCCATACTGCTTCAAATGCTCAATGTAGTCGTGTTTACAAAGCCCTTGAAGTGTCGGCATGATGTATACTTTGTTTATAATTTGCCGTAGTGCATCATAGTTGGCGATCGTTGCTTTTTGATGTTCGACCACCGATTTGTTGCTACGACGCAGATGCTGGGGTTGGCATAGGTAGTCGGGTGCGACGACAGCATCAAGTTGTCCACAGCCGCACCAACGTTCAATTTGGTCAGCATATTCTTTAATCTCTAAGTGAAAGCCACCAAAGCTTCCGCAATCAAGTATCCAGTTGTTTGGACAGAAATTTTTTCGGTTTTTCGCTTGAGTAGCCGCCCCAGTGAGATGCAGCACCTTTTGAATAGGTCAGCATGGTTAGGCTGGTGGCAGCCGATATAAAAGTGTTTCATATGCACAATTGTGTCAAAATTATTGTTAGGAAAGCGGTGATAGCGGTGTGGACAAGTAAATGTTTCAAAGACATAAAATCCAAGAGCAACGAAACCTATTAGGTAAGGTAAGCTTGGCGATTTTCGATGCCTGTGCTTGGTTTTTGATGGCTTGTTTTTTGGTCTTGGCAATACTGGCGTTCTACCACCAGTTTGACCGTTGGTACTATTTGTTGGGCATTGCAGCTTTGCTTTGCCCAGAAACGCCGCTACACCCGCTCTTCAAAGTGTTTTCAATTTCTCTAATTTTAGTGTTGCTAAGTTGTTGAGTTTTGAGCAGGACTGAACAGTTTTAAATTTCTACTTCCTCTATTTCTTCTAAGGGTAGAGCCAGTACTTGAGAAGAGACAGTAGGCGATACAAGTACAGTTGACAGTTCTCTTTTTTGGCGGGTCGGCTGTTCTGTTAATACTGAAACTAGCCATTGTTGGGTTTTTTCATGCCGTTGTTGGTTCCAGTGAATTTCGTGTTTTTTGGCTGCTTGTTTGGGGTGCAATGCTAAAATTGTTAACTGTAACTTCTCAGGTGGAACCATTAAATACTCTGAAGTTACCCAGAGCTTGACTTTGTCGTACCTCATGAGACGGGGTTGTCGAATTGCCCACTCGATGAGTCTGACTGATTTTTTTCTAGAGCGGCAAAACTTGCTAGAGGAGCATACTTTCAAGTGTAGCCAAGTATTCCGAGGGGTTACGCCGAAATTGAAGCTGCTCAATTCTTGCGTTATGATGTTTTTTCAAATCATGACGTAGCTCAGATAAGTCAGAAAA
>CAIVAU010000054.1 GCA_903903925.1 uncultured cyanobacterium
ATGCATCTCTATTTGAATGTATGATTTATTTCCATTTTTTCAATTATAATTGACATCACTAGCCAAATAGTTGTGCTTAAATAAAGCGGTGAATATATGACATTTTGAGCCATCCAATTAACTAAAATACTAGCATAAATTATGTAATATTGATTTACGTCTACTTGATATTTGTAAGATCTTTTAAGTTTGTATATTTTTATAAAGTTATACATAATGTAAATCATTAATAAGAATATACTAAACATACCCAGTTCCAAAAGCCACTTGGCTGGTCCTATATCTATGGTATTTATTTCGGTATTATTTTGACCAAAACCATAACCAAATAAATACCATCTATCTGTCTGAGAAATAGCTTCATAAACACTATCGGTTCTCGCAATTTTGCGTTCTTCGGGTATAGTTGAGGAAAGATTATAAAAATACCAACCAATAATTCCTACGAATAGAGATAAAATTGCATCGATTATTACCTGTTTCCCAGAGAGTTTCTTAGAAATCATAAAAAAGCGTAAAGTGATTTGAACTAATAATATTCCAGATGGAAATTGCAAACTTCCAGTCAATATACCGCAGTAGATACAAGCAGCAGCTATAATCAACCAAATAATTAGCTGAAATCCAGAGTATTTTTTTCCTGTCTGTGTTAATGAAAAAATACGTGAAAAAACCCAGTTACCAAGAAATAAACTATAGATTGCTAAAGAGTTAGGATTAGCAAATACTCCTACAAAACGATTTGATTTTTCGTCTAATGTATTGGTTTCAATATAATCTTCTCCTTGACCTTCCACTTCAAGTATTGATATTCCAAATATCGATTTAACGACCGATAAAATAATTAAAGGAATTATACTGTAATATAGAAACGACAATATAATCTGTAAGACAGGTATGGGAAGACGATAAAATGTGAAAGACATAATAGCCAAAAAAAATAGAGTCATAACACCACCTGGATGAGAGCTAATGCCTTCTAGCAAGTTAATACTTTCCATGAATGTAAAAAGCAAAAATAAAATAGTAGCCAACTGATTTGTAATATTTTTACTTTTTTTATCGCCAAAAAAATTTAAAATACAAGTAAATATAATTACGCTAAACCATTTGGGATTGATGCCAAACACATTATTTGTTGAATAAAAGACTCCACAGCTATAAAATGTAGTTGTAAGCGCGACAAGAATATATTGGCGTGAAAATAACTTCATTGAATTTTTTTGGTGAATATTTGATTATATATATTGTGCTTTGTTCGAGGATTCATTTACTCATTCCAAAATAGAGGTTTCAATCGTCATTAAAAGTTAGAATTTCTGTAAACATACTTTCTCAGCGTCTTTGAAAGTATGAACATACTATAATTTTCAAGACGTAAGATGCTGTCAAACCTATCATAATACCCAATTCTGACAAACAGTATCCCAAGGTTAGAACGATTATTAATCGCACAAACGGCTCTATAGTTTGAATCATCAAATATCTATTGAAATAGCCAGAAAGTTGCAAAGCACTATGAAATTGATTAGCAGTAGCTTGACTAATTGCAATAGCTGCTATCCAAGGAATCATCCACTTACCTTCCTCAAAGCTTTTACCTAATACTAAGTTTAACAAGTAAGGACCTAATAGAACTCCTCCAATAACTAGCATCAACAGAAGGCATAGTAAAACTATAACTACTTTAATTAGGTAGCGTCTAACTAAGATGGGTTGCGTCCAGTCCAAATTTGCAGTGCTACTATTAGTCATAGCATTTGATACTAACCCAACAGGAACCATGATCGATGTAATTGCTGTGTACTGTCCTAGACTAACCAAAGAACAAAAAATAGACAAACTCCATGTATCGATGTTTCCTGCTATTGACTCTAGTAAATAGGGAAAAAATCCTTTTTTCAGTAGAGATATTGCTGGTCTTTCTTTAAGTGTAATTCCTGTAAGCGATTTATTTTTCTGTATCAAACCTATTCCCAAAGAAATAGTATGTATAGAAATATAAACTAACACTAATGATTTGACACCTAGAAGGTTAGCAAAAAACAAACCGAATATTAACAATAAATAGCTACCTTGTAAGGCCATTCTCATTAAATATTGACTATCAAGATTACCAGAAGCAATATAAATTGAGTGTAGGCAACCGTTAAGAAAATAAATGGGAAAGTTGACATAATATAGAATGCTGATTAAACGATCATCTTGTGGGAGCTTATCTAAAGCTAAGCTGGCAACTATACCAAGTGGAATAAATATAAAAGAAAGGTAATAAACATAGTAAGTTGTTCTGCGCCATGCCTCTTTGGAAGAGATTTGTTTCGAGGTGATCAAACCTGTTAGTAATCTATCCCATTGGCAACTTCCTAACGCAAAAATAGTAGAAGGGAGAAGAATAACTAAAGCAAGTAATCCTCGTTGCTCTGAACCTAATATACGATTAAGCAATATAGAAGCAGGAAAAGAGAGTCCAGTTATTAAAACTTCCCATCCAAGACTGCGTGATGATCCAATAGTAACTTTGTCCAGTATCTTGAGCAATCGTTTGGTCACATCAAAGCCTGTTTAAATTATGATTAGTCATTAACATTGAAACGAAAAAACATACAACCTTTACAAACTTGTAAATCTCTTTGAGATAAAACCCCTATTGGTATCTAGGTACTGTAATCTGGCAGAATAATTGACACGAAAAGCCCTCACATCTATAGTTTCCTCTTTTTCTTACGATTTCACTAACTATGCAGAGATTTATAGAGTTCAATAGCTCTTTGAGCATAAGAATTCCAACTTAAGCTTGAAGAGCGAAATGACAATGCTGCTTCTCGCTTTGATAAAAGTAAGTTTCTATCCTGCGCTAACATCTTCAAACAGGCAGCTATTGCTCCAATATTGCACACAGGGACTAAATATCCAGCTGGGTAATCTTCTATGCCTGCATCTAACTGAATTGAAGCTTTACCCGACATTTGCAGTAAATCCTCACCACCGGTATTGGTTGTACAAATTAAGGGCAAACCACAGGCAAGAGCCTGTGCCTGTACACAAGCAAGCCCTTCTTCAATACTCGCCATGACAAAAACACTACTTTTCTGGTAGTAATTTACCAATTGTGCCTGAGATACGTGCCCAAAACACTTGACTCGCTCATCTACTCCTGCTAGTAAACGAGGTGTTTCTATCGTAGCTCCACCAACTAAATACAGTTCACTATTTGGTATATTTGCTTCCGTAAAAGCTTGCACTAGATAGTGAATACCTTTACGCACACTTAAAGAGCCAGCATAAATCACCCGAAATACATTATCCTGTTGAACATCAGGAGAGAAGCTTTTGAGATTCGTACCAAAAGGATTATGAACTAAGCGATTTTCCGGAAATTTTTGAGCCAAAAAACTACGTTTAACAAACAAACTAGGCACAGCTACACGTTCTGCTAGCTCATATTCCCTCAGTTCCTGAGCAACAATCTCTGGGTGTGCTTCTACCCAATTCAAGCCCAATTGATGATATTCTTCTCTCAATAGCTTACATTGCACCTTCATGTGAGAAGAACTGCGTTCCAAAACAAAGGGTACACTGTTCTTTTTTGCCCAATGCAAAGCAGGCTCAGAAAAACTCGACCAACCGTGTACCAGTGTACTGCCTTCTAAGTAACGAGCCGCAGCTTGAGCAAACAAATGATGGCGCAAGACTTGGGATTTTATCATCAGATGCTCTCCACCTACTTTATGAACGGCCTTATCCAGTAAAAGTGTCAAAGGTAGGCTTACTACTTTGTCATTTGGGATACCCCACTGACGAGTTTTAAATTTAGGATAGTTAGTGATTAAACGATGTAACACTCCTGCTGCATGTAACTGTCGTGCTAGATCAAAAGCATGCCACCTTCCACCAACAACAATAGATATTTGCATAGTTATTCTATAGGTTTTCTGCCAATGACTATCAATGTTTTGCTCAACGTTCTTTAATACCGTCACAGTAATCATAAGCTGAGTGTTCAAATAAACAATGGTCTTACGAACAGGCTGTTTATTTACTTATGGGCAAATAGGAACTTTAAATTTGGGCTGTAATTAAAACCTCTGGAGAAGAACGGAGTAAACTAATTGTTCCAAACCACAATCTTGAATCAAGAGCAAGGTATAACTTCACAAAAATTTCTGGGACTTCTCCTAAAAAGATTTTTTCAGTAATTGAACGCACAGGTTCTAAAAAAGTAATATTCATCTGGTTACCGATTTTTAGTAACTTTAGCCAACTTGAATGATCAAGGGGATTCAATTGAGGAAAACCACTAGGATAAAAACTACGACTAACGACAACGATGTTATGATATCCTGCATTTTCAAAAGTTGTTGTTAAATCTTGTATATTAGTTTTCCAAGGATGTCCTAGATTAAGCCATGAAAATTCTAAGGCAGTCAATTCTCGATTGTTAGCTGTAATATCTAACAATTTACGATAGTGAGGATTGTAGGAAGTACCCTCAAGAGGCAAGGCTGAAACAATTTTACCACCTGAAATACAGCTATTCTTGACAAGTTCAAGGGTTTTGTCTGGATCATATAAATGCTCAAGTACGTGATTAGAGAAGACTGCATCAAATTTAGTAGTATTCTTTATAAAAAAATCATCAAATCTCATACTTACATAGTCAGTCATATTAAGATAATTTATCCAGCTTTGTCGAATATTTAGGGAGTAATCTACAGCATATAGTTTAGCTTTAGGAAACAAAGCGCGAACAGCAATTAGTTCATTTCCTGCTGCACAACCAAAACACAAAATTCTTTCAGCTTCACGAGGTATATGGGCTACTTTCCAAGCAAACTGAGACATCAACTGCTGGACTTGCTCTCCTGTCAATCTTAATTTTTTAGCAACCCCCATAATTTTCTCTTGGTCTTCATAGGAAAGAAAATCAGATAATTCACCATTAACTATACGATGCTCAAACGAGACATTCCTTGACAATCGAGTTTTTAAATTTTCTCTAGTAGCACTTCTCAACTTTCTATTGAGGCTAGAATCTACTCCATTTACGAATGGATAGGTTTGAGCATATTTTTGTAATTCAATGTCATCAATTTTAATTTGAAATGCCAAATCTTGGTCGAATTTTAGTTTCACAATAAAGATCCTTTCACGAGGTATTCTATTAGCAAGTGTTTGGCTAAACTCACAGATTTACTTAGCGGTAAAGTATTCTATCTTCCACTAAGAATAGTATATACATAGTTATGTTTTCAGTTATGTTTTCGGTTTTCTGCCAATGACTATCAATGTGTGTGCCCAACGTTCTTTAATCTCATTAGAAAGCGGAATAAAGGGAATAATTATATTTCCTAATATGAACAATATCGGATAAATAATTTTAGAAACTACTTTTGAACGATGTAATGAAAGGAATGCAAAATAATTATGAGGTAATACCTAAATAGGTTCAAGACCTATAGCTTCAAACTCTCTTCTATGAGAGCTACACCCATAATCAATTTCAGGAATTTTATAAGCTAGACCTCTCTCTCTAACCATTTTTCTCATAATAATGTTGACCACAGGGAACTACAGATACAATGCTTCACTAGTGTCATAATAACTTGTATTCATCATCAAATACAAGATAAATTTAATATTTCCAAAATTGCTGTTAATCTAGTTTTAAACTGATTACTATCTTTCGCTATTAATTGAATTCCGATCTGTCGCATTTCCTCTCTTTCTGTACAGTTCTCAAGTAACCATTTACATTTATTGGCTAAATCTTCTGGAGAAGAGAAAAAACCATATTCAGGATAACCAGCTAAGATTTCACGGTGTTCCAGTGTATCTTCATAAATACCACATCCACCACAAGGAGCAATTTCAAAAGTTCTTTGAGTTGAGTCATCTCTGCTGCGTTTTCGTAGTAAACATAGAGCAATCTTAGAGGAGTACATAGCTAACCGGAACTCATTGTTAGACACGGCAGGATATTTTTTCCATCCTTTTACCGAAATTTTCCCCCAATCGTTACCGTAAAGTTTTAAATTGAGGTTTCCCAGACTAGCTATTGCTTCTAACATAGGTAAGCGCTCTCTTGCTCCAGTACCTATAAAACTGATATCGGCAATAAACCGTTCTTTTTCCAAGTCCGAAACTGAATTTGGTAAGTGATGCCAGAAAGGATCATAAGCATAGGGAAGAAACTCAACCCGCTGAACTCCATTGGCAATCAAATCAGGTATAATTCTTTTTTTTGTACTAACCACTAAGTCATACTTTTTTAAGTTATTCATAAAGACTGACGAGTACATTTTTTTTACCCAAGGATCATCTGTTAAAAAATTAACGACTTTAGCATCTATCTTTTTAAGGACATCAAAAAAAATATCTCTTAGCGGAAAAATTCCCGTAATAATAACTAATTCCGGTTTAAATTTTTCAATATTTTCTATAGTTTTGTGATTGAAAAACCACCATTCCATAGGACGGTAATTTACTAGTTTAAAAAATGCTCTTCCCCATAAATATTTCATAGAAGGAGCGTAGCTATTCCAACTATTGTCACTAACAGTTAGAGGTAAATTGAGCGCTTGAGCTGCTCTACTAAGCATGGAACCAACACCGTAAACGTTTGAAGTATCACCAATAATTAGCAATCTGGGGTTCATATTAAATTTACTCATTTACATAATATCAATATCACTGAATTTATATTTAATCATATGTTTTTATTTGTAGATAAATGGCTTGAGCTAATTGTTTCGGATGAGGTAATTCATCAAAATCTATGTTAGAAGCATGTTGATGAATGCTGAGTTGTGAAACTCCTTTGGCTAAAGCAGTAGCATCATTCGATGGGAATATAAAACCCCTGTTATCCTCTTTGAGTAAATCCCTTCCTGAAGCTACCTTGTCACTAACAATAGCTCTTAACCCAAATTGTAAAGCTTCATTAACAACTAATCCCCAAACTTCATCTGTTCGAGAAGGTAAAATCAGAGTATTTGCAATTGCGTAATATCGGCCTAATTCTGACTGATTCTTGAAACCAGTAAAAATAACTCTTTCACCTAAATGTTCTTTCACCATTGCTTCAAATTTGTATCTTAATTCTCCGTCTCCCACAGCTAGAAACCAAATTCTTTTTCTCTCTTCTGGAGATAGCATTGCTAAAGCTTCAGGAATTATTAAAGGATTTTTTTTTGAAAACATCTTGCCACAAAACATCAAAACATGATCGTCTGATTTGATACCCGCAGTAGCACGTAATATGTCTCTTTGTGGTAACCAATAATCCACCTGTTTCTTAAAAAAGTCTGTATCAATAGCATAGTTAACTTGTGTTAACTGACTTTCATGTACTCCCATCTGCAAATAATGATCCATTGAATCAGTACCAATAGGAAAAAAATGAGAAAATTGACTATAGTAAAAAGGAAACAAAGACTCTCTTATTCTCTTCTTAAAAGGGGAATATTCAATAGCCTTGTCACTGGTATCTGCTCGTAGGAGCAACTTGTGACGAGCTAGATAGAGTAGCAATGTACTAACTGTAATAAAAACAGGTGTATAAGCGAAAATCAATACAGCATCAGGTCGATAACTAGTAATAGTGGTAGCCGCTTTAACCGCTAATTTGATACCAGCAAAACCCTTTAGTTTGTCAACTGAACCTGTAGATAAAAACTCGTGTTCAAAACCTACTGTTGGTTCACAATCCCACTGAAAAACAACACCAAAATTTGGATCTTTCTGAGGAATAACTCCATGATTGCAGCCAAAAAAGACTTTTACCTCTAAATCTGGTTGCTGTGCCAATTCCCGAAAAATAGGTGCAAAATACTGAACAGGATGGGTTACAAGAACGGCAAGGCGCATAAAATATAATTCAACTTATAATTTCAGTTTTTTTGGCTTTTCTTGCTCCAGAATATCCTTGAGAATAGTAGCCGCCGTAACTGTTTTCATTAGTAACTCCATTAACTACCATTCCCAAAACACGAGTTTTTGACTGCCCTAACAGTGACTTGGATGTAACTGCTGCTTCAGATGCGATACCGGGATGCACAACCAATAACATTCCATCTGCCAATTGACCTAAAACCAACGCATCAGCGCCCTCAGTCAATGGTGGACTATCAATGATAATGAAGTCATAATTTTTGGCAGCCTCTCGGAGCAAAGTAGCCATCTGCTGCGACTCTAACAATGCTAATGGATTATTCAGAATTGTCCCAGCTGTGAGTATGTTCAATCTGTCCATGACTAAAATAGCAGTCTCTTCTAACTGAGACTCCCCTAATAAAACATTACTCAATCCCATCTGATGAGATATCTTCCAGATTTCGCTCTGACGGGGATGACGCATGTCAGCCTCTATCAACAGCACTCGGCGTCCCAGTTGGTTCATAGCTACTGCCAGATTAGCTGCAACAAAAGATCGACCCTCACCTGAAATTGCGCTTGTCACCACAATAACTTTCAGTTCTTGCTCAAAAGCTGTGTAAGCCAAGCTTGCCTGAAGCATCTCAAAAGCTTTACCTATGGGCGAATAGGGGCTGTTAAGTACAGGTAACTCTTGCCAGATCTCGCCTCCACTTTTATAGGTTTTTTGACCAATTTTTGGAATGGAACCCAGTAAAGGATAGCCGAAAAGCTGCTTGGCATCCTCAACCGTCTTCAGAGATTTATCCAGAGCTTCCAGAATGAAAGCTGTTGCTACACCTAGCAAGATACCCAAAAACCCACCTATTAAAAAATTAAGTAGAATTTTAGGAGAAATACGTTTTTTAGGTACTGAAGCCTCATCGATCACTCTTGCATTGCCAATAGTCTGATTCTCAACAACCAGAACTTCCTGAAATCGCTTCTGTAGTTCTTGATAAGTCAGTTGTGCCACTTGCAACCGTCGTTCTAGCTGTCGCAGTTTTTGTTCAAGTCTAGGTAAATTTCTTAACCTTTCTTTGTAAAGCAAAAATTCCTTCTGCAAAACAGCTAGCCGATTTGCCTGTGCGAGTTTTTCAGTCTGTGACTTCACCAGTTCCTCGCTCAGGGTTTGCTTCAGTTTCCCTAACTGTAAATTCGGCTGTGAAACCAACTGAGAATTTCCCTCAACCTCAGCAACTCGCAGTTGTAGTTGCTTTTTCAGAGCTTTTTGCTTGTTCAGCATATTAACGATCGCTGGATGTTCATCTGTCAGGCGAGTCTGCTCAACAGCCAACTCGTCTTGCACCTTCTGGTATTCTGTGAGTAGCTGCTCCACACCAGACGATTGACTCAAGTTCGAGAACGTCACAGCTTCTGACGAATTCAACTTCAATAGATTTTGCAACTCTTGATAGCGAATTCTAGCATCCGCAAAATTAGCTTGAGTTCTGGTAATCTCAGTCGAGATCTCCTGAAGATGTTGTACCGCTGCTCTCGATTCTTCCTCTAACAAAACCACATTGTTTTCTTCTTTAAACTCACGCACCCCAATCTCCGCTAAAGCAACCCTTTGCTCGACTTGAGGTAATTGCTTATTTAAAAAATTTAAAGTTGCTCTCACCTGCGATCTTTTAGTAAGAATATTATTTTGCAAATAATTGCGCATCAGTGAATTGACAATGGCTGCTGCTTGTCGAGGATTAGTGCTCTTATAAGAAACTGCCAAAACATCTGTACCTTTGACATTTTTGATGTTTAGGTTACCAAGAAAATTCTCTATTTCTAAGGGTTTGCCATTCCCATCGTTTAACTCCAAATCAGTAATAGTTTTCTGCACAATTGAGTTAGATCGAATCACCTCCGCTTGTGTGTCTAGTGGATTACTTACCGAAGCTACACTTTGTTGTTGTCTGTCACTCAAATCTGTGACCTTTGAGGTACTATCAGCTACTTCAAACAGCAGCTTACCTTCCGCTTGGTAAACAGGTTTTTGCCGATAAGTATTTAACGCTGTCAGTCCAACAACAGAGCTACTTACAACTGCTATTGCCAGCCAACGTCTTTTGACAAGCAGCCAGTATTGTTGGAAATCGTAGAGTTTTTCTTGATCTTTTTCTTGTTGGTTAGATTCCATCAACCTGACGATAAAAGTCCCATTAGTTGCACTAAAAACGGCTTGAAGCTTTACTTTTCAATAATCGCAACAAGCTTGAACACGCAACGTTCGTATATCTGCATCAAAAATCCGGCTATTAGCCGTTTACAGCATAACAACAGCGTGAACACACATCTAACATCGTTGCAATACAACCATACAGTGAATAACCGCCTTCATGAGGCTTACTCAGATAGTTAGTAGTGTCAGAAAGTTTCCTAATTTATGTGACTAATACAGGAGGCTTGCAAATAAAGCTTCTACCTAAAGCAGGTAAAAAGCTCACAGAATTGGAATTCTTTCTTTTTACTTGTGCCTTGTTGTACTAGCGGTAGAAGTTCACCTGATTGGGTCAGTCTAGCTTTAAAGAGCCAAGCCAGTTATGCTGTAACTATAAAGTGATGGCAGCATATTACGCAATTACAAAAGTGCAAATTTATACTATCTTAATTAATTCAAGTTAATTGTATTTTTTTCGTAAAGACAGTAGACTTTTTGGACATACAGTAGATACATGCTTATAGTATTAGGTCAGATCTAGAACTCAGTAAAAAATACTATCCGATTGAGGAACACCCAAGACTCGGCTGTGAGAGCGTGATTCCAATAAGCCAGGAGCATCCCAATTTTTAATAAGGTAGTGCGAGCATCTTGCTTGCTTGTCATGGCACTCAATCAAGATGCTCTCAATAAGTCTGTATTTGAGTCTCACGTAGAATCACTGTCAGCACAGAAGAATTATCACAACAAATAATGTCAACCCAAACTTTTTGGAACATCTCAATAAGCACCAAAATACCGAAAGTCGGCAGTCTCCCTGTGCTGCTTTTGGTAAGTGATATTTCTGCCTTCGTTGTCTGTTTGCAATTTGGCTTTTGGTTACGCTGGGGGAAACCGCTGAACGAGTTTAACCTCATTTTCTGTGGATTAATCTTGCTGATTCTCTCAGTCTTTTATTTAGCAGACACATATAAACCAGAGAGCCAAATTGCCGGTTTACGAGTTCCGGCTCGAATCATACTATGTAATGCTTTCGTAGCTGGAGTTAGCGCTGCATTAATTTACTTATCTGGCGCTTGGAAACAAAACCCTTTTGTGTGGCGGGGCGTTTTGCTACCAAGTCTAGGGATATTTACCATCTTGGCAGTCATGTCACGATTATGGGCAGCTCGTTGGGTACGATCGCGTGCCCAACAAACCCGCTGGCTCATCTTAGGTGCAGGAGACAGTGCGATCAAATTTGTCAAAGACTTTCTAAAAATCAACCCCTTAGGACGGTTGGTTGTTCTAGCTGAAGACCTAGAAAATATCAATCAGTTACCAAACAGTAGTATCAACGGAATGGGTAGCCTTTTGGATTTACCTGACTGGATTTCTCTCTCTTGGTCAGGGGTCTTAGTAGCAACAGAAGTCGAATTATCTGATGCGCAATTACAGCAATTGATGCAAATGCGCCTCCAAGGGATACCAGTTTATCGGCTACCAGATTATTACGAAGGCTTATGGTATAAACTCCCCTCATTTCTACTGCAAGATACTTGGTTTATCTTCAATGTCGGCTTTAACTTAATATCCAGTGGCATCAGCTGGAAGCTAAAACGCTTAGTCGATATCATTGCCGCATTCCTGCTACTACTAACTCTATCTCCACTCATACTATTAACAGCACTGGCAATTAAATTAGACAGTCCAGGCTCAATTTTCTACAGTCAACTCCGAACAGGGCTAAACACTCAAACTTTCAGAGTTTACAAATTCCGTTCCATGTATCAAGATGCAGAGAAGCGCGGCGTACAGTGGGCAACTAAACGCGATCCGCGCATCACCAGAGTAGGGTACTTGCTCAGATTAACCCGAATCGACGAACTACCTCAACTATGGAACGTCCTCCTTGGAGATATGAGCCTCATCGGTCCGCGTCCAGAACGGCCAGAATTTGATGTCAAGCTCAGAAAAGCAATTCCCTACTACGATGTCCGCTATTTAGTCAAACCCGGAATCACCGGCTGGGCACAGGTTCTCTATCCCTACGGGGCATCAATTGAGGATGCCTACGAAAAGCTATCTTACGACCTCTACTACATCAAAAATTATTCCATTTGGTTAGATGTCGCCATCTTCTTCAAAACCATCAGAGTGGTGTTATTAGGGAAAGGTCGATGACCAAATGAGCATCTTGCTCGCTTGTATTACACGTGAGCAAGATGCTCGCACTACAAATTTACGAAAATGGGGTGCACCCAAGATTCTTCCTTCCATAACAGATCCTCACTTCTCGAAGCCAAATCTGATATCTTGCTAGCCCCCATACCTACAGATTTAGGTAATTTGCGAGTTTGCAAAGCCAAGTAGTTTGAGATTGCTTCTTGGATTAATTCATCTAGTTTTTGCCCAGTTTGAAGAGCAAGTTGTTGGAGATGAGCTTCAATTTCTTGAGATAGATAAATTGTAGTTGGTTTCATAGTTTACAAAACTAAAACAAAAATAAGTTTAGTGCTACCCTTGTCAAAGGTATCCAATATTCACAACAACCCTGTAAATCTTTGTTTTCCCTAAAGGTCGATGAACAAAAAAGTCTTAGGGCTGTTTGTACTTGCCAAAACTTGACATGGAATCACCATAGAACCACTTGATCCACTAGTCGCTTCAGCAACCCTTCTGTTAGGATAAGTATGTCGTAGAGTTTAGTTAGAAGTAGGCTATCGTGACTATACACAGCGATCGCCCAAAGCCTGCTAGATTTTCACCCGCAAATCATTCAGCATCGTGGGAGATATGAATATTTGATTTTTGAACAGATACGTAGAGTGCATTACGCTGCGAAGAGCGCACCCTAGGTATCTGTAACCCTATTCTGAAACATAGCCGTTGTTTTCTTGGCAATAACCATCTAAACTGATAGTAGTGTTGAGTTTCACAGCAGTTCAACCCAACCAACGAAAACAAAATAGACCAATTAATATCGACGCAATACGATGACTAAAGTAACCCTAGAAATTCCTGATGAACTCATGTCACGCATAAACACTAAACAAGAGTCTCTACAAGATATTTTTATTAAAGCAGTAGAAAAATATTTAGAAACAGAAAAACCAAACATCACTAAAACAAGAACTTGGGAATTGTGTGGTAGTTTAGAAATTCCTCACCCTGAATCTCAATTTATCGTTGAAGATCAGGAAGCAGGAAAATCAACTAACTATGCTGAACATATTGACAAAATTTTATATTAAAAATGACCGACCAAGACATTATTGTTGATACCTCAGCTTTAATTGCTTTCTTCGTTAAGTCAGAAACTCATCATCAAGCAGCGAGACAATATTTTCTCAATTAGTTTCAAGCTAACTCCATCATGATCGTAGCCAAAGACAAACCCACAAACTTAACCCATGAAGAATACTTTATTTGGGAAGAACAGCAACTACAAAAACACGAATGTCACAAAATAAAACTTCGGGTGCATCCCATTTTTGAAAATTCGTAGTGCGAGCATCTTGCTCGCTTATAATACACGTGAGCAAGATGCTCACACTACTGGGATGCTCCCTAAAACTTCTAATCTCACAACCCACACGCCTAGGAATAAATTACCGTGAAAATGAATTATGCGTTCGCTGAAATCATTGGTAGGGGCGTATTGCAATACGCCCCTACATGATTCCTGTAGATGTCTTATAATTAAGTCCTATTAATTCATCATGATATCCCATGTCCCAGCAGCTTCTAAACCGAGAAGAAATTGCTAACCCCGACATTAGCGAACTGGAAATCGAGGACGGTAAACCAGTGGACAATTTTCAAAGTGAAAAGCAACAACGGCTGCTGGTAGAACCACTCTATAGTTCATCGGTACTTCCACGACCTTTCATTGCGGCGGCAAACGTTGGGGTGTTCAGCGCACCAAAGCAGGACCCAGTCGTCCCAGATGCCTTCTTGAGCCTGAACGTGCAAATGCCCACCGATTGGAGTCAAAAGCAGAACCGCAGTTACTTCGTCTGGGAGCTTAGCAAAACACCAGACGTCGGCATAGAAATCGTCTCCAACCGCAAAGGCAAAGAATTAGGGACAAAAAAAGATGATTATGCCCGCATCGGTTTTGCATATTACGCAGTGTTTGACCCGCTGCAGCGGATCCAAGAAGCAGAGCAAATGAACGGCGCACTACTGCGAGTGTACGCCCTGACAGCAAGAAAGTATGTCGAACTCAAAGAACCTTTCTGGCTAGAAAAAGTAGGGCTAGGTCTGACATTATGGTCAGGTAAATTTGAAGACCAACCAGGACTATGGCTACGCTGGTGTGACCGCCAGGGTCAGGTGATTCTAACAGGTGCAGAGTCGAGGGATCTAGAACGACAAAAAGCTGAGAGCGAACGACAAAAAGCTGCTCGACTGGCAGAGCGGTTAAGAGAAATGGGCGTTGACCCAGACACAATTTGATTGGGGAACACCAGAAAATAAATTATCGAAAATCCAAAATTAATTTGTAGGGGCGCAAGGCAAGAGCGCCCCTACGATGGGATAATTTGTTAATTGGAAGTCCCTTGCTCAGCACTGATTTTTTCTTGGCTGATGAGCTTTAAGCTATAATTAAATACTATTAATTCAAATAATTTAAATGAGTTCCCATGTCCGAGCAGCTTCTAGACCCAGAAGAAATTGCTAACCCCGACATTAGCGAACTGGAAATCGAGGATGGTAAACCAGTGGGCAATTTTCAAAGTGACAAGCAACGACGGCTGCTGATAGAACCACTCTACAGTTCATCGGTACTTCCACGACCTTTCATTGCGGCGTCAAACGTGGGCGTGTTCAACGCACTAAGGCTGGACCCAGTCGTCCCAGATGCTTTGTTGAGCCTGAACGTGCAAATGCCCACCGATTGGAGTCAAAAGCAGAATCGCAGTTACTTCGTCTGGGAATTTGACAAAATACCAGAAATCGGCATAGAAATCGTCTCCAACCGCAAAGGCAAAGAATTAGGGGCAACAAAAGATGATTATGCCCGCATCGGTTTTGCATATTACGTAGTCTTTGACCCGCTCAAGCAGATCCAAGAAGCAGAGCAAATGAACGGCGCACTGCTGCGAGTGTACGTCCTGACAGGAGGACTGTATGTCGAACTCGAAGAAGTTCACTGGCTAGAAGCAGTAGGGCTAGGTCTGACATTATGGTCAGGCACATTTGAAGACACGCCAGGACTATGGCTACGCTGGTGTGACCACCAGGGTCAGGTGATTCTAACAGGCGCAGAGTCGAGGGATCTGGAACGGCAAAAAGCTGCTCGACTGGCAGAGCGGTTAAGAGAAATGGGCGTTGACCCAGACACAATTTGATTTCTCGCTTGGAAATAGCTGAGTTACTCAAGTTAGATACTGAAACTATTAGAAAATATCTCCGACAACAATAAGCTAGGTTAATTCTAGTAATAAATTTACCATAAGCGTTGGTTTCGACTTCTCTTTACCCCTAACTCCTAACCCCTAACCCCTAACCCCTTCATGCCCACTATTACGGATAGCCCAAGCTAAATCCAATAGTTGAGTCCAGAGTTTTTGCATCTGTTTGGGAGTACATTTAATGGCTTTGGCGATCGCCTGGTCACTCTGTTTTGCAGATTTCAGTTGTAAAATTTGCCGTTGCTGTTCGGAGAGTTGCTCTAAAAATCGTTCCCACTGTTCAGAGGACATTCCTAACTTTTGCTCAATCCCTGCGCCTAACCACTGATGTACCAAATACCATTGGTGCGCACGAGCAAACTTTTCCACATGATATTTAAACCGCTGTTGCAAATAATCACGCTGGCGGCTATTTAAACCGAGAATATGGTCTATTTCTGGTACACTGAGGTCCTGGAGTTTTAATACTAAGTAATCCACACAGTCATGTTGATCTTGAGATTCCAAGTACTTCACTAACTCAGAAATCACGCGATCGCGATCGCTTTCCTCCGCCAGATCAAAGTTAGGTTGTACAATCATCTGCGATCGTACTTGTTGCACTGCCGAGTTACGTCGGTAAGACTCTCCATCTTCACTTCTAACAGACTCAACCGCCTGTTCAATATCAACAGTTGTTTCCTGCGGCTGACGACGGGCAAAACTTTGAGCCCGTAATATCACCAACTGCTGACCAGCACCCCCAGGTAAATTAATCCGGCGTTTAGCATACTGTTCTGTAAAAGCCATGTATTCTGCTAATTCCAGTAGAGTATGGGGAGTATAATCTTCTCTTAACTCGTTTTCTCGTCGGAAAGCCTTAATAGCTTCAAGATAAAATCCTTGCAGGAAATCTTCTATGAGGTTAGATCGAGCCTGAAACCCCAGATCAGAATGTGAAATCACAACATGGCGATAAACTATAGCACTCAATTGACTATGTAATTCCACACGTCCTTGTCTTGAACCCAATTGGTAGTAACTGAGGCATTTTTGCAGACGATGCTGTGCCAAGGTAGCCAGCCAAGACTTTATTTGTCCAGATTTTTGAATCCGGGAACTTTTATCGCAAATACGTTCCACTTCTTTTGCTATGCGCTTGGCAACAGCTTGCTGACACCCCGGTGCTGCCTTCACGTGAGCTTGCAATTCCTTACACAGCAACTGTATTAAGGCATCAATGTTGGTAGATTGCGATGTGGGGGTAGAGTTGGGTAGATGGGCAAGGTTCGCTTCCATGACTTTTTGCTTTTTAAGTAGGCACCGTAACTACAAGATCAAGACAGCACTTGTTAGTGGTTCATGGTCACTTGTAAACCACTAACCACTAACCATTCATATGACTCTTCTGATTCATCCATCAAGAGTCACCGTTAGCACTGCTTACATATAAGACTGTATAAAATCCGAAAAAGTTACAGAGATAAGCATGTGTCGGTTTTTTCACAAGCCGCTAAATCATCTATGGCATATGAGTAACCAATCTCACCTAAACGAGTGCCAAATCTATACTGTGACCATGTTTCCCATCATCTTGGTTATAACTGCCTCCAGCTTAAGAGATATGACAATTCTCAAACTGTAGCATCGAATCAGGAATCATTAGTCACCAATCAGTAGTTATACCTTTCAACCCCTAAGAAACAAGAGGGAGCAGGGAGCAGGGAATAAATAGGGAGCAGGGAGCAGGGAGCAGGGAGCAGGGAGCGGGGAGCGGGGAGCAGGGAGCGGGGAGCGGGGAATAGGAGGAGTTTCTTTCATTCATAGAGGGTGGTACGCCGCCCGTGGGGTGCTCCTAACCCCTAACCCCTAATTCATAACTCATAATTCATAATTCATAATTCAGTGTTTATACCCATGAAGCTGCTCTTTCCCAGCCTAAACCTTGGCGTGTAATCACTGGTTTTTCTCCGGTCAAATCTAAAATAGTAGACACTTCATACGTAGGTTCCTCGCCAGTGTCCACAATTATGTCTACCAATTTGTCCAAACGTTCAAATAACTCTATCCGCGATAGATTCGGTTCCAGCTCAAATTCCCCATCATCTCTATCTTCTGGTGGTAAATGTGCCGAAGTCGAAATAATTGGATTCTCCAAAGCTTTCAACAACGCCAAGCACGCAGTATGATCTGGTACTCTAATACCAGTCGTTTTACGCTTAGGATCTTGCACCAGTCGTGGTACTAACTTAGTAGCAGGCAGCAAAAAAGTGTATGGCCCCGGAATCAAGTGCTTCATAATCCGATAAGCTGTGTCACTCACAAAAGCATAAGTCGCTACATTAGAAAGCGAAGGACATAAAAACGTCAGTGGTTTGTCATTTGCTAGTTGTTTAATTTGCCGCACTCTTTCTATTGCCGACTTAGCATTCAAATCACAACCGATCGCATAAACTGTATCCGTAGGGTAAAGCATCACCGCACCACGTTGCAACGCAGCTTGTATTTCCTCTATTCGTCGAATTTGAGGATTATCAGGATGTACTGGAAAAATTTTTGCCATAAATTAAGATGAGCAGGGGGAGAAGAGAGAGGGGGGAGTGTGGGGAGTGTGGGGAGAGGGGGGAGCGACTAAGAACTAACAACTAACAACTAACAACATTATGACTAAACTCTTTTATCTTCAATGTCCGACTGGTATTTCTGGTGATATGTGCCTAGGTGCATTGGTAAGTTTAGGGGTTCCCTTAGAGTATTTAACTGAAAAACTCAACAAATTGGGAATTGAGCAGGAGTATAAGTTAAGAGCAGAACTGGTTCACCACAATGGTCAGCAGGCGACTAAAGTCCATGTGGATTTAACACACGATCACCATCATGCTCATGAACACACCCACCATCATGGACGTCACTTACCAGAAATTGAGCAAATGATTCTCAAAGCTGGTTTGCCTTCACGGGCAGAAGCTTGGAGTTTGGCCGTGTTCCGGCAACTTTCCATAGCAGAAGGGGCAGTCCATGGCATTGCCCCTGAAAAAGTTCACTTTCACGAAGTCGGTGCTGTAGATGCGATAGTCGATATTGTTGGCACTTGCCTAGGGCTGGATTGGTTGAGTGGCGAAGAATTGCCTCTACTATACTGCTCAGCACTACCAACCGGTGGAGGAACAGTTCGGGCTGCCCACGGTCAGATGGCAGTGCCTGTACCAGCTGTGTTAAAATTGTGGGAAATGCGTAGTTGTCCAGTATATAGCAACGGCATTGAACGAGAACTAGTCACACCAACTGGAGCTGCGATCGCCACAACTCTTGCCACAGATTTTGGTTCGCCACCCCCAATGACAATTAAGCAAGTGGGATTAGGAGCAGGTTCACTGAGTTTACCCATTCCTAACATTTTGCAAATTTGGCTAGGTGAAGCAACAGATGTGCCAACCCATAACTCATCAGTGATACCTACAGACCAACCATCCACAAGCCCATACCTAGAAACTATCTCCGTTCTAGAAACCCAAATCGATGACTTAAACCCGCAGGCGATCGGTTATGTCTTTGAAGCTTTGTTTGCAGCAGGTGCGCTAGATGTCTTTACCCAGCCTATAGGGATGAAAAAGTCCCGTCCAGGAATTTTACTCACCGTCATCTGCCATCCTGAAAACTTACTAAGATGTGAAGCAGTTTTGTTCCTTCAAACTACCACTTTAGGCATACGTCGCTCTACTCAACAACGCGCTATTCTCCAACGAGAAATTCAATCAGTGGAAACTCAATATGGCGTAGTGCCAGTGAAGGTAGCATGGACGGGACAACTAGAACACAAAGTAATCACCAACGTACAACCAGAATACGAAAATTGCGCAGAATTAGCGCGGAAACACAATATCCCTTGGCGAGAAATTCAGCGACTAGCACTACACAATTGGTATTTGGCAAAGCCCTTAAACTCACATTCAGAAGATTAGACCGCTTTGTAGCATAGGTCATTACAATTTTCCTTAACCGAGTCGTATTGGCTGATATCTAGTCTGACAACTTTGTCAATAGGATTTAACAGCAGTTTGAGATCGAACCCGCCACAAAACCAAATCGCAAAATCAAATCTGGTAATGGTTGTGATCATTTTTTGTGGCACAGGTAAGATCCGCTAACCCTGACGCAGTATTGTATTACTATTCCTGAATTCTGCTGATGTATAATAAATTTTAATTTATACATAAAAATCCAGTTTCTTTTTTGTGATATGTTTACTCAGGTGTTCAAACAATGAATAATTATTACCCTGGTCTCTTACCCGGATAGCTGTCAGGCTTTTTGCAAGCATCTCAGCTAAGTGTCTGTGTTGATTTGTCAATACAAAAAGGAAATCATGAAAAAAACGCTTCAAATCTTGCTGTGTGCAGTATTTGCCATTGCAGCTAGTCTTTACTTTGGCATTAGTTCTGCAAATGCGCAACAGGTGAGCATCAATGCTCCTCTTAAGAGTGGTACGTTAATTCTATTAGCTACTCAAAACACAAACTTGCCTAGCTTAACTAACACATTGAAGGAGCCTATCACAGTCAAAATTAAAGCTGAGGGCAAATGGAACTTTGGTCAAGACGTTGGTCAAGATAAGTATGGTGAATTAGTGGATGCGAATGGCAATTCAAAGTATGATCGAAACAATTCAGCGATGAAATTCCCAGCTTTTTACGCTGCAACACTAGTAGCGTTGAAAAACAACCAACCTGTCGCTAGTGGTAAAGAGCAGACGATTGAACTGTTACCAGGTGAGACGGTATCATTCATCAATAATGATGCGATTAATGGTTATAGTGATAATAGTGGTACCCAAACTATTAATTACTCCTTTGTAAGTAAGGTTGTAAATGGGTGCGGGTGCTAGTGGTCTGTCAAATTCATTTTGACGGGTTGGTAGTGTGAGCGTCTCGCTCACGAAGCGTGCAAGATGGTCGCACTACTTAGGAAGCGAGCAAGATGCTCGCACTACTTAGGAAGCGAGCAAGATGGTCGCACTACTTAGGAAGCGAGCAAGATGCTCGCACTACTTAGGAAGCGAGCAAGATGCTCGCACTACTTAGGAAGCGTGCAAGATGCTCGCACTACTTAGGAAGCGTGCAAGATGGTCGCACTACTTAGGAAGCGTGCAAGATGCTCGCACTACTTAGGAAGCGTGCAAGATGGTCGCACTACTTAGGAAGCGAGCAAGATGCTCGCACTACTTAGGAAGCGTGCAAGATGGTCGCACTACTTAGGAAGCGAGCAAGATGGTCGCACTACTTAGGAAGTGCTTGCAATTAATTTTACAAACGGCGTCTTGAAAGGTAGTCATACTCTGGGAGCTAAAGGCGACATTCATCTCTCCAATATAAACCCAAGGGTTTGAGAAGGGTTTGTTAAGACGCATATATAGCTTGCCGTTGTGGCAAGCTATTCTTTTACTTAGCACTAAAGCACAACTACAAACGTAGTGTAATGATATGACTAGTTGTCAACAGCATCTTTTGCTTTTTCCAAGTTGCTTTGGGCAATGTTTGCAGTTTCAGCCGTTTTGGCTTGAATAAATGCCTTAGCACTTTCAGCAATATTTTGACCTTTTTCTGCTGTCTCTTTAGCACTAGATTTCACATTGGTATCAGCAGATCTCACCGCCCGGTTCACTGCGTCACCTGCATCCTCAGCGGATTTTTGAAGATTCTTCGACACATCCCCAGTTGCGTCCTTGGTGTTGTTCTTGATATTTTCAATTCCTCGCTGAGTCCCCTGATATGCACCTTTGGTCAAATCTTCAGTTGAGCTTTTCACATCTTCACCAATGCGCTTAACTCTTTCACCGAGAGGTGTACCTTGCTGATAATTTTGACCGTATTGCTGTAGACTGTCTACACTTTTCTGTTCAATGTTGCGCTCAGCATTTTCCTTAAGAGCTTCGCTTTCTGCTTTTGCGCCAGTCTTAGATCTGGGGTCTACATCACTAAAATTATTCATCCCACCTCCATAAGGAGAAGTCACATTCGCGCCTTTAGGGACGTACACTTCAGAATTAGGTTCTCCAGATTGGCGTCCAACAGCTGGATTCGCCACTCCTCCTGTTGGCGTTTTTGCTTCTACAGAACCGCAAGCTTGTGTAACCAATAAAAACAAGCCTGCTAAAAAAACCGTGATGATCTTGAATGGGCGAATGTTTTTCAGTTTAGAAATGACTTTGTTCATGGTGCTATTCCTAGTTTGTGTTTGTTTTTGAGAAGTCTACACCACAGCCAAGCATGAAAGTGGTATTTTACCCCACTCCCTACTTACAAGGCAGGAGGCTAATGTGATGGATTATGCCATATAAGTTCTGACTCCTGACTCCTGAATTTTTACCCTTGTTTCTTCTTACTTTTAATTAAGTCTTAACTTGATGATCTTATTAAGAAAAAACAACCATAGCCTCTAGCTTAGGTCGCATGATTGTTGAATTTTTTCTATTTTTTACCTCTAACTTGTGAGAGATAAGCTGTTACGCACTTAATTTGTATATGCGACGCGGGCAAGATGCCCACACTACAATAATTTTACGTTTTCGTCTTATACAATCTAGCTGCACATCAACTTATAAGCTAATATAATTGGACTTTAGTGTAGTTATTAGGTTTCTGTGAATTTCAATCTTATATAAGTATTTAGTTATTTAGTTATGCGTACTCCATGAAGCAAATTTTACGCTGGTTCATTTTGGGTGGGACATTATTTTTTGTGGGGAAAGCCCTCAAGGAACATTGGGTTGAGGTAACAGCCGTCCGGATTGAACCGATAGGATGGACAATTATGGCGATCGCCACAGGCATCACTTTACTCGCACATATCTGGGCGGGTTGGGTCTGGACTGGGATTTTTCAAGAGTTCAATCAATCTGTCAACTCTTCCGAGTTCATCCAAGTTTACCTAAAAACCAACATTGCCAAGTATGTGCCAGGCAACATCTGGCATTACTACGGGCGAATCATAGCAGCGAAACACGCAGCTGTTCCCGCTGGTGTAGCGACCCTGATTGTGTTACTCGAACCGCTCCTGATGGCAGCAGCCGCCTTAATCATTGTCCTACTTTGTAGCCAATTTTTAGCAGAAAACATGAGTCTTCCCCTGCGAATGCTACAATTCTTAACCTTACTGGCAGTCCTTTTTGCTGTTCATCCTCGGTTTTTGAACCCAGTGATTCATGTATTGTTCAAATTGAAGGCAAAAAAGTCTGATCAGACTACCTCGCCCAACAAAGTTAATCGTCTGATACGCTATCCTCTCAAACCTCTACTGGGAGAATTAGGTTTTGTAGGACTGCGTAGCACCGGGTTTATATTAACTCTATTTGCCATCAGCCCATTGAATTTAAGTCAAATTCCTTTGTTAGTGGGAACTTTCAGTTTTGCTTGGTTGCTAGGATTAGTCATTCCAGGTGCACCCGGTGGATTGGGCGTGTTTGAAGCTACTGCGATCGCCGCACTACACCACCACTTTCCCGATGCAGTCGTCATTAGCGCCACAGTTTTATATCGTTTAGTCAGCATTTTAGCTGAAACCGCTGGTGCTACTTTAGCCTGGTTAGATGAAAAACTAACCGCCAACTAACAACTTATATTTTCGACTGTGAGAACACACGATAAGCATCAGATTCCAACTGCAAATCGCAAGGTTGTTCATCTTTTTTAACCTTAATCAAGTTGTATACAATATTATCTGCATAAATTGCAAACGTAATATTAAATATTTCTATAAAATTAATGATCCACCGACATTCATCGGCAGCGTATTTATCGTAGTAACGAATCAAATGAGCAATACGGACTTCTAAATGACTACGTGAATTTCTACTAATTAAAATTATTTTGAGCAGTACAACCACCAAAGTAAGCGCATGTCCTTGGGAAAGTAATAGAGTGAATAAAAGCGCAGGTTCTTGCCCATTTTCTGTAGTTAAATAATCAATGATCTTGTTAGAAGCTCTCAGTAATAAATCCTTATCTACAATCCTTCCATTATATTCTACCAGCCAAGAAGATAGTTTTTCTGATAGCTGCTGCCTTAAAGGATCTACAATTTTCTCGTGTTGCACAGAAAAAAACAAATATTTCTGTATGCTTTCTTTAAAATCTTTAAATGTTTGATTTTCAATCTGCTTAATAAAGATATTAGCTATATTTTCATAGCTAAAAACACCCTTTTTTACGACAATCATCTTGATCAAACGCAAAACCTGATCTCCCAGAATACTGGGATTTTTGTAGCGCTTGGCACTTGCTGTACGAGACTCAGAATGAGCAATATACATTGCAAGTTCAAATTTATATTTTTCTTTTAATTGTTTATATCTCTTTCTGGCAGCATTTTGTTGCTCTTTGGTCTGTCCTTCATCTAAAGATTGCGCAAATAATAAATAAGAAGTGTAACGCTTAGTCCAAGGTTGTTTTACGGGCTCTTCATATTTATCACCAAAAAATTTGATCTCTTGATAGTCGTTACTATTAAAAAAATTTATTAACCAACCTCTGTATCTATTTTCTGGTATAGAACTATTTAACTTTACAGTGTGATAAAACTCATCTAATAAATTCAACAATTCTTGAATATACTCGTGTTTTCTATTAGCTTCCCAATTATTAATTATAATGTAGCAACAACGCTTAAGTGTATTACGAAATTCCTGTTCGTTGTGAGCCACAAATATTCCATAGACTCCTTTCAGAGAATTATCATTTACTAAATCCTCATCCTCAAAAGGGTCTATAAATAAACGCTTGAATTCCTGTAAAACATCCTCTAGTTTTCGTGTCTTCACAATTTCCAGCAAAAAGCTGTAAAGTTTCTCCTGTTCAATCTCCAAATTGAGGTGTTTTTTGTCGGAGTCAAGAAAATGCTCATCCCTCTGATTACTTTGCAAGCTATTAGCGATCATTATACTTCTCAAGACCCAATTCGCTATTGGTGTTTTTACCAGCTTAACCTTAGTTATCAGGAGTAAACAGTCACTATTTAAAAGTTCAGTAATTTTTTGACGAAGAATTAATTAGGGGATTAGGCATGGGTCATTAGAGAGGTTAGGGGCGAGGTCTCCCCGCCCTTTTTGACTCCCAAATTAATAATCCATGATCAAGCCCTGCCGGGTATAGACACAGATTATTAATAGCCCTAGTTGGTATGGGGGTGGAGGGACTTGAACCCACACGACCGTTTAAGATCAACGGATTTTCATTCTCCCGCAGCTTTCACTACTGCCTTAGTAGGTAAGCAACCTACAAAGCTTTGAGAATTGGACTCTCCCTTTACCCTCGACTTCACGTTAGGGTAGCTCCCGTCGAGTCTCTGCACCTTCCGAACTTGTCATCTGTCAATTGACTAACGACTCATATTCTGTTCGGCTTGGCTCAGGATTGCCATATCTGTTACCAGATTTAGGTTTCCCTGAATTTGAGAGCGGTCACTTGGCAGGTTTCCCCGTCAAGGCTCAGTTATCTAAGTCCGTAGCGTCTACCATTCCGCCACACCCCCGAATGTGTTGGGGAGTTATTTGTTCGCTAAGTATAGCACAGCAAGATAAATCCTGCAACAAGTAAAAGGTTAAAGAAAATTTCCAAAGGTGACACAGCCGATACGACAATGAAGGTGTCAAGATGGGAAATATAGGTATCCACGGGTTTATTATTGAGAGCCAGTAATTATGGTGATGGTTGTAGCGCTATTGTATCTAAGTTTAGCTGGAGCTTATCTTTTAGTCATCCCAGCGGCTATTTTGCTGTATCTAAACCAGCGATGGTATGTAGTAAGCTCCATAGAGCGTGGCTTTATGTACTTTCTGGTATTTTTCTTCTTCCCAGGTCTATTGCTCCTGTCACCGATTGTGAATTTTCGACCCAAACGGCGACAAATTGAAGTTTAATGGTAAGAACTCAGGAGTCAGAATTCAGAATTCAGAAGAGAGAATTATTTAGACTAGCTGATGAATTTAAATCCCCACCCTCCTGCCTCCTGCCTCCTGCCTCCTGCCTCCTGACTCCTACCTCCTGCCTCCTGACTCCTGACTCCTGACTCCTGACTCCTGACTCCTGACTCCTTCTTCAAAAAGGTCATAATCATGCGACGCATTGACGCTCTGGGAATTAGCTTTGGTATTTTTGTAGCAGGCGGCTTAGCATATGTTGTGTTACAACTAGTGGGCTTGGATAGCTTAAATGCTGGTATCTGGAGTCAAGCCCTACTAGTTGGCGGATTAATTGGCTGGTTACTAACCTATGCTTTCCGTGCGATTGGAAAGAAAATGACCTACCACCAACAGCGCGAACAATATGAAGCAGCCTTTTTCAAAAAGCGTCTGGACGAAATTTCTCCCGAAGAACTAGCAAAAATTCAAGCCGAAATCGAACAAGAAAAGAGGGAGCAGGGAGCAGGGAGCAGGGAGCAGGGAGCAGGGAGTAGGGAGCAGGGAGCAGGGAGTAGGGAGTAGGGAGTAGGGAATATCCCTTTTTCATACTCGGCGGTGAAACTTGTTTTATTGGGACTGCCTTTTTAACAATCAATAGTTAAAAAACTTGCTGATCGTGTATCCTAAGGTTTGAGTATTATGTAAAGTTAACTAGGGTATAAATTATAAATACGGATATGAGTGTGAGAGTGTGTCAGTCGCGAATGATTGTAGTCTCAGTAAAGTTTAGGGGCAAAGACGATGAGTGAGAGTATGGCATTTATCGGTGGAGTTGCTGTAGCCGGGTTGGCAGCTCTCCTACTGCTGAAGGGGACGACTAATTCCCTACAACCTAACTACACTGTTAACCCACAAATGCCCACTGTAGTAGCCCCACCAGCAGTGATGCAGCAACCAGGAACATATTATGGGCAACCAGTCTATCCCAACGTCCCCGTACCGAACAGTCCAAGTACTGAAGAACGCGTGGCAATGGAACGGCTGAAAATGGAAAATGAGACCGTTAAGAAAGAAAACGATCAGCTCAAAACCCAAATCCAGCAAATCCAGTTCCAATACCAAACTCAAATCAACGCCATAAACGCCCAAAATAGCCAAAATCCACAACTGAGACCAGCCTCCGTGCAGCCACCAGAACAATCTCATTGGTGGTCTTCACCTATCACCTGGGCTGTAGGAGGCATGACCTTAACTATTGGCGGTGGTGTTGTAGTTGCTGGGGTATTGGCCTTATTCTCACCAAAACAGCGTCCAACCCGTACAGTACAAGTTATTCATCCTTATAACGGCTCAACAGCGCCTCTAGTTCCCATGCGTCGCCCAGAGTTTCTTCCCCCTCGTACAGAAGCAAGACGAGTTGAAACCCCAGAATACGACGACACATATTAAATTCAAGGGGAGATAGGGGAGTTCCCCACTTGCCTATCTCCCCTTTTCCAGCAGGAATATTTTTTGGCAATTTAGCGGAGCGAATGGGATCGCTCGTTGCAAGAGGTGTGGGAAGTGTGAAGTAAGAAAGATATTACTCCCCCCTCTTCCCACACTCCCCCCTCTCCCCTATCTCTCCTTCTGCTGTATCGGCTTAATCTCCGTACCCTCCCTTTCATCCACCGTAGGAGTGGCGATGAGCAATTCGTCTCCTGTTAGACCATCAGTGACTTCTATCTCCGTACCATAATCTCGTCCCAAGACAACTTTTTGATAATGCACTGTGTTATTACTCGTTACAGTTGCTACCTGTGTACCCGCTGAATTAATCACCAGGGCACTATCAGGCACTATCAAAGGAGGATTTGCACGGGCAATGTTAAACTTAGCTGTTGCATACATCCCTGGTCGCAACGCCCCGTCTAAATTCTTCACTGCGACTTGGGTCAGTAAAGTACGAGTGTTGGGATCGAGGGCGTTGGTAGTACGCACGACATTACCGGTGAATATCCTTTGCGGTAACTCTTGGACTGTAATCTCTGCCGGTTGCCCATTCTGAAGTGACTGCGCTAAGGTCTGCGGTACGTAAACATTGACGTCTACGTTATCGTAACCAGCAATAGTATAGAGGCTAGTATTGTTATTGCTGCTCCCTGTCGCTGCTGTAATTAAAACTCCAGCATTAACGTTACGTGCGGTAATAATCCCTGTAAAAGGGGCTGTCACTTTTTCAAAGGACTGCAACACGGCATAACGCTGGAGATTCGCCCGATTAGAATTAACGGTGGCTTCAATAGCATTGACATTAGCTTGATCTACCCTGACAGTATTTTGAGCTGATTCGACGCTTGCTAGGGTGGCTTTATAGGTCGCGTATTTTGTGTCTGCATCTTGCTGAGAGACAGCACCTTGCTGCACAAGGGCCCTCCAGCGTTCCCAGCTTTTAAGTGCTATGAGTAGGTTGGCGCGGGCTTGGTTTAAGTCCGAATAACCTTTAGCTAAATTAGCACGACTTTGAACTAGATTAGCTTGTGCTTGTGCAAGGTCAGCACGGGCTTGCAGGACTTGCTGATCGGCATCAGGTGAGTCAATTTCAGCTAACAACTGACCCGCCTTCACTGGCTGACCAATATCTACCAACCACCGGCGCAAATACCCAGTGCTACGGGCGTAAACAGTAGTTTGGTTGAGAGACACAACAGTACCAGGTAGAACCAAATCGCTTTTTGTAGCACGATGGGCAGTAATGACATTGACTGAAGGTACAATGCTTTGTGCTTTCACCGCTGCATTTAATTCTTGCTGTTGGTTTATCCGGGGTAAGATGCCGATAGCTAGCAGGCTAACGACAGCACTAACACTGAGTGCGATCGCCACAATCGGTCCCCTGTTGTGGTGTTGCTCTTTCTGCTTCACGAGTGTCGGCGGTGAGGACGTTTGTTCCTCAGGAGAATTTGTCTGAACAGATGCTGACGGTGATGATGATTGATGATCTTGAGAATCCATCGGTCTTACCTCTGCTGTTGTGATGATAAGGCAAATGCGGCATGTGGATCAGAGGGAGCATCGTCCTCCTCATCCATCGGACGAGGTTGTTCACGCCGCAGAATACTATAGACAACCGGCACAAAGATGAGAGTGGCAAATGTTGCAGCTGACAAGCCGCCAATCACTGCACGACCCAAGGGCGCATTTTGCTCACCGCCCTCCCCAAGACCGAGGGACATTGGGATCATACCGATCAGCATGGCAAAGGCAGTCATCAATACAGGGCGTAGTCGAGTGTAACCAGCCGATTGAGCCGCACGATAGGCATTTTCTCCTTCAAAACGCTGCTCATTCGCAAAGGTAATGAGCAGAATACTATTTGATGTTGCTACACCAATACTCATGATTGCACCCATTAACGAGGGGACACTGAAAGTCGTGCCCGTGACAAACAGCATCCAGATAATGCCAGCCAACGCACTAGGCAGCGCCATCATAATAATCAACGGATCAAGCCAGGTTTGAAAGTTCACCACCATCAAGCAGTAAACCAAGACTATCGCAAACACGAGTCCTAACCCCAAACCCACAAACGAAGAATTCATCGTTTGAACTTGACCACGCACCTGAATTTTACTCCCCCTAGGTAACTTGCGCTTGATTTCAGCCACAATCTTATTCACATCCTGGGAAACTCCTCCAAGGTCACGACCTTGGGCATTGGCATAGACATCAAAAACAGGTTGCACGTTGTAGTGATTAACAACTTGCATCATGTTGTCACGTTTTACAGTCGCCAAATTGCGCAAAAGTTGTGGCGGGCCGTTTTGATTATTGGCGATCGGTGTATTCTGGAGGGCGTCAATGGAATCAATTTTGTACTGAGGAACTTGGACAGCCAGTGTGTAACTTACCCCTTTTTTAGGATCAAGCCATTGGTTGATTGCTGCCTGACCACTTGAACTTAATGTCGTCAACACGCTATTAGCGACATCGCGCTGAGTCAGACCAACTTGTTGCGCTTCCGTGCGATCCACATCAAGGCGTAACCTTGGGGCATCCATGACTTGCTGTACATGCACATCTACAGCACCAGGAACACGAGCCAAACGTGCTTCAATTTGTTTAGCAAGATTAAAGTTTGCTTGGGCATTTGGAACTGGCCCGGATATCTGAATATCAACAGCAGCAGGCAGACCAAAATTGAGAATTTGGGTCACGATATCAGCTGGTTCAAAAAAGAAGGTGTAATTGGGAAATGCCGCTTTCAACTTTTGGCGTAGTTGCTTAATGTACTGAAAAGTCTTTCCAGGTTCTTTCAGAGAGACAAGAATATCAGCATCAGCCGAACTAATGGTTGCCCCGTTGTATCCATAGGTAAGATTGATCCCACTGCTTGGTACACCAATGTTATCTAGAACCAAGGCTAGATTATCCGCCGGAATTGTCTGACGAATAACATCTTCTACCTGACCAACAATGATTTCCGTATCTTCTACACGAGTTCCAGGTAAAGCCCGCACATGCAAAGTCATCTGACCGCCATCAACTTGGGGGAAAAAGTCTTGACCAACGAATGGCAGAAGTACTATGGCACTTACCCAAAAAGCGCCGAACAACACAAACACTGTTCGGCGACGATTCAATGCCCAAGTCAGGATACCGTAATACCAGTCACGAAATTTTTCAAATTGGTGATTAAATTTTTCGTGCAGTCGCCAGATCCAATCTTTCTTGACGGGTTTTTTGTCAGGGTTTGTTGTCCCTGTTCCGTTGGGCGACAAGCCATTGGGTGAGTGTGTCTGGTGGTCGTTACCATTGTCTCCGCCAGACAACTGACCCTCTAGGGAGTGTGTCTGGTGGTCGTGTCCATTTCTACTACCATGATTGTCCTCGCCTGCAGTATACAAGTCCAATTCAGGCCGTAGTAAATAGTTCGCCATCGTTGGCACGACAGTTCGCGACAGTAGGTAAGAGGCAAGCATGGCAAATACGACCGCCATTGCCAGAGGCACAAACAGGTACTGTGCCACCCCATTCAAAAACACAACTGGTACGAAGACAATACAAATAGCCAATGTCGCGACAAGTGCTGGAGTAGCGATTTGCTGTGCCCCATCCAAAATCGCTCGTTTGAGTGGTTTGCCTTGTCCCAAATTGCGATGGATATTTTCAATTTCCACCGTAGCATCATCTACTAGAATTCCAACTGCGAGGGAAAGACCTCCTAAGGTCATAATGTTGAAGGTTTGCCCTAAAAAACTCATGACCACAATTGAAACCAAGATAGAAAGGGGAATTGAAACCGCCACAATCAAGGTGCTGCGCCAACTTCCCAGGAAAATGAGAATCATTAACGCTGTGAGACACGCGGCAATCAACCCTTCTTTGATCACGCCATCTATAGAAGCCTGAACAAACACTGACTGGTCAAACAAGAACGTTAAATTCAGTTCCTTTGGCAAGGTGGCTTTGATTTGCGGTATGGCTTCTTTGATGCGTTTAATGACATCAATGGTGGAGGCACTACCACTTTTGAGGATACTGAGCAAAATGGAACGTCGCCCATCCTGGCGCACTATATTCGTTTGTACGGCGTAGCCATCACGTACTTGAGCCACATCCCGAATATAAACCACAGCACCGTTGACTTGCTTAATTGGCAAATCGTTCAGGGCTGACACTACGTCTGGACTATTGTTCAGCTGCACAGCGTAGTCGCGAGTGCCTATTTTTGCATCCCCTGCTGGTAGGATGAGGTTTTGTGCGCTCACAGCGTTAGTCACATCTTGGGCAGAAACACCTTTGGCATAAAGCGCCTGTGGGTCGATATCAATCATGATCTGCCGAGGCTTACCACCATAGGGCAAAGGTACACTCGCCCCTTGCACTACCGCTAATTGGGTGCGGACAAAGTTGGTGGCATAGTCGAAAAGTGCCTGTTCAGAAAAGGTTTTACTGCCCACGTTCATCTGAATAATCGGCACACTGGAAGCGTTGTATTGGATGATGAACGGCGGTGTGATGCCGGGTGGCAGCGGACGCAGAATCGTTTGGCTAATAGATGTAATCTGGGCAACTGCCGAGGGAACGTTGGCATTTGGTTGCAAGAAAACCTTAACCACACTGAGTCCACTCAGGGATTGAGATTCCATATGTTCAATATCACCAACGGTCGTTGTGATCGCACGTTCACTAATGGTGACAATACGTTCTGCCATTTCCTCCGGCGTTACACCAGTGTAAGTCCAAACTATACTGACCACCGGAATATTAATGGCTGGAAAAATATCAACCGCCGTGCGGGTTATTGTCACTACACCCAGGATGACAATCAGCAAGGCCAAAATCGCGAATGTGTACGGGCGACGTAAAGCGAGTCGGACTATCCACATGGTTTAAAAGGAGATGTCTAGTAGGGAGTGGGGAGTGGGGAGTGGAGAGTGGGGAGTAGGGAGTGGGGAGTAGGGAGTAGGGAGTGGGGAGTGGGGAGTGGGGAGTAGGGAGTGGGGAGTGGGGAGTAGGGAGTGGGGAGTGGGGAGTTAAAATCAGTTGGATTCTGACTCCTGACTCCTGACTCCTGACTCCTGACTCCTGACTCCTGACTCCTGACTCCTGACTCCTGACTCCTGACTCCTGACTCCTGACTCCTGACTCCTGACTCCTGCC
>CAIVAU010000055.1 GCA_903903925.1 uncultured cyanobacterium
ATTTGTTGAACTAAAGCACTGTCTAAGACAAAACTAGCAAAAAAACCGAGAACAGTCTCTAACTGACTCAATTGATCTGAAGCACGCAGAACTTGCAAAGCCTCTTGTATGATAGACTCCTCTCCACCACCTTTGAGAATTGGCACAAAGGGGAGCAACAATGGTAACGGTTGTTGAAAAGCGATTTCGACATCGACTTCCCAAAGGTTAATCACACGGTAGTCTTGACGCGCTTGTAACCCAGCAAAATTAGACTCATAACGTGTGGGAATTTCGGTATCGCTCTCTTTGAGGATATTAACCAGTACTGGATAGGTAGGCAATTGATATTTTTCTTCTGCCAATGCAGCATAGGCTCGTACCCGCTTGGGCATGTTCGACCTGTACCGTAATTGTAACTCGTTCAGTACGAGAAATTTCCCATGCTCAGGACTTTCGGCACGGATTAATACATCGCTTTCCCGGCTAATCCACTGGAATTCTGAGTTGAGGATCTCCCCAGCTACAATGTCGGGAATTTGTGTCACCCATTTTATCCAGTTATCTGGTGCAAGGCTAATTAATTTTTTCGTGCTGATGTCAGCAGATTTACCCATAGGAGAGTAGATTTGTCATTATAACGGTAACTTATTTTAGTCGGTTGTAAGTAAAAATAGGGGTGCGAGTTTTTAAACTTTATTTATAGCTAGGACTTACACATTGACAGAACAAACAGTTGTGTATTATTTCTCATTACAAGGCAGAGCCTGGAAGGCAGTGGGCAATTTGGATGAAAATCCTGTTTTGGGACAGTGCCCTTGGGTGAAACTAAAGAATAATGGAAAGAGAGATTTGGACTGATGAAAATCACAACTCAACTACGAGGTGTTGCACTTGGACTATTTTTGCTTGGTATTGGCAATGTAATATCTGTTTATCTGAATGCGGTTGGGAGTGACAGTACAGTTGTTAATCAGGCAGGCTTAGTTAGGGGTGGGACTCAAAGGCTTGTTAAGTTAGAAATGGCAGCGCAGGGAAACGATCGCCTGATTCAAGCTTTGGATAAAAAAGTCAATGGATTAATTAACGGTGACCAAGACCTGGGTTTACCGCCAGCTAAAGATCCTGACTTTCTATCAAAACTAAAGCAAGTTGAAAGTTCCTGGAAAATTCTTAAAGAGACTATCAAGAGAGTTAGGCAGGAGCCAAATGATCGAAGTGTACTATTAAGTCAAAGTGAAGATTACTTTAAGCTAACTGATGAAACTGTGCTGGCGGCAGAAAAATATTCTCAGGCAAAAGTACAACAGTTGAGAGCCATACAGATCACTATCTTGGGCATGACTATAGCTATTCTTGCAACTATTCTGCTCCTAACACGTCAGATTGTATCCACGCTTCAAAGTTCTATAGGTGTTATTGCTACTTCCTCAACTCAAATTGCTTCAACAGTTGAACAACAAGAACGCACAATTTCCTTACGGGCAAGTGCTGTCAGCCAAACGACAACGACAATGAATGAGTTAGGAGTTTCTTCTATGCAATCAGCAGAACAAGCAGAAGCCTCAGCAGCTTCGTCTCACCAAACATTATCTCTGGCGGAGGATGGTGCAAAGGCTGTCCAGCAAACGATAGGAGCAATGCTCACTCTCAAAGATAAAGTCGGTGCGATCGCCGAACAAATCCTAGATTTGAGTGAACAAACTGGACAAATCAAAAAAATTGCCGACTTGGTAAGTGACTTGGCTGGACATACGAATCTGCTGGCTATCAACATTGCTGTGGAGGCAGCACGAGCGAATGATCAGGGAAAAGGATTTGGTATAATTGCCGCAGAAGTTTGTAAATTGGTTGAGCAAAGTAAACGCTCATCGGAAAAGATCAATAGCCTGGTTGCCGAAATCCAGGCGGCGATGAATTCCACAGTTGCGGTGACAGATGAGGGAACCAATACAGTACTGGAAGGGATCAAGCTGAGTCAGGAGACAGGAGCAACTTTTGTCGGAGTCATGGATGCTATTAGCAATGTCTCCTTAAATAGCCAGCAGATTTTACTGAGTGCCAAGCAGCAAGCGATCGCAGCGCAGCAAATTGTGGAGACAATGAATGTTATTAACCAGGATGTTAAGGAAACTGCTAGTGGCATTAGAGAGGTTAGACTCAGTATTCAACAACTCCATCAAGCAGCACAGGATCTTAGCGCAATTGTCTAATTACGTACATAATTTTGCATGACTACTTAAATTGTTAAGGCTTCGTTACAAATTTTGGTTCGCTGCGCTACCTTGCTCAAATTCAGTCAAGAACCTAAATGCCTTCAAACTATAACTCGCACACTCTCTAGGAGAGGTGTTGTAAAACGATCGCCACGCACTTGCTTTATCTTCATCATAGCGATCGCTTCTTTCAGGGTGACTTTCTAACCATGCCAACCGCACAGCATGACCAATTAACACATCTAAAACTATATATGCTTCGATTTGCAAATTGGGGTTATTAGATGCGATCGCCGCCAATTCCATCAATGTCTCAATACAAACTTGTCGGTATTCAGGAGCCTCTATTTTATTCAACAGATGCTCTACTCGCAAGGCAAAATTCTTTTCCCCCGGTGTCATCTCCGACAGCATCAACTCACTATCTAAACGATTACGACGCTCTAACTTATCACCAATAACTATACCTTTGCAATGTTTCAGAATCCGCCAAACTTCCTGAAAAAAGTCTTTTGGCACACGTCCGGTTGTTCCCTCGGCTTCGCGAAACCGCCGCCAACCGCCTGCTGGTACTTCCATTTCCTCAACCATGGCTGGTTGTACCACCCAATCAATATCACTTTCTTTTTGCTTGACCTGGAGTGATTCTTGTTGACGTAACAGGTTACTCATACCAGCGTATTCAACTAATACCTGATGTAACCGCATTTTTACCTCAAAAGGCGAAAGTTGCATCAAGTGTTCATAAGCTTCATCTTGAGTGCGATTCAACTCCCGTGCTAGTTTGCTAGTCATCAGCAGAATGAAATACCCGACTCTCAGCGTCAGTAGTCCTCTAAACAATTCTGGTTCTGACCTAATTAAACTACTCAGATAAATGAGGATTTCTTGAGTCAGAACGCGATCGCGTCTATCCTCGCGACAAAAATGATTAATTTTCTCGACAATTTCGTTGTGCGACATCGGTACAGTTATCAGCGATGCTTCACTGTAAGCCCTACCCACCGCAATTTGCTTACCCCGCACCAAAATCATCGTTACCACATCTGACAAGCCGATATCAACCATCTGTCGCAACCCAGCAGCGCGACGCACAACTGCCCATATACCCATTTCCCCAGCCTTAGTGTAGAGTTCGTCTAGTAAATCCGCCACCTTTGCTGGACACTCCGGTCCACCCAAGCCTGTATCAAACTCAAGTCCTTGCAAACGAGTCAAAGTCTGTAACAATTCTATTTGCTCATAGAGATTTTCCGATGAGCTTAAATAAGAAAGCAACAACCCTAAATTGGTTTCGCACTCCATCTGAAATTCCTGGGTATGCTCTAACTGCCAATTTTTCTCTAGATTATAAGCTAGGTAAGAGCAACGAGGCGCAGCATCTTTGACTGACGACTGAGAAAATTCAAAATTGTGGAGAAAATCGATCCGTTGTGTCGCTGCTGTCAACATTAACTGATTAAGCCGCCCCAATTTCACCTGCACACCATTACAAACCCCATCCTGAAGTTCCTGCATCAAAGCCAGCAACGCCTCACTCCCCGTTTCCAACATGGTGTGAGTCAACATAAAAGTTAAGGTTGGACGCCCCAAATCACTCCAATATTTTTGAATGTAAGCAAGTTCACTTCTAAGTTGATCCACCAAAAAATGATAATCAAGGGTTAAATAAAACTGCTGGGAATCTAAAAACGAAGGCAAAAAGACAATAGTTTCGCCGCGAATGCGAAAGATTCTGGATGTGGTCAAACTGCGCAAACGCCTGACTGGACGCCCGGTTAAACCGAGTTTGTCGTTGCGTCCAATTTGGGTATACACAGATGAGAGTTCCCCTGCTTGACGCACTTGGATGGGTTCTACTTGTTTGGGTGTTTGGGTTTCAATCCCGTGAACTTCCAGTTTTGCTTGTAAATCTTCATCTTCTGCCAATAAGGCGATTTGAACCAAAACCTCCCGGTGTTTTCCCATACATAAGTGTCTTCCCAAAGGGTCAATATCTCCAACTGCAAGTAACCCTTCACTCAGCATTTGACTGAGGAAATACAAACTTTGCGCCCACACTAGAGGGACATTTTCGTTAGGTAACCGTGGCTGACTTTGGGGTTCTAATTTCTCGGCAACTACGTTTTCTTCTGGGACATAATATAGTTCTGGTAGCAACCGTAAGCCATTATGTTCAACAATTAAGGACTCTAAACGCTCTTGGTAATGTAACAGTTGTTCCTTTTCACCGCAAAACAACCCGTCGAGAACTAAATAGGTGAAAAATAAAGGCCATTCGCACTCAATATGCTCAAATTGTTTGAGTTCTCGTGGTTCATAGTGCAAGCGGTTCGTGTCTTCTAAAACTGTTTGGTGTCCATCTCGTAGGAAGCGTTTGCAGCCGTATTTTCCTTCGAGTTTGTTGATGATATCATTACGAGTGCGATCGCGCAATTGCATATCTTCCACGGCAAACGCTGGAAAACTAATTATGCTCAATAGCGCTGCATCAACTTCTTTTGATGCCGATTCTCTTGGTAATAGTGACTCTAGTGTAATCCTGGCACGGGCAATTTCATCTGGCAGCACATAGATGACTGATGCTTGACTACCACGCACACCAAATAAATCTAAGCCATTGATAGCACCCATTGCAGCCTTTGCCATGCCCACAGAACTGGCGTTTAATTCTGCATTGCCATGATTAATTTTGTTGCCCCGTTCCCAAATCCCGTAATCTGGTGTGCGGTAAGCTCGTCCAATATAGTAGACCAAATTTTGGACGAAATTCACTTCATCAAGAGTGTAAATAATTTGCAATCCTGACGCAGTCATTTGCGCCAGCATCAGCAAAAATATAGACGTAGCATCAATTTGCAAATGCCCCCACTCGTCATCGCCAACAACAATGTCGCCAGTCGTCGTGTTATACTTAGCGTGCAGGGCATCCAGTGGCGATTGAGTATGCTTGAAGCGCTCTACTTTATGTGCCTGTCGCATCATAGCGAATAGTAATCCTCGCATCAGCTTGATCACGCTATGTTCTAGCTCATAAGTGTGCCCCTTGTCTTCATCAAGCTTGCGGTACGCTAGCGCCAACCCCCAAACCGCCAAAATGCTGTAAACGTTATCACGCACCCAGGCATCTGTATAATCGCCATGAGCAGTTATCGCCGTACTCGCAGGTAGCAAGCCAGTAATCGGGTTCTGACGAGAAAGGATAATTGTTTTGATTTGCTGGTAGTAATACTCAAGACGAGGTTGGAGTTGAGTGGCGGGTTTCATGATTTAATTTAAACGCGGTTTGCGGAATTCTGCCCTGTGGCAGTGAAGTAAATTATCTCAGCCAAGTCATCAGGAGTTCTGTTATCACTGATCATATAAAACTTTTAGGTAAGGATAAAAAAGTGACTTGGTAGTTGATATAGGAATCAGTGCCGAAGAGTGTCAAAGATGTTAAGTGGTGTAGTAGGTTCGTAGTTGCGAATCTTGTATTAGTGTTGACATGAGTTGGCGGATTCGTCATACGTAGTTCCAACCTTCTATCTATTCAGACATAGGTTGACATCTCACCAATATTCAGATGTCGGCTACTGTAACTCAAGATTAAATTTTCTTAACAACTAGTATTGGAAATTGTCTTTAATCGTCTATCATTGCCTAAACAATAGAACAAAGTTCAGTATAATCACATAGCGGTGCTTTGTGTTTCGACCTAAAGCCTACTTATCTGCGTTAATCGCATGAGCAAGTTAGCTTGTACGCTTGACAGAGTTCGTAACAGTAGTAAAATCTACTCAATAAACACGCATCAGGGCAAAGAGAAGATAAATTGTGAGGAATATAGCAAATTCCTCAAACTAGTCTTCGGTATCTAGCGGATTACACAGTTACGCGTTAGTATTAACAGTTAGCGATGCCATAAATTGGTCATCGATGTTGAATTTCTAAGATTTTATGGACCAAAGTCCACAAGATGGCAGTACCAACCTCCTCTAAGCTGGCGAGCTTGTCTCCCAGCGCGGGGGAGACAATAGGAGGTTTTATGCTCACACAGGATATTTGCAATTCAGTGATCGATATTGCTGACTTAAATCAATTGAAGTGGAATTTGAATCGGTTACAACCAGTTGATGCAGGAGATTACATTACACAATTGCCTCAGCAACAGAGGGCGATCGCATTCCGCCTACTCAACAAACACCAGGCAATTGATGTCTTTGAACATCTGCCGCCAGAGGTGCAAAAAGATCTCATCATCTCTTTGCATGATTCCCAAGTAGCACAAATTGTAGAGGCAATGAGTCCTACTGAACGGGCAGAATTGTTTGATGAACTGCCAGCTGGAGTTGTGAAATGGCTATTACAGGAACTCAGCCCAGAACAACGGCAAGCAACAGCAACAATTCTCGGCTATCCCGAAGGCACTGCTGGGCGGTTAATGACGACAGAATATGTCTGGTTACGTGAGGAATTGACTGTAGGAGAAGCTTTGCGGAAAATCCGCCGTCAGGACGAAGATAAAGAAACAATTTACTACGCTTACGTCACTGACAACAAGCGCCAGCTCGTTAGTGTTGTCTCACTACAGCAGTTGCTGTTTACTATTCCCGATACCAAGATCAAAGATCTTGCCAGTGCTCGCGTCGTCAAAGTCAGAACTGAAACACCCCAACAAGAAGTCGCCCGACTCATGAAGCGCTACAACTTACTAGCCTTAGCTGTAGTTGATCGGGAAGACCGACTCGTCGGTATTATCACAATTGATGATGTCGTGGATATTCAGGAGTTGCCAGCCACAGAAGATATTCAAAAGCTGGCGGGTGTCAGTGGTAGTGATGAAATTACGTCGCCTCCCTTAGCGACCATTAGCAAGCGCCTACCTAGACTGTTTGGAATGATCGGGAACTTACTGCCAACTAGGGGATAAGAGGGAGCAGGGAGCAGGGAGCAGGGGGCAGGGAGCAGGGGGCAGGGAGCAGGGGGCAGGGGAGCAGGGGAGCAGGGAGCAGGGGGAATTATCAGTCTTTCAATCCCCAATCCCCAATCCCCAATCCCCAATCCCCAATCCCCAATCCCCAATCCCCAATCCCCAATCCCCAATCCCCAATCCCCAATCCCCAATCCCCAGACATGGTATCATTTCATCTGCTTGTGTAAATTTAAAAACTGTAGAGACAACATAGCGACCTGTCTCTAAGCAGATATTTGATAGCTATTTATGCCTACTAATACTTGGACTCGTCACCACAGTCTTTCTCTCGCTGACTTCACCGCCTTTGAATACGATACTGTTTTGCAAACTGCGGCCAGTTTTCAAGAGGTGTTATCGCGGCGGACAAAGAAAGTACC
>CAIVAU010000056.1 GCA_903903925.1 uncultured cyanobacterium
ATCATCGGTTTTAACTGTCAGGACATTTAGAAATATACCTGTTAACAGGTCGCAAATTGACTGTTTCTTCCATTCATAACGGGTGGTGCGCCGCCTGTGGGGCGCTCTCAAGAAACAAGAGGGAGCTCTTAGCAGGGAATATTGTGCTTCGACATAGATGTTCCATTTATAAAGCTGAATCAAACACCTGCTGTGCGACCAATTTAAGGTTAGGAAAAGTGGGAGAGATGATTAGGTCATTGCCCGTAAACTTGGTCACTTGGTACTCATCCCCAATCAACTGACATACCGAGAAAGTACGCTCTTTGGGATCTCCAATGAATTTTTTCCCTCCTAGCGCTTTATAATCTACAATCCAGTACTCACTAATACCCATTTCTTCATAGTCTCCGAACTTGTCATGATAATCATCTCGCCAGTTGGTACTTACAACCTCAACCACTAAGGGAACTGACGTTGATTGAATAACAGTTGATTGCTTCTTCCATAGAGGTTCATTGACCAGATTGTCAGGATTTATTAACAAAATATCTGGAGAATAAGTAGATTCAGTTGGTTTGACAAACGCGGTTTTAGGGATGCGATACAAAAGCCCCATTTGCAAAAGCTGGAAACCTATTTGCACTGTCAAAAATCCCACAACATTTTCATGATCTCCAGTTGGTGGTGCCATTTCAACAATCACTCCTTTATGTAATTCGTATCGCTTACCGTCATTGGGATACCAATCCATAAATTCTTCATGGGTGACGAATTTCGGTAAGGCTTGGGTCATAGTTGCTACCTCTCCATCTGGTTGACAAATTACCTATTTAATGTGTGCAATAGTCACACCGGCACCACCGTCAGAAGGTTCCGCTGCTTCAAAGTGGCTGACTCTGGGGTGCTGATGCAAAAAGGCGTGAACACCTTGCCGCAACTTACCAGTACCATGTCCGTGAATAATCCAGATTGGGCCTGAAGCTTCCGAGATTGCCTTATCTAAAATAAATTCTGAATCAGCCACTCGGCGTCCACGCAAATCTACTGTATTTTGAGATGTGCGAATTGTTGGAGTTGCGGCTGGGGTTGTGTTTTTCGGCTCTCCTTTGCTTTTTTGTTCTTTGACAACCGGTTCAGCTTTTTCACCAGAAAGGGATTCTACATCTTCCTGCTTGATTGTCATCTTCATTAAGCCAAAGCGGACAGTTAACTCACCATCTTCATCTGGAGTGGTTAAAACTTCTGCCGTTTGCCCTAATTTAGGAATGCGGACGCGATCGCCTACCTTAGGAATAAACCCTACTTTTGGTTTTGGTGGCGGTGGCGGTATAAATTTTTCAGCAACTTGATTTAAAGCATTGGTTGCTTGTTGGGCATCTTGGGCGGTGGGTGTACCTTGCTGCAAACGGCGAATAACCTCGGCAATTTCACCCTTTGCTTGGGTGAGTGCCTGCTGAACAGCCATCTCCTGTGAAGCTCTCATTGCCCGTTCCCTTGACTCCAAAGCCACGGCTTTTTCGGAGACTTCTTTGTATAATTTCTCGGCTTGCCGTACCAACTCTTGTGCTTGTGCCGCTTTGGTTTCTTGGCGACGGCGTTGCGCCTCCAACCCAGCAATCACCTCGTTGACTTCGTCTGTTGTTCCTCCTAAGTGGGTTTTCGCTTGCGCAACAACTTCTTGTTTCAGTCCCAAGCGACTGGCAATTGTCAAAGCGTTGGAACGTCCGGGAATTCCCCACAGCAACCGATAAGTGGGCGAAAGAGTACTTTCATCAAATTCTACAGAAGCATTTTCAAACCGATCATCTTGATATTTCAGCGCTTTGAGTTCACCAAAGTGAGTTGTAGCAATAGTCAGATGCGCATGATCTGCCAGATATTCCAGCAGGGCGATCGCTAAGGCGCTACCCTCGGCAGGATCAGTTCCTGCGCCTACTTCGTCGAGTAGGACGAGGGAGTGTGGGGAGTGTGGGGGGTGTGGGGAGTGTGGGGGGTGTGGGGAGAGGGAGGAAGTGGGAGAAATTTCCTCATCTTCCTCATCTAGCACAGCTTCAGTGACTAAGGCGTCTAAAATTCGACTGATACGACGGATGTGTCCGGAGAATGTGGATAAACTTTGTTGTAGGGATTGTTCGTCGCCAATATCTGCCAGAATTTGGTCAAACCAAGGTAATTCGACTGGTTCACGGGCTGGGACAAATAAACCAACCTTTGCCATCAATGCTGCCAGTGCCAGAGTTTTGAGAGTCACAGTTTTACCTCCGGTGTTTGGCCCAGTAATTGTGACTACTCGAATGTGCGGCTGAATTAATAGATCTACGGGAATCACTGGTATCCCTTGTTCATGTTGCTGCTGCCACACTAAAAGGGGGTGACGCAGTTGCCGCAAGGTGATGCTTTCATTTTCCTGTCGGTTAATAAATCGGGGGGAATTTGCTCCTAGCCATAGACTATAACGTGCCTTAGCAGTTGCCAGATCCAACGTTGTAGCGATCGCTAACAATCTTTCTAAATCGGATTTTACTGCTGCTACGTTTTCCGTTAAAACACGACGAATAGCTTCTTCTTCTACTTGCTCTTGCCGCAATAACTGTCGTAGTTGATTTCCCAGTGGCACTATAGCATTAGGTTCCACATATAGTGTTGCACCGCTTGTGGAAGTATCATGGACAATGCCGGGGATCGCGTCTTTCTGGGGCGCTTTCACAGGAATGACAAAGCGATCGCCTCGTTGAGTCATTAACTGTTCTTGAACTGCGCCTGATTTTGCCTGTAAGATATTCTGTAGCTTTTGAGTAATTTGACTACGTAATTGCCGTAAAGAACTACGAATTTCACTCAGTTTTTGGCTCGCACGGTCACTGACTTTTCCTCGCTCATCAATACAGCGATGAATTTCCTGTTCTAACTCTGGATAAGTCCGTAAATCCGCAACCAACTCCCTCAATATTGGCAAATCAGTTTGGTTATCGATCAGACGACGTAAATTTCTTGCACCTAAAAGAGTGGTAGCGATCGCCAATAGTTCATCAGCTGCCAAAATACCTTGGAGTTCTGCCCGTTCCAGGGAATCCCCAATATCTTGAATTCCCTCAAACGACAATCCTGAGGCGAGACGACCTTCAAGCTGGTAAACTTCTTTGGTTTGTGCTAACAACTGCTCGCTTTCTGCTTGAAAGTTGGGAATTTGTAACCGACTTGCTGCGATGACCCCTAGCTTAGTTGCCGCAAAGGTGGACAGATGCTGGCAAAGGCGACGCCATTCTAGTAGTTCTAAAGTTTCAGATTGGATCAAGGCTTCTACATCTAATCTCTAATATCTCGTCTACATCATCTACAAATATGGTAACAATTCTCATTAGTCATGAGTCATTTATCAAGAAAAGTTGCAATGGAGAGTGGGAAGTGGGGAGTCCTAAACCTCAAAATTTGATAACCTAGCTTAAACAGGGTTGGGAGCGATAATAGCGTGGATATTCAAATTGGGTGCAAAAAAACAGCGAAGAGAGCTTACGGAATAGATGAAATTGCTCTAGTCCCTGGTAATAGGACACTAGATCCAAGTTTGGCAGATACAAAGTGGCGGATTGGCAATATTGAGCGAGAAATCCCGATTATTGCCAGTGCAATGGATAGTGTAGTAGATGTTTCTATGGCTGTGCGCTTGTCACAGTTGGGTGCCTTAGGTGTTCTTAACTTAGAAGGTATCCACACTCGGTATGCCGAAGTAGCGCCAATTTTAGACCGTATTGCAACGGTTGGGAAGGATGAATTTGTGCCCCTAATGCAAGAACTTTATGCTGAACCAATAAAACAGGATTTAATTTCACAACGGATTCAGGAAATAAAACAACTTGGTGGCATTGCAGCAGTCAGTGCTACCCCAGCTTCTTCAAGCAAATACGGTTCTTTGGCGGCAAAAGAAGGGGCAGATTTATTTTTTATCCAAGCAACAGTGGTTACGACAGCACATTTGTCCCCTGAATCGTCGGTGTCATTGGATTTAGCACAATTTTGCCGGGAAATGCCGATTCCAGTGGTGTTAGGAAATTGCGTGACTTATGAAGTCGCTTTAAATTTAATGAAATCTGGGGCGGCTGCGGTGCTAGTTGGAATTGGGCCGGGTGCAGCGTGTACCTCTCGCGGGGTGCTGGGTGTAGGTGTCCCACAAGCAACTGCGATCGCCGATTGTGCCGCAGCACGGGATGATTACCAACAGGAAACTGGTAACTACGTGCCAGTCATTGCCGATGGAGGTTTAATCACTGGTGGAGACATCTGCAAGTGCATTGCTTGTGGTGCGGACGGTGTGATGATTGGCTCTCCCTTTGCCAGAGCCGCCCAAGCGCCAGGACGAGGCTATCATTGGGGGATGGCAACTCCCAGTCCAGTATTACCCCGTGGTACACGCATTCGTGTCGGTACCACTGGCACCCTAGAGCAAATTTTGATCGGACCTGCACAACTTGATGATGGAACTCATAATCTTGTAGGGGCTTTAAAAACGAGTATGGGTACTCTAGGAGCTAAAAACATCAAAGAAATGCAGCAAGTTGAAGTTGTGGTTGCTCCTGCACTATTAACCGAAGGCAAAGTCTATCAGAAAGCACAGCAATTAGGTATGGGCAAGTGATCTGGGGCAATGGGCAATGGGCATTGTAAAGACTGATAATTCCCTCTGCTCCCTGCCTTATGCCCCATACCCCATGCCCAAAATTATTTACAGAAATTTTCCCAAACTTTTAAACAATTGCTGGAAAAGTCACATATGTCGCTTACAATGGGGATAGCGGAGACGCATGTTTCCGTTCACTCCTCACACCACACTCCGCCCGGACTAATGTTCGGGCGGTTCCTTAATATTTATAAATAAATATGCCTAGCATCTGAGCATGGTTTTTGTTATGGTAGAATCTTCAACAGACTCAAAAACATAAGAGGCAAAGGTTTGTAGGTATGTCACCAGCGGCACAAGTTACGGACTCTACCTTTGAGCTGGAAGTACTAAATAGTGAATTTCCTGTTTTAGTTGACTTTTGGGCACCCTGGTGCGGACCCTGTCGGATGGTTGCCCCTGTTGTGGAAGAAATCGCTGCTCAGTACGAAGGTCAACTCAAGGTAGTTAAAGTCAACACCGATGAGAATCCCCAAGTTGCCAGCCAGTATGGCATCCGAAGCATTCCCACATTAATGATTTTTAAGGGTGGGCAAAAAGTTGATATGGTGGTCGGTGCTGTACCGAAAACCACATTAGCTAACACTCTGGAAAAGTATCTTTGAAATCTAGTCACTCGCTTCTCGCTCATCCAAAATTATAAATTCAAAATTCAAAATTCAAGACCCACGGCTCAAGCCGTGGGCTTGGAAAAACGGCGTAGCGTTTTTCGTGCCTTACGTCATCTCGCAACGCATGTTTTTTTAAAGTGGGCTTGTATTCCACAACTGAAGTTTCTTGGTTATTGATTATTTTGAATTTTGAATTGTTTTGTCACCAGCGCCTTGGTTTATTGTTAGCCTGAGGTGCTTTTTATTATCAAAAACACCCCAAACCCCACGCTCCGTTCTGGTAAAATAGAATGCCATTTTGGCAACAGTTCTCATGACCTCCAACGCGTCGTTTGACACATTAGAGTCTCTCCAAGCCGATCTTGCTAAATTAATTGATCGCTTACCGACGTTAAAGCAGCAGCAATTTATCAAGCAGGCACTAGACACTATAGTGCGTCTGGCTGAGAGTGAAATTGACCGTCTCGATTGGAAAATCTTGTCGGCGACTTTAGCCGACATGGAGTTGGGTTTCCAACTCTTTTATGCCTACCGACACGTTCGCAAAGTGACTATATTTGGTTCTGCTCGTCTATCGCCAGAAACTCCAGATTATCTCATGGCGTTTAACTTTGCTCGTCGTGTGACTCAATTAGGATTCATGGTCATGACTGGCGGTGGTGGCGGAATTATGCAGGCGGGTCACGAAGGTGCAGGACGAGAAAATTCTTTTGGCTTAAATATTCAGTTACCGTTTGAGCAACAGGCAAACCCTGTTATCCTTGGAGATCCGAAGCTGATTCACTTCAAGTATTTCTTCACTCGCAAGCTGTTTCTTGTCAAGGAAAGTGATGCTATAGCCTTGTTCCCTGGCGGCTTCGGCACTCAAGATGAAGCTTTTGAGTGCATGACCTTAAGCCAAACAGGTAAGTTTGGTCCAGTCCCTGTGGTTTTAATTGATCACTGTGGTGGTGATTACTGGAGGTCTTGGAGTGAATACATCAATCAGCAACTGGTGCAAAAAGGTCTTGTTAGCCCTGAAGATCCGAACCTTTACACGGTGACAGATAACCTTGATGTCGCTTGTGATGTTATCGTCAGCTTTTATCGGGTTTATCACTCTAGCCGCTATGTAAACGATCGCCTAGTGATCCGCTTGAAGTCAGATTTATCAGAGGCTGATGTAGAACAACTCAATCATGATTTCAGCGATATCCTGATCACAGGAAGAATTGAAAAAAGTCAAGCCTTACCACAAGAAGCCCAAGATGAAACTGCTGGGCTTCCTCGCCTCGTTTTGTACTTTAATCAAAGAGACTTGGGGAGATTGTACCAGATGATCGCAGCAATTAACCAAATGGGTACTCTTTTACCAGCAGAGACGACGCATCCAGAACGTAAGTAACCACCAAGGATTGTAGGGCGATCACTCTACAATCTTGAATTGCTGGAACGTTACGTTTTAAGCTTTTTTTTAGATTTAATAATTAAGCTTTTCTTTAGGTTCCAAATGCAGTAGTATGCTATAAGAATAAGAGCTATAAGTCCCAATAGAGGAACAACTTGTGAACTCTTCAATACTACGTCATCTCTGGTCTATAGTTGAGGAAACTCAGACAAGCACTATTCTCAAGTTTAGTGATGCTGACTTGATCCAGCAACTACTGATGCAGCTAAAAAACAAGACACTACTAACTAGTGACGAAATCAACACCATCAACGCCTACATCAGTTCTAGAGTCCCACTCATTCGTGACTTAGCTCTGGCTCGTCAGGTCTAGGGCAAACGACACCAAAGGTTTTAGTGGCTTTATAACTATTGACTTGCAGGGGTTGACAAAAAATTCTGTCAGGCAGCACAGCAGTTACCATTGTACTTCTGTGGGTTTTGGGGTGCTTCAAGCTAAAAATCTTTGACCACGCCTTTGGGAAAGGAATTTGAATTAAAAAATATCAAATATTGACCAGTGGATTTGGAAAAACTGGACATATAACTGTGTGTCTGGGGTGGAATCTGGTAGCAATGACTGAGAAAGTCACAAGCCGAGCTACCCTAGAAGGATTGCAGGAGAGTTATACTTTTGTATCCTCCTAATGAAGTATTATAAAGCATTCTCAACCAACTCACTTTAAATATTAATCTTTTCTTTACAATTCTTAAGAGTCAGGAGTCAGGTTCGCAGTTGCGCTACCCTTGCGGGAAGCCCCTTATCCTGTGGTCGCCGCTGCGCGAACGTGTCTACAGCGCACTAAAGATCAACTACAAGCGTTTCATGTGATTTTACAAAAGTTCATTTATCAAAATTGAGAATAATATCAGAGCCAAGTTTCTTAATCTGTGACTGAACCAGATCAACGCCAATACGCTTGATTTCAGGTTCTAACTCACAAGCCATCATGTAACCAAGTTTTGATCCTTCATCATCAAGACGTTGAGCTTCAATCCATTGCCGTGCAAGCTGCCTAGCATCAGTTGTTGTTGCAGCTTCTTGACTAGAGACGCCTTTTTTTTCAACACCTTGACGCTGGAGAAACTGAACTATTTTATCGCGATGCCACAGATAATAGGGTTTCCCATCTTTCGGGGCTATTCTCTCAAAAAAACCACCATCTTTGGCATTCTGAGTAGGTTCACCATCCTTTCCCCTTAGTCCATGCTGTTTTAGAAGATTGCCAAATTTCATTGCAGAAATACCAAACTCTTGACCAAGTTCAGTTAATGTCCGCCATGTTTTTCGGAAGCTCTTTTTCTTACTCATGACACATCAGTCGCATAGCAGTACTAGAAGTGTGACTATTCGTCAGCTTCTAATAATTTACACGCTAGCGTGTAATAGTGTCAATAGTTAAGTTGAAATTTATCAACCTGACTCCTGAGTTCTGAGTTCTGTGTATTTGAATCCAACTTTCTCGGCTACCATAGCTAGGTGTTTTGAAGTAGCGCGGGTTGGCTCATATATCCCGTTTTCCCACTCACTTACAGTTTGTTGACGAACGCCTAACTCCTCAGCCAATTGTGACTGAGTCAGTCCCATTTGAAGACGCAGTGCTTTGATTGAGTCACTGTTCCAATGGACGGTATGAGCCACAGATTGAACTTTATATCCACTAGTAGGTTTACGAAAGGTGACATGCTCCTTACCTAAGTCAACTTCTGCCACAACATACCCTGCGTTCATCCAAGCTGAAGCTTGCAGTGCGCCTTTGCTACGATTTCCCCACCAACGCCGCTCATTTCGTGCTGAGTCGGGTAGAGAGTCACCCATCAACCTCTCAATTTCTGTAAAAGAGAGGGTGATTTCAGGGCGATCGCTCCTTTGAAGATATTCCAAAAGTGGCTGATACTTACTTCCACCTTTCACAGCACAGACTCCCCGCTAAAACCCTTGTTCGGTGTTAAGCAACACTTAAGACCCAGCTAACCAATGTGCGAACACCAAAACCAGTTGCCCCAGAACCGTTATAACCATTCTCCTTATCAGCCCAAATTGGACCAGCAACATCAAGGTGAGCCCAAGGAGTTTCTTTGACAAACTGCTTCAGGAAAAGGGCAGCAGTAATTGAACCACCAGCACGTGGACCAGTATTTTTAAAATCAGCAATACCAGACTTTAGCCCTTCAAAATATTTGTCTTCCATCGGCAACCGCCAAATCTTCTCTCCTGAGATTTCAGCAGCTTTTTCTAACTCAGAAGCTAAAGCATCATCGGGGGAGAACAAGCCAGCAATATCATCTCCCAAGGCAACGACGCAAGCACCAGTTAAAGTAGCTAAATCAACGATCGCATCAACTCCCAACTTCTCAGTAAAAACTAGAGCATCTGCCAAAGTCAAACGTCCTTCAGCGTCAGTATTATTAACTTCAATAGTCTTACCATTAGAAGCTTGCAGGATGTCGCCTGGGTGCATGGCATGACCGCTGATCATATTTTCAGTCACTGCGGAGATAAAATGAACTTCGACATCTGGCTTGAGCTGACCAATAGCTTTAGCAGCTCCTAAAGTAGCCGCTGCACCGCCCATATCCATTTTCATATTTTCGACGCCGCTGCCAGTCCCTTTAATATTGAGTCCACCAGAGTCGAAGGTTAAACCTTTACCCACAATTGCCAACTTACGCTTAGGTGTTCCTTCTGGCTTATAGGTGAGGTGAATGAATTTGGGTGGGAGGTCAGAAGCTTGTGCTACTCCTAAAAAAGCTCCCATGCCCAACTTTTCACAGTCTTCCCGTTCTAGGATTTTCACTTGTAAACCATATTCAGAGGCGATCGCCACAGCAGTTTCCGCCATAGTAATTGGTGTGACTGAGTTAGCTGGAGCTGCTACCAACTGGCGTGCCAAAATGACACCAGAGCAGATTTGATGCGCACGGGTAATAGCTCCTTCCTGTCCACCCAACTCTAGTAAATCTACTTTTTCGACTTGTGATCCTTGGTCATCAGGTTCAGACTTAAAGCGGTTATCTTGGTATAGTGCTAACTCGACACCTTCAGCTAGCGCTTGCGCGGTTTGTGCGGCATCATTGTTCCAGACTGGCAAACTAATCCCCAAGGTTTTGCACTTTTGCTTTTTAGCTAAACGAGCTGCGGCTGCTGCTGCTCTCCGTATTTTATCCAGCTTTAAGTCTTCTTTTTTACCCAAACCCACCACAATGACTTTACGAACTGGGCTACCAGTATCGACTCGCGTAGCGATGCTGCTGCCTTGTTTACCCTTAAATTCCTCCTCGGCAATCAGTTCTTTGATCGAACCAGCCAATTTTTCATCCAAATTCGTTACATCACCAGTTAACTCTCCACCATCCTCAAATAATCCTATTGCCAAGCCATCCCCAGTCCATTCTAGAAGTGAAGTATTAATTGCGCGAATTTCCATTTTGGGCTTCTATGTAACAGTTCTTGTACTAGTATTGCTCAAAATATGCATAAAGTGCATACTGGTTAGCTCTTAGTTGTTAGCAAAAGTTTTATCAAACAGAACTCAGGAGTCAGGAGTCAGCTTGGGAATTCTGTACGACTGGTGGATGAGTCTAAGGGTTTAAGACCCCCGCTAAATCGAAGATTTAGCGGTCTACAATTAGAGGGGGATTCAGACCGCCACTAATGGATTCTGAGTTCTGAATTCTGAATTCTGAATTCTTCTTCAAAACTATTCATCAATTTGCCAAGAATCCTTAGTCAATTCTTCATCCAGAATTTTCTTTGGACGCAAAATCACAATAATTCGTCCCAGTAAGGGAATTTCCGGCACGCTTTCAAACCACTGAAAATCCAATTGACCGGAGTTCTCAACGACAAAGTAACTATTAGCATCCCATTGCCGTTGGGCGCGGTCTAAAACTACTAAGACAACTCCTGGGGTGGTTTGTGTTTGGTTAGGAAGGTTATGACTATTGCACAAAATCACCACTGGCTCTTCTGCACTCAAAACGACTTGCCAACCTGGTAAGGGTACCCAAGCTTGCTCTCCGCCGAATTTGACCATACGGAATGGTTCAATTTCTTGGACTACGGGAACGTCTTGCAGGTCTTGTGATGTCAGTGGTAATTCACCTACCACAGGCACGAGGCGGGGCAATTCGTCCTCCGATTCCAGACGGTAAAAGGGTAAAGTTGGAGCGGGACGTTTGGGTACAATGGTAAAATCAGTCAGTAATCGTTCGATTTGGTTCCTAGCTGTTGGCGTGTGAGCAAATTTTAAGCCCTTGCCGATTAGACGCGATCGCTCTTGTAAGTCTGTATTTTGGCGGGCAAGTTTCAAACATTGATATGCCATAGCGTCTCCTGGGTGACTTTCAAACCCCTCAGGTAGGATACGGAGACGGGATAAGTCCTTAACTGCTTTCGCGACTTCCCGTGACTCTTCAACGCCAAGTTTGTGATCGAAAATGAGTTCGGCGGTGGCAGCGCGTTCTTCTTGAGTCAGCAGACGTAGTTCATATAATACATCGCTTCCCCGTGTGGCGTAATATGATCGCACTGCCTCGGATGCACCAGCATTTTCTAAAGAATTGTACACTTGTGAACCCACAATGACCTGATTCTGTTGAATTGGCTCAAAACCAGTTGCCTCAAAAATCGTTTGGGGATTATAATTGGCTTTTTGCAGTTGGGTAATCGCAACTCCCCACTCCACCCAGTTACCTTGCTTTTGTCTCAGCTTTCGCAGCAAATCTTGCGCAATGTCGTCGTTGATAGGGTTGTCAGGATTTTGAGGATTGGGTGGTAGGTCAGTCATCTAAAAAATCTCGTTAAGTGCTTAAGAGGCAACAGGAAGAAAATTATAACTCCTAGCTAGGTTAAACAACTAGGAGTATAATGCATATTTTCATACTTTATCATCTAGATTTATCGACGTGAGTGCATGAGAAAAAAATATTGCGTATTTACACTTAAAGCAAAGCTTTGGTGTGACTCATTTCTTTGATTAAATCCAAAAGGATGTTAAACCATTAATACAAGCTATTTTCAATTTGGCTTTGTATGGAATATAACAAAAGAATTAACATTTAAAGGATTGTTTTTATGGATGATCCAATTCCTGAACTCGATAAAATCAAACATCAGTTAATGACTATAGAAAGATCAAAAAAGCAGAAAATCTTGGTAGTGGATGATGAGCCAGATAACTTGGATTTGCTCTACCGCACCTTCCGACGGGACTTCCATGTTTTCAAAGCATATAGCGGGATGAACGCCTTGGAAGTGTTAGCAGCAGAAGGAGAGGTGGCGGTGATCATCTCCGATCAGCGAATGCCAGAAATGAAGGGAACAGAGTTTCTTAGTAAGACTGTGCCCCAGTTTCCAGATACGGTAAGAATTATCCTTACAGGTTTTACTGATATTGAAGATTTAGTGGAGGCGATTAATGCCGGACAAGTCTATAAGTACATTACTAAACCTTGGGACCCAGGAGAACTGAAGGCAGTAGTGCAACGAGCGGCGGAAAGCTATGATTTGCTCAAGCAACGTACAGAAGAATTGCGCCGTGTGAATGCCCAAATGGCGTTACTGAGTCTTTTAGTGCAGGTTGCTCAAGAGACTCCAAGCTTAAATGTAACCCTGAAGCTAATTGCCACAGTTTTTGGTGAAAGTTTCGCGGCAGATGACTGCATTTTACAATTTATAGAGGATAATACCTTAGTTCCAACCCAAGCAACTTACAGTAACAGGAGTACAGTCGAAAATTGGCTAGCACAAGACCCACTTTTTGAGCAGGCGATCGCCACTCACAAAATGCAAGTTTCAGTTAATGTACCCAACGATCAAAAGCTTGCAGGTGTTGCTCATTACGCTAATTCTGGTGTTCAAGCACATCTGATTAATCCAATCACCTTACAGGATAAACTACTAGCAGTATTGTCTCTACAGTGGCAACAACCATGCACTTTGCGCGAAGATGAGCTGAAACTCCTTCATTTGTCAACCCAACTAGTGGCGATTATACTCACTTCTACGCAGTATCATAAATAAAAGTTGTCCTGCTTAAATTTTGAATTGGAGCGAAGCGACCTGACTGTTGGCTATTGATGATTGACTATTAACTGATGACTAATAATCAAATTCGTGCTATATTTAACCGAATTGCTCCAGTTTACGACCGATTAAATGATTGGTTGAGTCTGGGACAACACAGGATTTGGAAGGAAATGACGGTGAAATGGAGCGAAGCCAAAGCGGGCGATACAAGCTTAGATTTGTGTTGTGGCAGTGGGGACCTATCCTTGCGCTTAGCGCGGCGAGTGGGAGCAATGGGACAAGTGTATGGAGTAGATTTTTCGACTGCACAGTTAGAAATTGCCGCATTTCGCTCTCAGAGCCAGTATCCACCTCCCTCTATTACTTGGGTGGAAGCCGATGTATTGGATTTACCCTTTGAGGATAACCAATTCGACGCCATAACCATGGGCTATGGTTTACGAAACGTAACAGATATTCCCCGAAGTTTGAAAGAAATGCACCGCGTCCTCAAAGTAAATGCCAAAGCCTCGATTTTAGACTTTCATCGTCCCAGCAATCCACAAATCCATGCCTTTCAACAGTGGTATATGGATCATCTTGTCGTTCCAGTTGCCCATCAATTGGGTTTAAAGGAAGAATACGCCTACATCAGTCCCAGTTTAGACCGTTTTCCCACAGGAAAGGAGCAAGTGGAGATAGCTCGTCAAGCTGGGTTTAATACTGCCACACACTACCCCATTGCAAACGGTATGATGGGAGTACTAGTGCTCTCAAAAAAAGAGTGAGAAGTGAGTAGTAAAAACTCCCCACTCCCCACTCCCTACTCCCCACTGAATTCGTCCCTTGGATTGGTCTCATCTCTGGCTTTATGTGTCTCCCCCGGTTTTGGGTGCAATTATTGGCTATTTCACCAACGATATAGCCATCAAAATGTTATTTCGACCCTACCGAGCAATTTACATTGGTGGACGGAAGGTAGTCTTCACCCCTGGATTGATCCCCAGCAACCAGGAACGCCTTGCTCAGAGGATCTCAGCAACTATTATGGGGTCGCTGCTGACACCAGAGGAATTGCAAAATATAGCACGGCGTCTGTTGCAAGTTGAACGCGTGCAAGGAGGAATTCTCTGGTTACTGCAAATGGCTATCGATCAACTCAAATCTGATAACCAGCAGAAAACTACCACGATAGTCGCAGGGATTTTGCGGGATTCCTTAGGAGAATCATTACCCCGTATCCTCAAAACTTTGGCCCGGCGTGAAGACTTTTTGGAAGCGCAGATCAATCAAATTTTTGACCAGATCTTGCTGGATTTTCAACTGAGTCAAGAACAAGCAACACGCCTCGCTGATTGGCTTTTAGAAGTGGTTATACCACCAGATCTACTACGACAGGCGACAATTAATTTTCTGAGCGATCGCACGATTCAAACTATTGATGAAAGCTTTCGGGAAAAGACTAGTGGTACCTATTGGGTGGTGGCAAATCTATTTGGCTTACGCAATACTTTAAGCCGATTGCGGACTTATTGCTTGGATGAAAAAGACGCTACTAATGCTCGCTTGCGAGAATTGATTCAAGATTTGTATGTGCGCGATCGCATAAAAAAATTTCTGCAAGAAATATCTTTACAAAATTTGCCAGTAGGGACGGTAAGACAACTAAGGAAAACGACTCGTGATAGTGTTCGCCAATATGTGCAAACACGCGGTAGCGACTTATTGCAAGGATTAAGTGAGTCAGTTAACTGGGAAAATGTTACTGTACTACTATTGGATCGCCTTAGTAATTCCAAAGCTGTAAGTGCTTCTTTAGAACTTGTAAGTCAAGAACTAGCTTTAATATTAGATCGTTATTTAGAAAAAGATTTAGAAGCGATAGTTGCCCAAATAATTCCCATTTTGGCTATTGATCAGGTAATTATTGATCGCGTAAAATCAACTTCACCCGCTGATTTAGAAGCTGCAATTGAGGGAATTGTAAAAAATGAATTGCAGGCAATTGTCACTTTAGGGGGTGTTTTGGGTTTTGTTGTCGGATTGATGCAAGCAGTGTTTCTATTTTTTAATAGGTGAGAAAGATCTGAGGAAGATCAGTCATCAATAAGATAATTTTTTGTATTTAAGTGAAGTCACAGGAATCTTAATCACAAACCTTGCCCCTTGTTGTGGAGCAGATAAACAACTTAGCTGTCCACCATGTTTTTCAACTACAATATGGTAGCTGATCGATAGACCGATTCCAGTGCCTTTCCCTACTGGTTTAGTGGTAAAAAACGGGTCAAATAACTTTGATCGCACTTGTTCATTCATTCCCAGACCATTATCAGCAATGGTTATGACCGCCCAGTGATCATCAAGTAACTCGGTGCGAATGTAAATCTGGGGAGTAGGCTCACCAGTACCTGGATGAGGGATTGAGAGTTGAGGTAACTGGCGTAGTAGCAAGCAGGGAGTGGGGGTTTGATCTTTCTTCATGTCCCTAATCACAACTTTGTAGGAACTCCGAGTTCCCCGTACCCCTAATTGCAACTTTTTTGTGAGAACCCTAAGTTCCCTCTTGGCAATGGGCAATCTTAACGCTCGTTGCTTTTGTTGGAAGACGCTCATTAAGCGACTGCCCTGAGTCATTATCAGAGGAGATTTCAAGTTCCCTACTCCCTCTTCTAAAGAATCAATTGCATTAGCAATAATATTCATAAACACTTGGTTGAGTTGACCGGGGTAGCACTCAACTAAAGGTAATTGTCCGTACTCTTTGATAACTTTGATCTCTGGGTATTTATTTGTAGCTTGCAAGCGGTGTTCAAGTATCATTAGAGTCGTGTCAATTCCTTCGTGGATATTGACTGGTATGAGTTCTGCTTCATCGCGCCTCGAAAAGCTTCGTAATGATTTAACAATTTCCTGAATCCGCTTTGTTCCTACTAACATAGAACTGAGGAGTTTCGTCAGGTCTTGTACTAGAAAATCCAATTCTATAACTTTTATTTCCTGTTCTATTTCTTGAGCCGGATTAGGATAACACTTTTGATAAAGTTGTATCAACTTCAATAAATCCCTGATGTATTCTTGGGCGTAGGTGAGATTGCCGCCAACAAAGTTGAGTGGGTTGTTAATTTCATGAGCGATCCCAGCAACTACCTGACCCAAACTAGACATTTTCTCCGTTTGAATCAGTTGAGTTTGGGCACATTGCAGTTCATTTAGTGTCTCTTTTAATGTTATTGTACGTTCCTCAACTCGCATTTCTAGCTCTTCATTAGCTTTCAAGAGTGCTTCTTCTGCCTGTTTACGTCTTTGGATTTCTTTTGCTAATTCGTCTATCTTTTTATTAAGCAAGACAAAATTGTTGATGGCTAAAGCCTGATTTTCTAAGCGTAAGAGAATCAAAGCTGAAGATTCAGCGGACATTGGTTGAACGACTGCTCCTCGGCAACGACATACTAACATTTGTCCATCGTTCTTACGTAAAGTCAAGGAGCCAATCACCATTGCTTGGCTACTTGCACAAGCTTCTAAGTAGGTCGAAATTTTGTTAGTAGTCTCAGTTACGAAGTCAAACAGCTTTCTCCCCTGTAGTTCCTGACGGCGTAACCCGAGTATATCTACGACCGGTTTATTACTGGCTAGGATCTGACCTTCGCCACTCACCAAAAGTAAAGGTTCTGGCAAAACTCTGGCAAATTCAAGAAATTGTTCCGGAGTCATTGAGTTTCTTACTTAAGAGTTTGACTATCTTTGGCTTGGGCTACATCAAGCACCACAAATGCAGGTCGAATTGTGGATATGTCGGTTATGTCTCGCAATTCAACAATAATGAGTTGCGTAGGCGTTAAGGCTAGGGCATTGGCGCAGTGTAGTATTGACATAATGTACAAATTGGATGATGGCACTTTTGAAAGTGCAATGAAATCCGAAACCATTGGCGCAAGGGATAAAAACAAAGCCAGGCAAGTTTTAAATCTTTTAAGAGAACCAAATAATTTCCAAAGCCAATACGAATTTTGGTCACAATTTGTTTTGTGGTTTGATCTTGCAGGTGAAGTTTTCACCCTACTATATCGCAAAGATCAAAAAGATCCAAATCAAACCCCAATGGAAATGTACATCTTAGATTCAACGCTAATTACAGTACAGATGACCCCAATGCGTTATCCAACGTACAGATTGAGCACACCAACATACGGATTTAACAAAGATGAACCATTGGCGGCACATCAA
>CAIVAU010000057.1 GCA_903903925.1 uncultured cyanobacterium
CTAACTTTAGTTATGAAAAACAAAGAAAATATGTATTTCGAGATGCGCAGCGCAAGAAATACTGCGTCCTTGTTAAATCCCCTGACTTTAGTTATGGGGATACATAGCTGCCTTCTGCCTTCGTACTTCTGCCTTCTTAATGGATATTTAATTTAGTAAATAATTATCTTGAATGCTACAGCGAACCATATCAAGATTTGCAAGGCAAATTTGGGTATCGCAGAAAGGTGATTTTTTTAGCTAATGAATCTGTTAATCTGCCATGTTTCCCTGATTTATCACTCGATTTATCTAAGGTTTTTCCAAGATGATGATGTATTGTGCTCGGTAGAACAGTAGTAGAAGTTAAAAGTTTTCTCGCCCCGAAATATGTGCCAATTGAGACACGTTGTAAAATTTTATGCCCAAATTGGGGTGCGCTACTACAACTAGCCTTTAAGATGATAATGAATAAACCACCATACCCAACAGCCGAGCAAGCAATAGCAGGAATTCGGATTTGCGCTCAACTTACCAGAGTCTATAAAAAAATAGACCTTGTGAGATTAGATGAGCGTACCCAAAACATCTACGTCCTAGCTAATGACTCAATAGAAGCCGAAGTTACACCGACCGCAGAGGTAATTTGGTTATGACAACTCAACCTAATTTTCAACAGATGCCGATTACGCAGCTGAAGGCTTACGTCTTGGCACACCGAAATGATGATGAAGCATTTCATGTTTATATTGACAGGAGACGCGCTGCTTCTCCTAATCCAGTTCCTATGACAATTGACGAAGCAGAAGCAGAATTGCAGAGGCGTTTTGGTCAAGAACCGCAACTTTAATGAATAAATCTTTTACTGATGTCCTGGTAAGAAAAAGAGATTTATCTGGCAAGTTTAGAGTAGAAAATATAACTCCCATACTGGCTGAAGGGTTTGCTAGAGGTAATGAGTTCTTACACATTGTCGTAACGGATGCTCCTGATCAGGAGGTTATTGTCTGATGAATGCCCAAATACAACAACTGGAAAAAGAACGATTACTTGAACTAGCGGAGGAATATCGTCAGAAAGGTTACGAGGTGCTGCTTCGGCCCAAACCTGAAGATTTACCTGAATTTCTAAGGAGCTACCACCCTGACATGATAGTACGCCGAGGAGAAGAAGCGGTTGTGGTTGAGGTAAAGTCACGTTCTTCTATCGCTTCTGCACAAGATCTACAGGGGTTAGCTCAGGTAGTACAAGAGCATCCCGGTTGGAGAGTTGAATTAGTGATGACTAACCGAAAGGACGCACCATACTTCGCTGAGGTAGAAGGCTCTCTTGAAGAACATGAGATCAAGCCACAATTGCAAGTAGCTAGAGAGCTTACAGTTCATCATCCAGAATCAGCTATCCTTTATGCTTGGTCTCTTGCTGAGGCAACTCTAAGACTTCTTGTGAATCAAGAAGGGCTGTGTTTGCCTAGACTTGAACCGCTTTATTTGTTGAAGCAGTTGGCGACTGAGGGAGTCATTTCTCAACCTGATTACCAATTGCTCATGAATGCTTTTCGGTTGCGTAATGCCATCGCTCATGGTTTCAAAATCAACCAACTAACGTCAAGTTCTGTGCTTGATTTGATTGAAGTGACAGAGCAGTTATTGAATTCATTGAATTCTACTGGATCTTTCTTGTAGTGAGTGCTTCCACGGACTGGGCACGTAATACTAGAGGCGATTGGGCAGATATTTATGGTTCTTCAGTACTTGTTATGCTAAATCAACAATTTGGTAGAGGGAACAGGGAACAGGGAATGAAGGAAGAAGGGAAGAAGGTAAGAGGGACTACGATTCTAGCTTCTTAATCAGAGCAATAATCATTCGACTCCATAGCTCTAAGTAACGAAATAATTGGTTCTATATCTTCTTGTTTAGATAGTGCTACCCGGTGAGACAAAATAATATGAGTTTCTAATTCATTAACCGAGCCTTGAGAAATATTAAGAAATCTGATGTATTCAGCTGTTGATCTTCTGCCATATCCTTCGGCGATATTAGCTGGAATAGATACCGCTGATTTTCGGATTTGTTGCACTATGCCATATAACTCATATGCACGGAAAAGGTTTAGTCAAAAAATAGCACTTTTCGGCTATATCCATACCCTTTTGCCAAATTTTTAAGTCTTTAAAATCATTAATTTCTGCCATTTATTTTGATATTCCTTTAACCCACATTCCGCACCCTTAACTGTCACAATCGGTTATTACGGAAGTTGGTTCATGAAAAAGGAGTAAAAAATTACATTGATCTCAAAAAAAACAGATTTGGGATAGTAAAATTTATTAGATATATTCTCAATAAGGAGCAATAAATATAAGAGTGGTTTGGTGAAAAATTTTAATAATATTATTTTATCTTTAAAAGCTTAATACATTATTTTAACTTATACTTGTCGGAAAATAAAGTTAAAAACGCCATGATAAGTTCAGAACATTAATTTTATTAATGAGCTAAATGGTCTAATTAAAATATTAATAATATTGATAAATCAACTGATA
>CAIVAU010000058.1 GCA_903903925.1 uncultured cyanobacterium
GCTCAGATCTTTCTCTTCAAGATAACGAGAAAACTTCCGCAATCCCACTAAACGTTGTTGAATAGCCGAGTCCGATTTTTGTGATTTACATAAATAGTAAATATATTGCTTGGCTAAAATGATAAACCAATCCAGAAATAGTGAATCAAAGTTAACAATATATTGGGAACGCTTAATTTGACCTTTAGGATTAATTGCTCTTAAATCCCAAGAATTATCATCAAAGTTAAATGGCTTGACAGGTGGTAAAGTTCCAGATAGGCGGCTAATATTACGCACTTCAGAAAATAAAAAAATATCAGCTAAAAAACCATCGGAATATGTCAAAATGATGCCAAAGAAAGAGGATTTAAAAGACATTTTAGACCGGGCTTTATGCCCATCAAATACCTTCAATGATAATTTCAATGCTTTTATAGAGAAAAGAGTAGAATTACTTGTCACTTTTACGAAAAGCTTAATCCAAAATTAATACATTTACTAAATGCAGTATATGAACTATATAAACGATAAAAACTCTATAAATAGTTTTAACCTTAGAGACGCTTAATGCCCAGTATTCCTAGAACCTCGTCGGTCAAGTTCTCTTTATTCGGTCAGCCGTCATAAGGAACGTGCAAGTGCTGTTGCACAGCAGCTCGCTTAGCTTCTTCAGGACGCAGGTCGTATTTTTGAGTAGTGGCTGGGTCCGCATGACCAGCGAGACGGCTAACCGTAAGCACGTCAACACCAGCAGCTAACAAATTAGTGATAAAAGTGCGCCAGAAATCGTGCGTAATTGTCCAACAAGCGCTCGCTACTCAATAATTTCGTCATATTGATTGGTGTCATCTGACTGCAATTGTTTCATCTCCACCAGAACCTCAGCCAAAGTTTTTTCATCTAGCCATTGATGACGTTCTTTGGTATAATCTCCTTTACCGGGACTGAAATATTGAATAAACCGAATAGTATCGGTAACTCCCAGAGAATTGATTAAGGCATCGTAGCCCTGTTTGATAATTTCATTTTGGGTTTTCATCATTACTTTCCTCCGCTTGTATTACTTCTGTCAGCCATTGAACGGGGTTATTAATCTTTACGTTAATCAATTGAGAGTTTTTTTGGGCTTTTTTGAAGAGTCTGTCATCTGTTGTGAGAAATACATCTGCCTGACTTCTTTCAGCGCAGGCGATGTGGGCGGCGTCATAGCTTGAGAATCCTAATTTTTGGAGTTGGACTGCTCTGTTTTCAATTATGGCGCTACTAATAACTTGTATTTTAGCAATAAAAAGTAATTTTTTGACGTTTTCTAGTCTTTCTATATCAGATATTTGGTTTAATTCAGCGATTAAAGCACTGCTGTTAATTAATTTCCAATTAAGAGATTGACATTGACTCAGAATTGTCATAACTGCCTGTGCTTCTAAATAAATACGGGATTGGGTTTGGTCGTCAAATGGACGATTGAAACAGCAGGCATCAAGATATATTTTATATTGTTTGCTCATAGTGTTTAATCATTTGAAGCATCCGGAACACGTCGGGTTTTCCTGTTAACAACTCTTGCATTATGCCCCAGGGCTATTTCATTCTAAATGGTGATTTCATTCGTCTTTGACTCCACCTCATAGGGTTCGAGAATCAGTCCTCGTTCGACAATGTAGGCGGTGACCAACATAATGGCAGGATGGGAATCCACTGCTGGGTCATCGCTGATGGCTTCATAGGACCCCCGCAGCACTTTGCCATCGGTCGCAATGGTTTCTCCCTTAGAGGGTTGCACCCCGAAAAACCGGGATAAACAGGCGGCATAAACCTGATACTCTAGCCGCAATAACGTGCGTCGAATCGTGCTGTAGGACGGCAAGCGTCCTTTGGGCGGTGAAAATAGGACCACCAATTCGTCGTGATAGGCTTTCAATTAAATGAAACCCGTTCGCGGGATTGAAACGCAGTGCAATTTTCATCAAACATCATAGCTATTAACTTTCAATTAAATGAAACCCGTTCGCGGGATTGAAACTGAAATCGAAAAAGCCTTAATCCCAGGAAAGTTACCAGCTTTCAATTAAATGAAACCCATTCGCAGGATTGAAACCTTTCTTGAGATTCTATCCATTTTGTAATGATTGTTTAACGCTTCTGTCAATAAATTGAATCGCGACTATACACGAGCTTAAACTATTTTCCCGCCCAAGCAAGGCATAATTGCCGGAAATGCTCCCCCCGTTGTTCAAAGTTGGGATATTGATCAAAGCTTGCACAAGCAGGAGACAACAGCACAACGGGCGCTTGGTATTGTTTTGCCAATTCGGCAGATTTGGGGATAGCCCGTTCCATTGTTTCTACAATATCAAAATGGTCATAGCCCACTTCTTGTAGGCGTTGGGCAAATGCACTAGCAGCACTACCAATAAGCAACACCGCCGCTGCTGAGGATTGAATTTTTGCGATCCAGCCAGTGTCATCACCCGCTTTTGCTTCACCACCAGCAATCAAAATGGCTGGACTTTTGACCGATGCTAAGCCAACTTCTGCTGCATCGTAGTTAGTTGCTTTGCTATCGTTGATGAAATCAATTCCTTCCCAAGTACAAATATGTTCTAAACGATGAGGAACTCCTGGAAATTCACTGACAGCGTGAGAAATCACATCTTGATCAATCCCCGCTAACCGCGCTGCTGCTACTGACATCAGTAGATTTTGCAGGTTATGTTCTCCTACCATTCGCAAAGCGGAAGTTTTCACAATAGGTTGATCTTGTTTTGAGGTTGCATCCAATCTTTCCATCACCCAACCATCTTCAATATAGAAGCCTTTGGAACCGATGAGATTTTCTTTCCCTCTGACACTCGTCCAATAAGCATCTGGGTAATGGCTGACACTTACCTTCCGTAAATATGCATCATCACCGTTGAACACTTGCAACTCAGACTGACGCAGTAGGTGCGCTTTAATATTGTAGTAGTTTTCTAAAGTTTTATGACGGCTGAGATGATCTGGCGTAAAAGTTGTCCAAATACCAATTCTCGGCGCAAGGGAGGGAGAAGATTCGATTTGATAGCTGCTCATTTCGGCAATGACCCAATCAAGCAGGAACCCTGAGTTGTCCACTTCCCCTCTTCCTGAAGAAAGGGCGACTTCACAAGCAGCATAGCCAATATTACCGCAAGCGGGAGCGTTGAGTCCTGCGGTTTGAAAAATTGCGGCAATTAAGGAGGTAGTAGTGGTTTTACCGTTGGTTCCGGTAATTCCTATCCACGGGATGGATTGTAAATTTTGCCAAGCGAGTTCCATTTCCCCGATGGTTTTAATCCCCAAATCCCTTGCCCTGACTAGGGCAGGGAGATCCCAAGGTACGCCAGGACTTACAACAATCAACTCGGGTAAGTCAGTACCTTCTAGTTCTAGGGAATACCCTAGTTTGACAGTTATTTCTTCTGCGGCAAGCTCTTGCTGTTGTTGAAGGAGGCTTTCGGAGGTGTTGCGATCGCTCAGCACCACCTCCCAACCCTCCCGGTTCAACAATCTCGCCGCAGCAACACCAGATTTTCCTAATCCAATTACATGAGCTAGTGGCATAGACTGTGGCAGAGTTCCCTGGTTAAGCAATCATTATCGTAACGTTTATTGGCATGATTTACACCTCTTTTTGTTGACTTATGCTACAAATTTTTGACGATCGCACCAAAATCACCCAAAACACGTGCATGGTTACGAAGTAATCCCAACAAGTTTAACCGATTCCGCTTAATTTCTGGATCTGAGTCCATCACTAAAACGCTTTCTGGTCCGTCAAAAAAGTTACTCACTGTGGGAGTATTTTCCACTAATGCTGTTACTAATTGCTGGTAATTTCCTGATTGCTGGGCGGCGACAGTTTGGGGCAGTAAATCTACCAAGATATCGTAAAAGGCTGCTTCTGATGACTTCTGGAATAGTTCTTTGCGGATAACAGACTCTGGTTCTAGCTGTTTTGTATCCAAATCTCCCTGTGCTGCTAAACGAGTGGAACGGTTCACAGTTTCGTAGATTTTTTCCAAAGTGCCATCATGACGAATTTGTTGGAGGAATAAGGCGCGATCGCGCACATCCAATAAATCCTTTAACGCCCTTTCTGCATATTCTGGGTCATTCTCTCCCAACACTGCATTTACCAAGTCATAATCTATTCGATGTTCTTCTTGTAGTAATGTCCGAACACGTTGTAAGAAAAAGTCTTGCAAAGCCAGAAGCAATTGCGTATTATCCCCGGCAATTTGCTCAAGTAGTTGTTGCAAATTAACACGCAAATTAGCCGACCAAGTCACATTAACCACAGCATTTGCCGCCCGCCGCAAGGCAAAAGGGTCAGAAGAACCCGTCGGTATCATCCCCAGAGAAAAGATGCTGACCAATGTGTCGAGTCTGTCTGCTAACCCAACAACTTGACCTCCAAGGGTTTGGGGTAAAACATCATCTGCACCCTTAGGCAAATAATGTTCAAGAATTGCCGTTGCTACCAATTCTGATTCTCCACTTGCTGCTGCATACTTTTGTCCCATAACTCCCTGTAATTCCGGAAACTCATAGACCATTTGGCTGACAAGGTCGGCTTTACACAGCTTAGCTGCACGAGGAGCTGTTGCAAGAAGATCAAGGAAATCATGACTATTTAAATGTACCTTGAGTTGTGCTATAATCAGCTCGGTATTTTTTTCGATTCGTCCCACCTTGTCTAGCAGCGAACCCAAATCTTCTTGGAAAGTAACTTTTGCCAACTGAGGTAAAAAACTATCCAAAGGCTTCGCTAAATCAGCCTTATAGAAAAATTGTCCATCAGCCAACCGAGCCCGGATCACTCTTGCATTCCCTACAGCAATAATATCCGATTTGGCTGGGTCCCCGTTGGAAATGGTGACAAAATAAGGAAGTAATTCCTTGGTATTGGCTGCTGTAAAAACTGGGAAATAACGCTGATGACTTACCATCACAGTCGTAATCACCTCAGTTGGTAAGTTCAGAAATTCTGATTCAAATTTGCCGACAACGGCGGTTGGCCATTCTACAAGGTTAGTCACTTCCGCTAACAAACCTGGGTAAATTTCCGCATACCCATCTACCTCTTGCACCGACTCCTGAATTTGCTGTTGAATTGTAGTTGCTCGTTCATCAGGATTTACGACCACGTATGCAGAGCGTAAAGCAGTAAGATAGTCAGTAGCTTGAGGAATTGTCACAGTTTTTGGATACAAAACGCGATGACCGTGAGAAAGGCGATCGCTTTTAATCGTCTCGGAACCGTTCACCAATTCAATCGGTAATACTGCGTCATCCAACAAAGCAACCAACCAACGAATCGGACGGGAAAACCGTGCATCCCCATCACCCCACCGCATCAACCGCTTACCTTCTAAACCCCAAATCCACTCTCGGACAAGTTCCGTCAAAATTTCCGCCACGGGACGACCAGGAATAACCTTCCGCACAAAGATAAAATCCCCTTTATCAGTGGTGCGAATTTCCAAAGCAGAAACATCCACACCTTGCTTTTTAGCAAAGCCGACTGCGGCTGGTTTTGGTTTCCCATCTTGAAACGCTGTTTGGGCGGGCGGACCTTTAACGTCTTCTTCACGGTCTGGTTGCTGGGATGGTAACCCTTGAATGAGTACCGCTAGACGACGGGGAGTACCATAAACTTCTACAGCTTCGCTGTTTAAGCTTTGTGCTGATAAAGCTTGAGGAATGCGCGATCGCCATTGTGTTAGGGCATCACTCAAAAAACTTGCAGGTAGTTCTTCTGTACCGACTTCTAATAAAAACGCAGGCATGTGACTATAATTTTACAGCGTGGCTCAACTATTATAAGGAGTCAGAAGTCAGGAGTCAGAATCAAGAAGTTAGAAGTCAGAATATCCCATGCCTGAAGTCAGAAGTTTCAAGAAGAATGAAAATTTTTCGTAAGCTGTATTGTGACTCTTAACTCCTGACTCCTGACTCCTGACTCCTGACTCCTAGTTTAGTTTCGCTTTCGGAGTTGAACAACAGTGTATGGTAATTCATAATCTATTCTCGGCAGGTGGGGTTGTCATGTGGCCCCTTTTAGGATTTTCACTGTTAGCGGTGGCGCTGATTATTGAACGTGTTGTCTTTTGGGCGCGGATCAATAGCCGTCAAAGCCGTGTTATCCGAGAGGTGCTAAATCTTTATCGTCTTAATAACGTTGTTGGTGCTTTGGAAAAACTCCAGCAAAATATGGATTTGCCACTGGCGCGAATTTTTTTAGCAGCGTTGGAACTCGAAGAAGCAACGCCAGAAGAGTTTCGCTTGGCATTAGAAAGTGAAGCGCAAGCTGAAATACCTTTACTGAAGCGTTTCCAAAACATCTTTGAGACAATCATCGGTCTTGCACCACTCTTAGGGCTGCTTGGTACTGTCTTGGGATTAATTGCCTCATTTGCCTCTCTCAATATTGGTGATGTGGGAGGTACGAGAACAGCAAATGTTACAGGTGGAATTAGTGAAGCTTTGACTGCTACTGCGTCAGGATTAGTCGTTGCTATATTTACACTTTTATTTGCCAACACTTTCCGAGGACTTTACCAGCGGCAAATTGCACGAATTCAAGAGTATGGCGGACAACTAGAATTACTGTATCGTCGTCGCTATGAAAGAGGAGATAAAACTTATGCGCCTACCAGATGAACCAGAATTACCACTTCAGATCAACGTCGTGCCGATGATTGATGTGATGTTTGCATTATTGACATTTTTTATCATGTCAACACTGTTTTTAACCCGGTCAGAAGGATTACCTGTAAATCTACCTCAGGCAGGGACAGCACAACAAGAAGCATCCGCACCAATTACAGTCACCGTAGATCGGAGTGGAAAAATTAGCCTGAACCGTAAACCCATGACTCTCGATGCTTTGGTAACCCAAGTACGAACCTTGATTGGACCTAACCAAAAAAGTTTGGTCATCATTAATGCAGATGAACGCGTCACTCATGGTCAGGTCGTCGCAGTTATGGACCGCCTACGTCAGGTTCAAGGTGTACAACTCGCGATCGCCGCGCAAAAACCCTAAGTCGGGAGTGGGGTGTGGGGAATAAGGATTTATTAACTCCTAACGCCTAACTCCTAACTCCTAACTCTTAACTTCTAACTCTTAACTCCTAACATGACTATTTGGATAAACGAACAAATTGACTCCTCCGGAATGATTCATGCTTGTATTGCATGTTGTGATGAGTCCCAAGCTAAAGATTGCCATGAGTCCTTTAAGCAGAATTTAACCGACTTGCAAAAGGCATGGGGTTGGGTAGCGCAATTGCGAACAGTTAATTCTTGGGATGAAGTTCCAGTCAATGCTTTAAAACTTGATTAATCGGGTGTTCTCAAGAACACATCAATCTTGTATTACGTTCGTAGTTAGCGTTAAAGCGCTAACTACAAACTAATACCGCATTATCATAAAACGAGATTAAGTTAGGTTAAGATTATTTAATAATACTATTAAAAATTAATACCACATCAATGTTAGTTTTAAATAAAGCGAATTTCTCAGAGAAATTTGATGATTTTTAGAACTATTTAGGAGTTATCATCAAAACAAAAGTTGAATTTAAAAACTAGCAAAACCAAATAAGGTTGAGTGAACTCTCAAACGACGGTTTACACTTCTGAGCAAGGCTGTTTCATTAATTTGGTTGGCAAAACAGGACAAGCAGTTCAGATTTCAATTCATCCTCCCAGTCAGTATATCTGTGCCAACTGCGAACGGATATTACCAGATTGGAAACATCAGCCTTTTTTGTGGGTGATGATTGTTTTACAGCAATCGCAATATGAACTAGTCGAAATTACACCAGAAATAGAGGCAGAAAAAAACCGATTGCGAGAAAAGTTTATGCGGTTTGGCTGTGATGTCGCATTTAATCTGCGTGATCGCGGTTATCTCACAGATTTAATTGACCCCCGTACTGGCTATCCCTTGCTTTCCCGTCCAGGAAAAATTCCCCATAACGACACAGCAGTTGCGAAAGCTTTACTCAACTATCCAGTGATGCAAAACAAATGCCGTGTATTAATCCATCCTGATTGGGGAATGGCAGTTTATCCTAGCATCTTGATATCAGTAGCTTCCCCAAGCATAATTAAATCGGTGACAACAAGCGTGGCACCCTTGCATGGTTGGAAATAACAAAAGGAGTCAGGAGTCAGGAGTCAGGAGTCAGGAGGTGTTTCTGACCTTCATAGCGGGTGGCTGGGCAAACAACGTCAACGTGCTAAATAATAGTCATAGTTGTCTAGTTTGGAAACCAATTATGACACAGGACGAGAATCTTGCCTTCTCAAACGTAAATCAGTCTTCTTCTCATTCAGGTAAACGATACTGGGGTACCGTAGACGTCATAGAGGAAGGCACGACTTATAGAATTAATCGCCTAGAAATAAAGCCTAAGCACCGGATTAAGCCACAAATCCATTATCACCGCAGTGAACATTGGGTTGTCGTCTCTGGTATAGCACAGGTGAAATGTGGCGGCGAAGAAATATTACTTAACCGCAACGAGTCAACCTATGTCCCCGCAGCGACTCTTCATAGTATCGAAAATCCAGGTTTCATTCCACTAATTCTTCTAGAAATTCAAAATGGAGAGTACCTGGGTGAAGATGATACTGAACGCCCATTAGACCTGACTTTAGCTTAACTCCCCCCCACCGCCTAGCGGGAAGTCAAAAGTCAAAAGTCAAAAGTCAAAAGTCAAAAAAATAAAGCTCCCTGCTCCCTTTTTTCTTACTTCTTCTTCGGTCGCCGCAACTTTTGAGACCCAATGGGTCCCAAAAGTTGGTTGAGGGCCCGCAGTTGTTCTGATGTGCCCATAGCGATCAGTACATCTCCTGGCATAAATACCGTTTCGGCAGTAGGCCCTCCGATCAGTTCCCCGTGGGCACGACGGATCGCAAGCAGCAGTGCCCCTGTTTGTGCCCGCAATCTTGCTTGTCCTAAGGTTTGACGCACAAAAGGACTAGTCGCCGGGTCAAGCAAAAATTCTTCCATGTACAATTGTCGGTCTGTACCTGAGATAATACCGTCTACAAAGTCCATGACCTGGGGTCTGAGGGCAGCAGCCGCCATTCGCTTACCGCCAGTAATATAAGGAGAAATCACAGCATCTGCGCCACCGCGTTGTAACTTTTGCAACGCTTCTTCTGTACTTGCCCGTGCGATCGCTCTAATATTTGGATTCAGTGTTTTTGCTGACAACACTGTATATAAATTTTCCGCATCTGAAGGCAGTGCCGCCACAATACAAATTGCTCGTTCTACACCAACTTGCAGTAGACTCTCATCCAGAGTGGCATCACCCTGGTATACAGTATAACCCTCTATCTGTGCCTTTTGTACAGATTCTAGATCAGAATCAATAATCACAAAAGCAACGTCTTCTGCCCGAAATTCCTTGGCAATTTGACGACCAGTTCGACTAAATCCACAGATGATATAATGCCCTAATAATGAGTCCATTACGCGTCGCTGTTGTCGTAGTCGAATTCCTTCTTGAAAATAACCTTGAATTACGGCTTCTGTAAACCGATTAACAATGTAACCAATAGTGATCACACCCATCAAAATCAGGGCAATGGTAAATAACCGTCCTCGCGGTCCCAGAGGTTCCGTCTCTCCGTAGCCAACGGTAGATAAGGTAATTACCGTCATGTAAGCCGCATCCTGCAAAGACCAACCTTCCACCAGGAAGTACCATAAAGTACCAATGAGGAAGACACAGCCTAGGGCGATCGCCCCTGCCATAAGTTCTTTTTGAATGCGACGATATTTTTGCTCAAGTGTTGAGTACACGGTGTTTCACCATAGCTACCCGATTTTTGAATATCTCAGCGTAGCTTGGGGTTAAATTTTGCCCTGGTCAATAAGAAGATTTTTTGCAAAATTTTGATCATAGTGAGTAACTTTAAGATAAAGGATTTGGAGGATTTAGGTAGTGAGCAGACAAACTCTGGTTGGACAAGAAACAATAGATCAACAGGCAGTTCCTGTTTCATCTAGCACCTTTGATCCAGATGATTTTAATCAAGCTGTAATGTCCACCTATGCGCGGTTTCCTCTCGCCCTAGAACGGGGATATGGCTGCCGTGTCTGGGATACACAGGGGCGAGAATATCTCGACTTTGTGGCTGGGATCGCGACTTGCACGTTAGGACATGCCCACCCTGCATTAGTAGCAGCAGTGACAAGCCAAATTCAAAAACTACATCACGTTTCTAATTTGTACTATATTCCAGAACAGGGAGAATTGGCAAAGTGGATAGTTCAACATTCTTGTGCTGATCGGGTATTTTTCTGCAACTCAGGGGCGGAAGCAAACGAAGCCGCAATTAAATTGGCGCGGAAATATGCCCACACGGTGTTAGAAATTGAACAACCAATAATTTTAACCGCACACGCCAGTTTCCACGGACGAACTTTAGCGACAGTGACTGCAACAGGGCAAAGGAAGTATCAAAAGAACTTTGATCCCTTAGTGCCTGGGTTCCACTACGTACCTTATAATGATATTGGCGCGGTGGAAGCGGCAATTGGTGAACTGGATGAAGGTAATTACCGCGTGGCGGCGATTCTTTTGGAACCATTGCAAGGAGAAGGCGGCATTCGTCCGGGAGACATTGCCTACTTCCAAAAGCTACGGCGGATTTGCAATGAGACTGGGGTGCTGCTAATTTTTGATGAAGTGCAAGTCGGTATGGGACGCAGCGGCAAATTATGGGGTTACGAACATATCGGCGTTGAACCAGATATCTTCACCAGTGCCAAAGGCTTAGGTGGTGGTATCCCAATTGGGGCAATGATGAGCAAATCATTCTGCGATGTTTTCCAACCAGGAGAACATGCTAGCACCTTTGGTGGGAATCCTTTTGCTTGTGCAGCTGCCCTCACTGTCTGTCAGACATTAGAACAGGAGAATCTTTTGCAGAATGTGGAAGCAAGGGGTGAGCAATTACGCGTAGGGTTGGAGGCGATCGCCGCGAACTATCCCCATAAAATTGCTGAAGTCCGTGGCTGGGGTTTAATCAACGGTATGGAATTGCAAGCAGACATTCCTCTAACCGCTGCTGATGTCGTCAAAGCTGCTATGGACGAAGGCTTATTGCTTGTCCCAGCAGGTCCAAAAGTCGTCCGATTTGTACCACCACTGATTGTGACAGAGGCAGAAGTAGATACCGCGTTGCAGGTTGTTGAGAAAGTTATAGCAATCACGTAAGGTTTCCCCACCCAGTCGGGGCGGGGTTTCCCCGCCCTTGAGCAAGCATCTACAATTTGAATCATGACGACTTAATAGAACCTACACTTCTTTGATACTCGACAGTAGCACTTTCCTGAGGGTAGTATTCCTCAGCAAAATAGTGGTAGCTGTGGCGTTCATTTTTAAGGATAACTCCATTCACCACCTGTCCCAGGATATTCTGACCAGATTTTTGCAAAAGCTCACAAGCGACAGATGTATTAACAGAATCAGCCACCCCAGGACGAACTACTAACAAAACACCTTCAGCCATTTGACCCAAAGTAGCAGCATCAGCGGCAACATTTAAGGAAGGTGTGTCAATAATAACGAAGTCGTAGTTAGCTGAAAAAGTTTCCATCAACGCAGCCATTCGTTTTGAGTCGAGAAGGGATGCTGGATTGGGAGGCATGACTCCAGAAGTGAGGACATACAAATTATCCATAACTTTTGCGATCGCAGTCCTGATATCTGCCTCCCCGACAATCACATTGCTGAGACCTTGACTATTAGGCAAATCCCAAATGTGATGTTGACATGGATGGTACAGATCCCCATCTACCAGTAAGACTTTACGTTCCCTCTGAGCCATTGCAATAGCTAAATTTGCTGCTACTGTTGACTTACCTTCTTTTGGTACAGAACTGGTGATAACGATAAGTTTTAACTCTTTATCGGCATTGGTGAACCTTAAATTCGCTCGCAGTAACCGATAAGCTTCACTACTTGGGGAGCGAGGAGTATCCCTGACAACCAGCCTTGGGAGCGTTGGAGTGGATAATTCTGGTTTTTCATTGCTCGAAGTAGATGTTTGAAACTCCCTAAAGGAAGGAATTATCCCCAATAAGGTCAATCCCAGTAACTCCTTGGCTTCATCAACAGTCTTGATTGATTTATCTGTTGCTTCCAAAACATAAACAGTTGCCAAAGCAGCTAGCATACCTAGTAAACCTGCACTGAGATACGAAACAGTCGCGGAAGCAAGAGGTTTGTCAGGAACTTCGGCTTTGGATAGTAAAGTGGCGTTACCTATGTTCTGATTTTCGGCTATTCGGCTCTCTTGCAGCTTTTGTAGTAGCTGTGTATAGGTAGATTGGGATGCTTGTACTTTACGTTCTAACTGGCGCTGTTGTTGCTCCAATCTGGGCATAATATTTAGCCGTTGTTTGTAGGCAGCTTGTAAGTTAGATAAAGCAGCGGTTTGACTAACTAAACCCAGACGGGTAGACTCCAATGTAATCAGCTCAGCGGTAAGTTGTTGTTGCAGCCCTCCAATCTGCAAGTTGCCATTCAACTGTTCTGGTTGAGTCGCTCCCACAACTTGTTTGGTTCGCTGTTGTAGTATTCTTTTTAAGGCTTGTGACTTGTTTTCTAAATTAATGATTTCAGGATGATTGTCCCGCAAAACAGTACGCCTAGCTGCTAGTTGCGATTCTAGCTGCTGGATTTCTTTAAGGATATCTTGCACTCCGGGAGACTGGCTAACGGAGGTCAAACCTATCGCTTTCTGGGAGTTCATGCCCAATTGTTTGTGAATTTCTTTAGACTGAGCATTGACATCCGCTATTTTAGATTGAGCTTGGCCAATTTGCTTTTGCAAGTCTGTAATCACTTCCAGTGCTTGAGTCGTTTCTTCTTGCAGGGAAGTAACTTTGTTCTGTTCTTTAAACTTTGCTAGTTCACCTTCTGCTTTGTGAACAACTAATTCAACTTTTGGTAGTTGTTTTTCTATAAACCCTCGGGCAGCCGCTGCTTGAATTCTGTGGTAGGATGTGTTGTGTTGTAAATAGACATCCATCAGCGTATTAACAACCCTTGCAGATGTTTCAGGGTTATTATCCCTGTAGGAAACTTTGAGAACGTCTGTTTTCTGAATATCATTCACAGTCAATTGTTTAACAAATTCCTCTGGTTTTAGGATCTCTTGTTTGTCGTTTTTCAGTCTGAGTTTCTCTATGGTCTCTTCTACAATAGGGAGAGAACGTATAATTTCGGCTTCTGTATTTAAAGGACTACCTTTTTCCTGCGCTAATGGTTCTAATTTCCCTATTTCTGTTCCCACTCCCGTTAGGGAAGAGGTCGTATCTATCCTTTGAAACAGCAGCTTTCCTTCTGCTACATAAGAAGGTTTTTTCAAGAAAGAAAGAGCCAGTAGTGAAATTAGAAAAACCGGAAAAAAGATGCCTAGAACTGGCACCCAACGGCGCTGCAGAATTTGCCAATATTTATAAAATATAAAAGATTGTTGTGATTCCATAAATGTTTAGATTTTTTGCTTATTGATGGATGCTGTCAACTAAACTATAAATAAGGGAGTGTGAGTTTTTTGAAGGTGATTGTGAAATGCGGTCATCGCCTGAATAACTCGCTCTAAATCTTCGGTTGTGAGATTAGAGCCAGAAGGCAAACAAAGACCGTGTGCAAATAAATCTTCCGCAACTGCACCGCCAATACATTCAGATTCAGCAAACACAGGTTGGAGGTGCAATGGCTTCCACACAGGACGAGTTTCAATTTGCTGTTCGGCAAGTACTAGGCGGATTTGTTCTCGATCTGCTCCAAATGCTGTAGGGTCTATTGTCAGGCAGGTCAGCCACCGGGTAGCATGTCCAAAACTAGCTTCCGGCATGAATTCTATTCCTGGCAAATTTCCCAAAGCCGAGGCGTAAATTTCAAAGTTGCGTCGTCTAGCCGCTACGCGGTCACTGAGAACGCGCAACTGACCACGACCAATACCAGCTAAAACGTTGCTGAGGCGGTAGTTGTAGCCAATGGACGAGTGTTGGTAGTGGGGAGCGGGATCGCGTGCTTGGGTTGATAAAAACCGGGCTTTTGCCACCAGTTCCGGGTCGTGGGAAACCAACATCCCGCCGCCAGAGGTGGTGATGATTTTATTGCCATTGAATGAGTAAATGCCAATATGTCCGAAGGTTCCTGGAGAACGCTCTTTGTAGGTAGCTCCTAAAGATTCAGCAGCATCTTCAATTAAGGGAATCTCATAGAAATTGCAAGCTTCTAGTATGGGGTCAATATCTGCACTTTGACCATACAAATGTACAATCACAACGGCTTTGGGTAATTTACCAGTGCGTGCGCGGTTGAAGAGCGCTTCCCGTAACAAGTCGGGATTCATGTTCCAGGTCGTGCGATCGCTATCAATAAATACTGGTTTTGCCCCTAGATAAGTAATTGGGTTGGCGGTAGCAACAAAAGTCAGGGTAGAACAAAAAACTTCATCTCCTGACTGAACGCCAATTAATTGCAAAGCCAAATGCAAAGCTGCTGTACCAGAACTTAAAGCAGCAGCATGACTTACCCCAGTTACTTGACAAAATTCTTGCTCGAAAGCATCTACATGGGGACCAACAGGGGCGATCCAATTAGTGTCAAAGGCTTCTTTGACGAACTCTAGTTCGCGATCGCCCATGTGAGGTGTTGAGAGGAGAATTTGTTTGTTCATAAATAACGATAGGCTGGGAAAAAGTTTGATTGGAGTAAATCTTCAGCAAGAAGGCTTAAACCCTTTGCACGTAAGTTAACCAAATAGCGATATTGTTTTTCATCTATAACCAAAGACAACGTGATAAAAGAGTGACTTTGTTTAGAAAAACCCGCTTTGAATTCATAAAGACTGTCTTTAGCGCTTCCCACTCCACCCCCTAAGTGAAGAACTTTATTCCCACGCTCTTTTCCCCAGTATCTGACATAATCGAGCATGAACTTATTAGGAGCTTGTTTCAAAAACTTATTTCTTGTTCCTGAAAGATGGCACTGAATAATACCACAACACTCCGTTATTAGACTAGCACAGATGATTTGATTCTCCCACTCAACTATACATAGGTGAATTAGTTTATCTAATCTTGAAAGATGTAAATAGTAGTCATAATCAAAGTAATAAGCATTCTTAGCTCCTACACGATTCATGGTTTCTTCATAAATTTCCACAAATTCATCAATATATTGCGCAAATGGAACCATTTTTGCAACCATTCCAGCACGTTTACACAAATTGATGTTCATGCGGTGGTTACGTCGTGTCTGCTGCCAAATTTTAGCATCACTCAGCTCTAAGTTAACGGAGACGGTGTCGCCGAGGACTTGATAAACATTAGGTGGTAATACTTTATTTAAACCATGATTGAGTATGGGATGCAGCCGCAAGAATCCTGAACACACGTTCTTGGCAGATAACGTAGATTTTAACTGCTCAATTGCTAAGTTGATAAATTTAGGTGAACTAGCTGCTGCTTCATTTAACAAAATTCCTGGGTATCCATAAGGTGAGACAATATCAAAAATTTCTAGTGTTGCCAAACCTTCAAAGAGATCTTCACAACTACGCACTAAATAAGGCAGAAAGAAAGTTTTGTCATCTTCAGTGATGAGAATGGCTTCGGGAATAGAGCGAGTTCTTTTAGACTCTATATAGACATACTCAGGTAAATGATAAATATCATGGCGTAACTTGTGCAGGCTTTGCACCCACAAATTATCTGATATACTCATTACCTGACTGTTCATAATATTCTCCAAAATTTACTCATCCTCCCAACCATTAGACATAAGTCCTCTTGCTAGGGTAAACATATGCGTAGTAACACCACCAGAATCCAGAATTCGGGTTACTAGTAGAATACGCTTCTTCATAGTGTAATTGCAGTTGTCAGCAGTTGGTTGGAAGTCCATAGTATTAAGTAGCATTCGTTTATAGTAGATTTTTCAGTTCCATTAATGATTTTATTTTCAAATTGGCTTCATGGCTTTTTTGTGGTGTAATATTGCAGTATTCTCCACCTTCGCGACATATTTGTATTGTTAACCAATCCAATTTTCTTGCCGTAACAAAATCTTTAACTGGATTATCACCAATATACACACATTCGTTCCCTTGACACCCTAAAAATTCCATGATTTTCTGGTAGGATAGTGGGCTTGGTTTCCAGTTCTCCCGACCATATAATTCTGAATAAATAATTACATCAAAACAGGAATTTATATCTAAAGCCTCAATTTTTCTCTGCTGAGTAGGCAAGTAACCATCGGTGATTATACCCAGCTTTTTATACTTCTTAAAGTAGTTGATCGCCCACTTGGCATCATCATAAAGAGAGATAGTAGGTACGTGTTGCCGATAAATATCCACAAGTTCTTGGATTATAGTGGGTTCATACTCACCTCTCAGTTCTAATAAAGCTAAGTTAAAAATATTCTGGCGTATTCCCTGTTGAAAAAAATGGCATGCAACTTCAAAAAAATCAGGTACTGAATATTTCGTTGCTAGCCAATGACTAACAGCAGAAAACCCACTGATCACAAATTGATGTTCAGGAAACAGAGTATCGTCTAAATCGAATACGACTACCTTGATCATGCAATCATCTCCTTTCTAACGAAAATTGCATCGTCATATCGCAGCATGGCAATACCATCCAGCCAACCGTCAATGCTAATATCAGGATCTCTACCTAACATCATTTCTATCATCCAGCCTGGGAAATCAGCACCAGCTTGGTAAGATAGGGGAAAACCACCACCAAATCTCGGGTTGATTTCGATAAACTTAATTTCATTATTAAGTGTTAGAAAACACTGGACGGTTATGCATCCTTTAGCACCAGGGAGTGCTTCAACAACTTTTTTCCCAGCAGCAATTAGAGCGGGATTTTTGACTGTTACTCCTTTACTAATCTCTCCCGCTCGTGTTTCGATACGCAACCTTGGGACTACACAGCGCACCTGTGCTTGAAAATCTACTAAAATATCCAACGTGTACTCTTCTCCAACTACAAATTCTTGAACAATGGCATTAGGTATATAGTCTTTGAAGAATTCGAGTTCTCTAGCATTCCGGATTTTGGTGACACCAATGCTACAACTACCATCAGCAGGCTTAATTAAGAAAGGATATTTAGCTTCAGGATTAGCAAGAATTTCTTCGGGATTTAAAATTTCTGGAGTTTGAACGCCTATCTTTTTAAAGAACTTGTAGGTATTCCTTTTGTCAGAACAAATTTGATTTGTTTCTTGTGATGATACCAAGATAGTTACGCCTATTCTCTTGAACTCTTGCTGATGAAGAGAGAGTATATGTAACTCAGGGTCAATGAGCGGAATTAGTAGTTTGATTTGATGCTTCTTACAGAGTTCCTTCAGTATGACTACGTAATCAGGATCGCTTAAGTGAGGTACTCCCTCTTGGAAATCAGCAATAAAAGCAGCGGGAGCATTTATCTTGATATCCGTTGTAACAATATTGCTGAGAAGGTTAAGCTCTTTCAAAGATTTTTTGAAATTCTTGATTAGAGCAACTCTTCTGCCTACACTAGTGAAAAGAATGTTAAATTGACTCATAAATTTCTTTCCTTTGTCGATTCATTGGGTATGCGATTAAGTTGACCTTGAAATTCTTCTGCTGTAGCGTAGCCTTCTTGATTGATTCCCTTTTGTTGCAAGACTTTGATCACTGTTAGGAAAAGAATTTTCAAGTCAAGCCATAAATTCCAATTATTGATATACCAGACATCTAGTTTGAATTTTTCTTCCCAACTAATAGCATTGCGACCTTTAATCTGTGCTAAACCTGTGATTCCCGGTTTAACTTCGTGGCGTCTTGCTTGTTCGGGGGTGTAGCGGTCAAGATACCTTACTAATAAGGGACGAGGACCAACAAAACTCATATCACCTTTGAGAATATTCCACAACTGGGGAATTTCGTCCAAACTAGTTTTACGCAGAAATTGACCAAAGACTGTGAGGCGTTTTTCGTCGCTGAGAAGGTTGCCTTTGGCGTCCCACTCATTTGTCATAGTACGAAACTTGTAAAAGGTGAAAATCCGAGCATTTTTGCCAGGACGGAGTTGGATGTAGAAAACTGGGCGACCCATACAAATGTAGATGCTGAGCGCAACTGTCAGTATCACTGGAGAAAGAACTAACAACAAGAGTGCTGCTAGGACTCTATCTAATACAGACTTGATTAATCTGCTACGCTTCGTTAAACAAGATTGAGATGTCATATACTAATCCTTGTTCAAGTATTTAAAAAATCCAGAGTTTTTTACGTATCTAAAGTTTGGAATTGATGAGTTTGATTAGTAGTATCAATTAGGTTGTGATGTATAAAAATTAACGGCCTCAGCATACAAAGTTTCATGTAGCTTGAGAATATGGCGCAGATCATAGGCAGCGATTTGTTCCCGCCCCCGCTTTCCCATCATTCGAGCTTCTAGGGGATGATCGAGTACCCACGCGATCGCTTTCGCCAGCCCCTCAATATCCTCCACTTTCACCAGCAGACCACAGTCTTCTGCTAGCAAGTCTCGAGTGCCACGAATTTTCGTGCCGATCACAGGAATTTCTAAAGACAAAGACTCCATAACACTTCTAGGCAGACCCTCCTGTTCCGAAGCTAGTATTGTCGCTACTGAAGCTCGCATCAGCGTTGGAATATCGTCCCGTCTCCCTAAAAAATGAACTCGATTTGCCACTCCCATATCTGCTGCCAGTAACTGCATTTCTTTCAGAAGTGGACCACAACCAGCAAAAGCTAAATGCACTTCAGGTCGAGATAGCTTTACAAATGCCTGGATCACATCCCGATGATGCTTGCGGGGAATAAACTCAGCCACTGACAGCAACAGTTGATTTTCTGAAGATAACTCCAATTCCTCACGTACCAGAGCTACTTCTCCTTCAGCAACCGATTGGGGACTGTAACGCTCAAGATCTAGACCAATTCCAGGCATATAGCGAACTCGTTTGGATGGCAAGATCCGGTATTGCTTTGCTGCTGACTCATCCTCGTGATTAATCACAACTAAGTAGTCTGTCCACAATCCAGCCAGTTTCTCTAAGCCAAGAAAGATAAGATTTTTGAAGAGTTGCCCACCACTATGAAAGTGAAAGCCATGTGCAGTATATATGACCTTGCACTTTCCTTGCTTGCTCAAATCCTTGAGGGCATATCGAGTTACAAAAGCAGCTACTGGCGTATGTACATGAACGATATCGTATTTTTCTTGCGCCATTAACTCTTGAATAATTAGCGGGGTCGCCAGCAAGTTTTTGGGATCTAGAGGATTACGCGACCATTTCATCTCCCAGACAAGATCAAAAGCTTGCTTGCACTCATGACAAGTTGAAACGCCCTGAGCCATTGCATCCACTTGCCAACCTTGAGCACGAAAATGGTAGGCAAAAGGCAGCAGGAAAGCGCGGAGGGTTGATGAAATAGTAGTGACAATTAAAAGGCGTTTCATAGTCTTTGATTGATCCACGCTTCGGTTTTCTCTAAACTGTGCTTCTGATAAATGAAATCCCTGTGTTGTATCTCTATTCATATCTGTAAAAACTGCTAGAAAAAACGTCAAATATTACTTGAGTAAAATTGGTCATTTGATGGCAGCAAAATTCCCAATTCTTTATAGAAAAATGTAAGTCTTTGAAAAACTAATTCTTCGTTGTATTGAGCTTGAACTCGATCACGACCTGCTTTTCCATAGGCTTGCCGCAATTCAGGGTGAGACAGAAGTCTTTCCAAAGCCTCAGCTAATTGGTCACTATTTTTAGGTGGCACAATTAATCCAGTTTTTCCATCCACTACTGCTTCTCGACAGCCTCTAATATCTGTGGCAACAACTGGTAAACCCATTGCCATGGCTTCCAAGATAGATCGCGGTAATCCTTCATGAGTAAAGGTAGGTAGGGTAAAGATGTCTAAAAGACCTAAAAGCTCTCGTATATCTTGACGTTCGCCTGTAAGAGTAACGTGTTCCTCAATTCCAAGGGTTTTAATTTTTTCAATAAGTTCTGTCTCGAAGGGTTCTGGGTCAGTACTCAATTGACTGCCTATCACTAGAACATGCAAATTAGGAAAGTGAGGAAGTAGCTTAGCAGCAGCTTCAATGAGGTATCCACTTCCTTTTTTACGGGTTAAACGCCCAATTGTACCGACTATCAAGTTAACAGTTTCATCAATACCTAAGGATTTGCGTAATTCTTGTTGATGAGTAGAATCGAGCCGATCACTCTTAAAATGGTCAATATCTATACCATTGCCGAGGTAACGTAGTTTTTCCGGCGGACAAAGACCCAATTTTTTAGCTGTGGCGATATCTTCATGATTCTGGCTAAGAATCAAATCAGTTATTAAAGCAGTGAGTTTTTCAACAGTAAAGTAGAAACCATATTGACTAGGAGATGATAAATCGTGAAACGGAAAACCATGAGAAGTGTAAACGATACGTTTGACACCAGCAAGTTTGGCAGCAATGCGTCCTAAGACAGCAGCAATTGGAGTATGGACATGAACTAGGTCATATTGATTCTCTCGGATAATTTTTGTCAGCTGAAAAATGCTTTTTAAATTAGAATTTACAGAAATTCTTCGATCCATCAGAACTGGGTGTACTTTGAATCCATTTTGTTGTAGCTCTTTTAGTTCTGGTCCTGGAGAACAAGCTATTCCTACTGTTAATTTGCGGGACAAGAAGTATTTAAGCTGAGGTTGTAAAAGGATTGTAGCAGTAGGTGCGATCGCACAAATATTTAATATTTTCATGATTAATCATTTACAGTAAGAATTCAGGATTCAGGATTCAGGAGTCGAAGTTATCTTTCTTTTTGTATATCTCTTCATTCTTCTTAAACGGCTCCTGTTATCTCCTAATTCTTTAACAATTCTGACTCCTGCATTCTGGCTCGTGAATTCTTACCTTTTACACTTAATCTTCTGGTGAACACTCTGACATTCAAGTCTTGGGAAATATTTCCTTTGTTAATCATTAATCGTCTGTTGCCTCAACCATACTTCTGTCCTCTCGCGCACATAACGATAGAATGCAATGCGCTGCTCTCGCAGTACTTCATCTGTGTACTCTTTAGCTTTCTCCAGGTTCCTAGCAGACATCTGAGCCATGCGTTCTGGATTAGTAACTATTTCTCGAATTTTGTTGGCTAAAGCACCCACATTACCGGGTGGTATCATATCCTCAGGAGGTAGTAGTTCAGGAATGCCACCTACTGTGGAACCAATGCATGGTAAAGCCCGCGCCATCGCCTCCACCATTGCTCTCGGTAAGCCTTCTTGGTAGGAGGGTAGAACAAATAGATCAGCTTGATCCAACTCAGCGGTTACAGCTTCCCTGGCTGCTAACTGACCACGGAAACAGACTCGCTCCCCTAAGCCCAATGCTACTGCTTGTGCCTCTAATTCTTTTCTGTGCTTACCATCACCAACCATCGTCAATTTCAGGTCTATTCCTTGTTGCACACAGTTAGCCACAGCATCGAGCAGTATGTCAGGGGCTTTATAGAGTTGAGCTAACGTACCTACAAAGATCAGATTTAAGGTTCTTACCTCCTGACGAAATCGACGAGGAGTCAAAACTAAGAAATCCGCTGAAATATCTACGTCTGATATTCCTACTGAATACTGAGAACAAGGGTATCTAGCCTGTAAAGCTTGTTTGGTGACATAGGCTGCTGCACAAGCCCCAGCACACTGACGCCGCAATCGCCGGGGAGAAAACCAGCGGAAAAATGATCGCAAAGGATGTCTAACAGAACCGGGAGCAAAGACATCGTAGGGATCGGCAACCACTTCTACAGCATAGGGATGATCCACAGCACGCAGCTTAGGTTCGATACAACAGGCAATTTGAGAACTTACTCTCAAAATCACAGCATCTGTTGATCCGACGGCATCTTGTGCAACATGCTTTACTTGAGGCGATCGCAGCAAATATTGCACCAGACCAATGTAGTGGGGTATCGCAGCAAAGGAAACACGATCACCATCAGCCTGCTTCCAATTACAGGTTAAAGATTCCACTTCACAAACACGAGCCACCACACATACCTGATCAAAGACTTCTAGATAACGCTGCCAAAATGCATAGGGAAAAGTTGTTTGTGTCCACACCTTGCCATCGGGTGTGCTGCTAAAACGATGTTCAAGAGCAATAACTAGTTTCATATTATACCTAATTTACATATCTCACTAAGTATTTGGGTTGACCATATCTATTTTTCTATTGCTAACAACGAACAAAATCAGGGCAGAAAAAACGCCGTTTTTAACAATATCAAGATTATTCATCAAAAATTAAAAGCAAAGAAAGATTGATTAACAAACTGATTGTGTTGGTAAGAAGCAGGGCTCAATTATAATAACATAACTCCTGAAGATTTGCATTAGTTTGTCATCACTAATGCATTTATTGATCTAATTAATATTTGATTTCTTAATCTGATATTTTGTTTTACTATCCACTACTCCTTTACTAGTAATATTCCTGTTTTTTTGTTTAGCAAAACGAACAGCATCAATCAGCATTTCAATTCCTTTATATTTTTCTATCCTACCAAAAAAAGTACATTATTTCTATTTTTGGCAATTTTATCTAAGGTGAGACTTCAAAGCCATTATCTATGTGAGATGTAGAGCGAAAATTTTGAATATTAGCGCCACTACTTACATACAAATAATTTCCTTTTGCTTGACATTTAGCTGTACACTTAACAGAAGAAATGATGCCTGCCTTAAGCGTGTTGACTGTCTGATTATCGACTAGCGTATTGTTATTCAACTTCACCTGCTCAAAAACTCCATTAACTAAAATTGCTGCTCGGTAATCGTCGTGAAACTTACCATTACTTTTACCTGGATTTAAAATACTGTTTTGCGAGATTTCACCTGTATTTATTGGCATAGATATATAAATACCACTACCTAGAGAATTTTTTATTTTGTTACCCAAAATACGAATATTTTCACTTACTACATTAGGAGCGGCATTTCTCCACAGCCTTATCCCGCTGGCAAGATTGTCACTAATAGAGTTCGTTTTAGAAAATGCAAAAGAGATTTCGTTATTAAGGATATTCAAGTTTTTGAATGGAGCATCTGAATTTGGTTCTAGCGAAATTCCTACGCTAGAACTATCACCCCAGAAACTGCGCCAACCATCAGTATTTATGCTAATTTTATTGTTAGCAATAGTAGAGTTGCTCAGTGCAAATCCAGTATTTTTTTTGTCGTAAATGTATGACCATATTATTATACCAGCGTGTACCTCGTTTATGACATTACCAGTTACTTCCTGATTATTTGAACTCCTGGCACAACCTGTAACAAGTATCCCATTAGTGAATCCAGTAATTACATTATCCTTAACAGTATAGTTATCTCCATGTATTTCAATTGCAGTCCTTGCCCCATTGGTACCTGCTCCATTTCTGGAGGAAAAATAATTTTTGACTATCTCTATATTTTCTCCATGAGTGTAAATTGTTGAATGGTCATAATCTGTATTGCCTCCACCGATCAATTCAAAAATATTGTTTTTAATTGAAACACCTGATACTGAACTCCCATTTGCAGTGATGGTGTTTTTAGTAATTTGATTGGTAAATCTACAACGTTCTATATGAATTCCTGATCCTACATAAATCCGGATAGAATGCCTCATTGTATTCTGAGTAAAATCTGATTCTGCTCTAACTGAGTTATTGATACCATTACCATCAATAGCTAGGTCATACATTGCAAAATTATCCAGAGTAGAATCTGGTCTTTCTCCAGCTAATATAGAGTTGTAATTACCTTGTCTAGAGGCCAGCTTAATAATGCTTTTTTTGTTTCCAGCCCCCTGTAGTGTTATCTTGGCACGAATCGTAATAGCGTGTAATGTAGAGGAGTTAATACTGACTTTGTAAGTACCTCTAGGGAAAAATACAACCCCTTCCCCCACGTTGGAAACAGCATCAATTGCTGACTGAATAGCTTTTGTGTCGTCAGCTATGCCGTTACCAACAGAGCCAAAGTCTTTGACAGAAACAACCAACCTTGCTTGAACAGACTGCTTAGATACTTTTATTCCAGTGTTAAATAGTTCTTGGAATCCTTGCATCTTTAAAGCAGTTACAGACTCTTGTGCTTGTTGAGTCATAGCAATATCTAAACTTTTTTGATAAAAAAATACCAGAGTTACTAATAATGATGTTAAAGTTATTAAAAAATTTAAGATTTTAACTTTCATGACAGTTTTTCTGTATAGACGCTTTACAACAAAAGCCGGTAAAGATTAGTCACTAAACCTTATCTTGCAAGTCTTTTAGATAAGGATGTGTTTAGTACATATACACCTAAGTAGGGAATAAGCGAGTACCATACTAAGGGGCGAACTACCAAAGCAGATTCAGATCGAGTATAGAACAGGAAAAATGAAATAAAGCTGGCAAGCATTGCCATTTTTGCAGGGTCATTATATCTAACTGCCCATAAAATCAGATTTACAAAAAAGAAACCAATCACTCCTAAGGCAATTGGTGTTCCAACCCAACCGAAGTTGAGATAGGCTTCAGCAATAAAAGAGAATCCTACACTACCACCGATGGAGGCTAGATATGGACTGATTTCCTCCGTCAACCACTTTTCATCGAGACCTCGAGCAATGGTTGGGTGGAGTTTTCCGAAAACATTGGGGATTAGGGTGAGTAATGCATAGAGATAGTCAGTTCCCATCTGGTAGTTTCTGTTACTTGGAACTAACTGTATAGTATAAGCGATTGTGAGCATAGTACCTCCCATTTCTGATATAGAAGCGATGAAAGGATTATCTATAGATGAAAAGGCTTCTAGCAGGACAGTGATAGATAAACGGTTTTGACCAGCAGTATTTCTAGTAATCGCAACCAGAGGAAAAATAACAAATGTTATCAGTGAACTCATGCCAAGCAAAAAAGTTTTAGGAATTGGATGAATCAACCGATGCCATATCCATGCAAAAGAAACTAATGGCATTACTGCTTGATTTCTTTGACCCAAAAAAAAGTTAGTCATTACGTAAATGAATATCATAGTTCCAGATACCAACCTACCTTTAGGTTTCTCCTTACTTCCTGCCAGTAGAAAGAGGGATGCTGGCACAAGAAAATCAGCTAATATCTTAGGTGCAGCAGTAAAACTTGTTGCAGACTCTTGTAGATAAAGCGAATGATATCCGGAAGACAAAACAACCATAATACTATTTTTGAGAACGAAAATAGCAGGAAAGAAAGATAGAAAAAGCAATCTCCAGCCAATCACATAGCTATTTCTGCTTCTTAAAGTAAAATCTTTTTTTTCAATCTTACAGTTATCAGAATGATCTTTAACTATAGCTAGCCTAATCAAAGCTCCTAAATGAAATGCTCCTAGCCCAAGAATAATTAAAAAAAGTGTATCAAGTATATTTTTTGATGATAAATCTAATAAGAAATCTAAATCTCCTAAAATACCATCTTTGTTAAGATGAAAAACTTCTAGTACTGCCTGTCCACTATTAAATAAAATCGCCGAAAGTAAAAATAAAAGATAAGGATTAAATAAGCTTTTTGTGAGGATATACCATGACCAACATGACCAAATAGTGAGTCCACACAATAAACAACAGAAAGGATAAATAAGTGATTCAGATTGGAAGTCAAATGGCTCGTATAGGAAATGGAAAAGAATCAAAACTGTAAGAATAAAACATTGAATCAATATAATAATTTTCCGAGTAGATTTATTTGGTTTCACAGTCTTAGTGGAATTCATCAGAGTAAGTGTTTATAAGTGCTTGGAAACTGTACGTAATATCAAATTCACTGTTTTTCATGACAGTTAGACTGTTTGCTTGAGTAATGTTCGATTTTGCGTTTCGTGCTGCCAAAAGTGCATCAGCCCAGACTGCGGCTGGTTGCGAACTACTGATTTTTTGCACCTGAGGCTTGATCTTATTAACCTCTTCTGTAATAATATCGGACAAGATCAAGGGCAGTCCAGCGGCTTGAGCTTCTATGCCTGTCATCGGTAATCCTTCATTAAGGGATGGCAAGAGGAATACATCCATAGCCGCCATCATCAACCTAGGAACATCAGACCGACCACCTGCAAAAATTACCCGATCTCCAAGTCTCATTTGCAAAGCTTGCTGCTCAATATTTGGTCGTAGGGGACCTTCACCGACCAGCAAGAGGTACGCCTGCTGTTCTCGCTTGGCAACCTCTGCAAAAATTTCTAGGAGAAATCGATGATTTTTTTGTTCTTGAAAACGACCAACATGACCAACCACAAAGGCATCTGCGGGTATACCTAATTCAGCACGAACAGTGACCGAATCCACACGTTTCTTAAACGGAGTCAGGTCAATACCACAGTAAAGCACCCGCCAACGAGGGTCAGTGTCCCAATCTTGATTGAACAAAGCTAATAGTGCATTTCGGCTACATCCCAAACCATGAGTGGCATAGCGGGCGATCCAATATTTCGTCAAAGCTAAATACAAGCGCCGAAACAAACCTGCCTTAGCGTCAATTAAGGAGGTATCAAGGTGGCTGTGGGCAATGCGAACAGGTACACCTGCTTGCTGAGCTAAACGGAGGATGTAGCCGCTGAAGTGATGAACATGGCTATGGACAACATCGTAGGGATCAGACTCCCGTAAAATACGCTTGAAGTTATCGGCATACATCCACGGCTGAGATGGATACAGGCACGGGATAATCTTGCTGCCAAGAGCGCGAATTTCCTCATCGTAAGCACAAGGCTGAGTTGTATGAACCAGAAAATCCATTTGGAAGCGATCGCGATCAATCCGTCGCAAGATATGCATTAGCCAGGTTTCGATACCACCCCGGTTCATCCCGCCAACAACATGGAGGATGCGTATTGGACCGCGTGCTGCTGATTTAGAGGTCTTGTGTTCTTGGTTGGCATTTGTCAAGCCTATGTATTGCATACAAAACAACTCCCGAACTAATAATGACTTGAACAATTGCTCCTACTAACAGCGCGATCACTGCTCCTAGCAATCCAAATTTAGGCAACAACCAAAGACAAGCTATGGCTGAGGTAATTACTACAGCAGCAAACAAAGGCATTTGGATGCGGAAATACCTTGCTGCTGTTATTCCATAGCCTAGGAAGGATGATATGTAAGCAATTCCAGCAACTACCATCAGCCAGACAAACAAATCTGTATGGTTAGCATACTCAGGTCGATACAGAAGAGTCAGAATCTGCCGACCAGCGACAACGGCCACCAGCACACCGACCCCACCCAGCAGGGCAGCGATTCCTACCAGCTTGAACTGGAGCGTGCGGAAAGCTATACTATTTCCTGCCGCATAATATTTAGCTAGCCTGGGACTGGCTGACTCGCCCAGCGCACTCACCACCATGCCTCCTGCCACCATCAGGTAAGCTAGGGCTGCAAAAAGCCCCAGTTCCCGCTCGCCCAAATATTTTTCAATAAAGTAGCGAGGGATGTTGGTATTAAGCGAAATTAGCATCATCACAAACCCCAGAGGCAGAGAGAGCCAAACCAGCTTTTTTAGCGTCACGAAATGCCAACGAGGTTGTGGCATCTGGTTTAGTATTAAGACTCCGTTACGTATGTCGTAGCCGACCAGAACCAGAGCCCAGGCAAAAACCAACCCAAGCGCACCCCACAGGATACTGCCAGAGAGATATACTCCCATGCCAAGTAGTAGCAGCGATAGAGGACCTTTAATCATCAGTGATATTGCGATGCGATCCATTCGTTCGTGCTGCTGGATTAGCCCATAAAACACATCACTAATTGACTCAAATGCTTTTGCTAAGCCCAACAGAAAAATAACTAGCGACGTTTCCCAACGGTATCCTGCTTTTAAAGTAATAACTGCAATCACTACTAACGCCAAGCCTGTCCCACTTAGCCTCAATGCTAAGTAATCGCTAAAGAGATACTCTTTTCTAGCGTCTGTCGCCTGCACAGCCCGCAACTGGAGATTTGTAAACATAAGTACAGGTGCCGTGACCGCCAGCCCCAAAGTAAACTGCCCTACCATTTCAGGACTACCGAGTTTAGCCAGCACCACCAGCATCCCCCACTGGCAAGCTGCATACACAGCATTACCGATGAAAGTCCAGGAAAAGTTACGACGTAATGTTAGTGGCTTACTTTGTTGCATACAGCTTTTTGCTCTTGCGATTTTTGTAGTGTTTTATCCCTGTCAAACATCTTAATAGTTCTACTTTTGACAAAATATTCGCTTTTGGGATGATGGCTCTTTCGCCCCTTTTATGGTGATTGAGGATTGGTGATAACAAAACCCTTACGTGGCAATGGTTGTAAAGAATTATGCTCTTGTTTTAAATCAAATCCTTACAGGATAAGGTTTTCAATAATTTTGAACTAGGGTTTCCATAAAAGTAGCGGAAGAATCGGTATGACGATACAGGACTATTTATTGAGGCATCTCCTGGGAGACTATTTCGTAAGTATTTTGGTTTGTATCCCGTCACCAGTTGCTCTAGCAAATACATAATGTAATCAGCATTGTTCCTAGCTGCTGCCTCAGACAAATATTCCACAATAACAGCTAGATTTTTCGGAATAATTCGACTCGCATTTTTCACAACAAACAGTTTCTCGTGTTGGGTTGGTTCGTAATTTTCTCCTGAAATAAACAACTCTTCAAATAACTTTTCCCCTGGTCGTAACCCAGTAAACACTATGTCTATGTCCTTATTGACTTCATATCCTGAAAGGCGAATAAGTTCCTTTGCTAAGTCAACAATTTTAACTGGTTCCCCCATATTTAGCATTAACACCTCACCACAACGACCAAGTACCGCAGCTTGCAAAACAAGTTGAACTGCCTCTGGGATGGTCATGAAATAACGACAGATATCAGGATGGGTAACTGTCACTGGACCACCTGCAGCAATTTGTTTTTGAAAGGTAGGAACAACGCTACCCCGACTGCCCAAAACATTGCCAAAACGCACAGCGACATAAGAGTTGCCACTTTCTTTTGCAGCTTGCAACACCAACATTTCAGCAACTCTCTTACTAGCCCCCATGATATTGGTAGGATTGACTGCCTTATCTGTGGAAATCATGACAAAATGTTTCACATCATATTGCAGCGCTAGTTGCAGCAAATTTTTTGTTCCCAGCACATTGTTGGTGATTGCTTCTGGTGGATTTGATTCCATCAAAGGGACGTGCTTATGAGCCGCAGCATGGAAAATTACCTCAGGTTGGAATCTCTCAAAAGCGTGTTCTAATCTAGATTGAAAGCGTAAATCACCAATCAAGTTAGAAACTTTAGGAGTGTGTATTTGTGTTTTGCCATCGTTTTTTAATACTTGAACAAGTTGTTCTAGTTCTTGTTGGATATTGAACACGGAATTCTCTCCGTGTCCTATAAGGATCATTTCCGCAGGCTGACACTTAAAAATTTGGCGGCAAAGTTCGCTCCCTATTGACCCACCAGCGCCTGTAATTAGCACTTTCTTACCTTGGAGGAATTGATGAACTCGTTCAATTTCTATCTGCACAGGTTCGCGCCTGAGCAAATCCTCAATCCGCACATCGCGAATACTATCTACCCGTACACGACCATTGAGGATTTCATGTATCCCTGGTAAAGTGCTGGGTTGAATTCCAGTTGCTTTGCAAATATCTACGATCTCTCGAATCACTCCTCCCGCAACTGTCGGCATTGCAATGACCGCTTTCCGGATGTGCAAAGAGTTCACAACATCAGGAATTTGGTGGCGATCGCCCACTACAGAAATCCCCATAATCTGTGCGTTTAATTTTTTGGGGCTGTCGTCAATGAAAGCCACCGGATCAAAACCCAGATGGGGATTTCTTTGCATTTCTTGCACCAAGGAAACCCCTGCACTCCCAGCACCAACTATCAAAACCCGTTCTTGTGGTTTAGATCCTGCTTTATAACGCTTGCTGATTCTTTCCGTAACTCTGACACTAAAACGCAATACCCCAATTAAACTTAATGAAAGCAATCCGTCAATCAATGGTAGCGATTGTGGCAGTTTATCTACAGCAAAGAGCAGTATACTTTCTTCAACATCAAATAACAGAGTTTGGATAACCACCCCTGCTGTTATCAGCTTGGCTATATATATAAGTTCCTCAATACTCGCATAGCGCCAGTAACGCCGATAAAAACCAAACCTCCAACATAGACTTAGTTTTACCGTCAAAAACAGTATTGTCGTTCCTGCGAGTGCTGATATATATGGTTCAAGGGCAATATTACTATCTAAAAGCAGCATCAGCGCCAGAAAGGGCGTAATTGAAAAGACAATAATATCAAAGATGAAAAAATGTCTATTTCTGAGATGGAGAAATAAGCTCAACACTTTATTGAGCATTTTTTGCACAAGCAATTTAAAATCCATGACTGACCTTTTTAACACGCAGGAAATAAATTTCTGTCCTGACAATTGGAGTTCAGATCTAGAAATCCTCGAAATCTTACGTACCCTTAGCCGCAAGTAGGCATTAAGGGTTGGGTTCTTTTTATTAACAGGAATTAACCGAACTTGACCTGATATTGCTTGCTTTCTAATAACAGAATTTTCCCCATTCCTCCTTGATCGCAGAATAAAGCGGAAAAAATTTTCAAACCTTTATTAATATTCCAAACTTTAAGAATATAGCTTGGTATTTCTCTGTACCTCATCAGTATAGGCTATTTGTTTCCCTGTCGTTATACAGGGGTCTTTCTGCTTTTTACCTTTTTATTTTAACTACGTTTTTTACTCCTTCCGTAATAATAAAGTCACGGAAAAAATAAAACAACACCAAAATATGGATTTTATATAAATTTCACATTTTTTTCTAAAAATTGAAGTTATCTAATCATTAGACTTGATATATGCTATTTGATGTCTGTAATAAAAGGAGAAACTGCCTCTAAGCAAGAGTTTGTGTCTAAGAATACACGTACCAGATCTCAACATGATTGATGTTTGCCCTTGGCTTGAGCGAAAAGACTAGCAGCAGGTCATAGACTGGTTGGCAGAACGGAAAATTAAGAACACCGTGCTTCTGCTACCAAAGGATGCTTTTAATGTCACCGAAAGGAAAAAAGGAGCGGATTCTATCTGGAGTAAGTTTTCCTTCAGCGATCTGGACTCTCATCCCGTCGCCCTCACATGTCATCGATATTATGAAGCGGGTAGAGGACAATTAAATGCCTGAACCATTCCTTGAGTGTAAGGCTGCAAGATCATTTCCTCTTCTAGTGTTAAAAACTTGTTCACTTCATCCATCAATAACTGAACCCAGACTGATATCAACTCCCATTTAATTTCTACTTTTTCCGTAACCATTAGACATAAATGCACTAATTCCTCCTCTACTGGTGCTAGACTCTGCTCTAAAACACACAACCAAAGATAGGCTTGGAACATATTTAGGTCACGGATGGATGAGTGTGCAACACTAGGATCGTTAAAACTACCACTACGGCTACGATGATTGGGAAACATTGTCACCAATTGGTGATAAACAGTTTGAGTTATTTCTTCAATGACAAGTAACATTTTTCCTACAAGAGTTAGTAATGGAGAACCCAATTCTTGTTTCTCACCAGCAGCGCAGATTCTCTGCCAAGGAATTGCAACTTGCTCTTCAAGAAACTTTAAGTACGGTTGGAGGAGTACTTTCTCAACAGGTGTCAGCATATGCAGAATTAACTTATTGGTAAATTTTAATTGTGTTGTAAGAAAACCAAGGGCACGCCAATCCTTGGATACTATATGCTGTTTTTGAAATACTATTAACGTTGGTTCGATCGCCGATGCTAGTTTCTCAATTTCTGGCAAATCCCACGAGGTAAAAAAAATCTCTTGATTAAAATTTGCTGTTTGTGATAGTTCTAATGCAGGCAAGTCATTGGTTAATGATTGCTGTTGATAGATACTGAGTAGTTGATCATAAACAATCAAAGAAACTTCAGTGATTCGTCTCGCCTCGGAAAAATCAATAACATTGGGAATATAGTTATAGAGTAATCTCGTTTGTATCCATGCCATTTGGCTGTTGAGACTTAATCTGTTCATCTTCAATTTGGCTGCTGTTAAGGCACGACCTTCAGGTGAAGTGGCTGTCAGGAAGGAAGCCTGTGAGGATTTTTCCAATAAAGACAGAGAAGATAAGTCTGTTTTATAACGTAGTGACCACAATTTCAGCAAGTATTCAACTGAGGGAGTTTTGACAATTTGAGTTGTTTTGAACATACTGAAGTTACCTTATAAGCGAACAACAAAAAGCAGAGGTGCTAGAGTCAGGAGAGAAGAATACATACATACATAAGTTAACCTGTTTCTAACTGTCTGGTTATTTCTGTCGTACTGAACTAGTAGTCTGTCAAGTTTATTTTGAGGGATAGTTTTCCCCTTCCCCCGTCAATTGAAAATTGACAGACCACTAGTAGCAGTTGGCTCAAATTTTGGTATAATCCGGTTTGGCAATTCTATTCTCAACATTGCTTCACGATTGACAAATTCGTCTTGCACCGAGCCATTCCATTTACAATAAGGACAGTGATGTCAGTAGTAATACGCTACAATTGGCAAAAAGCAGAAATTCAGGCGATCTATGACACGCCATTGCTAGAACTTATCTATCAAGCAGCGAGCGTGCATCGCCAATATCACGACCCCAAAAAGATTCAAGTCTGCAAGCTGATATCGATTAAAACAGGCGGTTGTCCAGAAGATTGTAGTTACTGTGCCCAATCTTCTCGCTATGACACGGAAGTCAAACCACAAGCACTTCTAGAAAAAGAAACAGTAGTTAGCATTGCGCAACAGGCTAAAGAAAGTGGTGTGAGTCGCGTTTGCATGGGTGCTGCTTGGCGAGAGGTACGTGACAACTCGCAATTTGAGCAGGTGCTGGAAATGGTCAAGGAAGTGACAGCATTAGGATTAGAGGTCTGCTGTACATTGGGTATGCTGACAGAAGCACAAGCGAAGCGTTTGTCAGATGCAGGATTGTACGCCTACAACCATAACTTGGATACCTCACAGGACTACTACAGCACCATCATTACAACGAGAACTTATGATGATCGCCTCAACACGATTAACAATGTCCGGCAGACAAATGTGACTGTCTGTTCTGGTGGTATACTTGGCTTGGGTGAAACCGTTGGCGATCGCGTGTCTATGTTGCACACCCTGGCAACACTCAGTCCCCACCCAGAGTCTGTACCAATCAATATTCTCTCGAAAGTGGTGGGCACACCAATGGAAAATCAGCCGGATGTACCCATTTGGGATGTGGTGCGCATGATTGCCACTACACGCATTGTAATTCCTACTGCCGACGTTCGTCTTAGTGCAGGCAGAGCAAAACTTTCCCAAATTGAGCAAGCCTTATGCTTCTTAGCCGGAGCCAATTCTATCTTTTCCAGTGACAATGGGCATATGTTAACAGTCACAACTCCCTGTCCTGGATACAATGCTGACCAAGAAATGCTCAATTTATTTGGTTTGGAAGCCCGTCCTTCTTTCGTCAGTTAGTCATTAGTCATTAGTCAGGAGTCCTGACTCCTGACTAATGAATTCTTTCTGTTAAATCAACTTGATAGCACGCAGACCAAACAGCAGACCAACAGCAACCCCAAAAAACAGACCCAAGAAGACGATATAAGCTATCACAGCAAACATTTACGTTTCTCCCAATATTGTTCTCTAAATCTATTGAATCATCTTTACGAGCAGGCGCACTGGCGACACACCACCCTCTACGAATGAAAGAAACTCCTCCTATTCCCTGCTCTCTACTCCCTACTCCCTATTCCCTGCTCCCTGCTCCCTACTCCCTACTCCCTATTCCCTGCTCCCTGCTCCCTGCTCCCTGCTCCCTATTCCCTGCTCCCTGCTCCCTGCTCCCTGCTCCCTGCTCCCTGCTCCCTATTCCCTACTCCCTACTCCCTATTCCCTGCTCCC
>CAIVAU010000059.1 GCA_903903925.1 uncultured cyanobacterium
CTAACTTTAGTTATGAAAAACAAAGAAAATATGTATTTCGAGATGCGCAGCGCAAGAAATACTGCGTCCTTGTTAAATCCCCTGACTTTAGTTATGGGGATACATAGCTGCCTTCTGCCTTCGTACTTCTGCCTTCTTAATAAGTTGCCTATAAGCTAGAGTGATTACCATTCTCGCACCCAGACTGGAAGCTTCACAGATGAAACGAGTTCTGCCGAGACTCGAGGCGATCGCCTCTAATGCCGAACCCTCATGAATCTTTTTTCAAAAATCAAACTGGATTCCTACTTTTATCAATCTAAAGATAGATTTGAAATTACGCCCTTATAAGCGAATAGTTAGTAGAAACAAGGGAATAAACAGGGAACCGCTTGAGGAGGGTGAGAGTAAAAATGCGAGACAGTGTGCAGCAAGCAAGATACCCTCTTGCAATTTGGCGAGAACGCGCCACTGGTAAAGTTTGGCGGCAGGTTTTCCTACGCGTCTGCCCCTACACATGAAAAAAATCCAACAGAAACAATAAGATAAGCTGCGTGTTGTCGTGGCAAACAGAAGTCATCAAGGTGTCTGGATGAAGTAAGGAGAACGCAATGCCGACCCTGCCTCTGAATAAAGCTAATCTACCGTACCCTGATCCGATCCATCCCATTGTCGTCCACTTCGTGATTGCAATGGTGTTTTTCGCTTTCTTATGCGACGTCATTGGCTATTTTACCCGCAACCACCGTTTGTTCGAGGTAAGTTTTTGGAACATGTTTGTCGCCTCTACTGCCATTTTTGTCGCTGTCATTTTTGGTGAGGTTGAAGCAGGTCTAGCACAAGCTTACGAAGCAGCCAAGCCAGTCCTAAATGAACACACAATGACTGGCTGGTCGCTTTCAGCAATTGTCGTCGCCATTACAGCATGGCGCTTCGTGATTCGCAACCGTGACCCATTAAAGATCCCGACTGCTTACTTAGGTGCAGCAATGTTTTTGATCTGCCTAGTCTCCTTCCAAATCTACCTAGGAACCCAACTGGTTTGGGAATATGGGTTACATGTGGAGCCTGTAGAGGAAGCGATCAACAAGGGGGTCTTGAAATGAACTCACAGATCATTGCCCAGTGGGGATTTAAGCTGGGTGCTAACGGACTGCCCTACGAGATCCCAATCCATCCCAATTTAGTCCATTTTACTCTTGGTCTGTTCATCATCGCCATCATTTTTGATATAGCCGGAACATTTTTTCCCTTAGAAAAACCTATATTCAGATTTTTAGCCCTCCCTGCTGTCCGTGAGGGCTTTTTTGATGTCGGCTGGTACAACCTGCTTGCTTCGGCGAGTATCACATTTTTCACTGTAGCGGCAGGTTTTTTTGAGATCATTCTGGCAAATCCGCCCACTGGGATCAAGAGTGCTTGGGGATTAGAGGCAGGTTTAACCATGATTTTACATGGTTTGGGTGGTGTCTTCCTGTTGACGGCGATCGTTGCCATGACGGTGTGGAGAGGTTTCATGCGCTATCAGTGGCGTCAAGAAGGCGCATCTCTTCAGGTGAGATGGATCTACTTGGTGGCGGGTATTGCAATCATGGGGATCATGTTCGTTCAAGGGACTCTGGGGGCTCAACTTGGAGACGATTTTGGGGTTCACAATACTGCTGCCAACTTGCTTCGGCATGGTGAAAACCCTAATGTGTTGCTGAAGTAACGGGATCAGGAGTCAGGAGGCAGGAGGCAGGAGTCAGGAGTCAGGAGTCAGGAGTCAGGAGTCAGGAGTCAGGAGTCAGGAGTCAGGAGTCAGGAGTCAGGAGTCAGGAGGCAGGAGTCAGGAGGCAGGAGTCAGGAGTCTGGAGTCTGGAGTCAGGAGGCAGGAGTCAGGGGTAAAAAGGGCTTTGTGTATAGCTAGACAAAAGTCTTGTACTTCGCTTACTTGCAATGTGCTGTAAATTTAACAACAGTTTTCGGTTATGAGGAAAATTTTAAATTCTCTGCTATTGGCTGCTTTTATCGCAGTGATTCTATTAATTAGTCGTTGGGTCGGACAGCAGGCTTACTCGTGGATGCCGGTGCAGGGGACAGCAGAAGCAAAACAGGTTGATGAAATATTTAGCTTTCTAGCTTCAATTGGAACGTTCGTTTTTCTGGGGCTTACCGGGATCATTGTCTACTCAATGATTACCTGTCGAGCACCTAAGGGTGACTGGAGTCATGGTCATCCTGCGAGAGGTAGTGCGAAGGTAGAAATGCTTTGGATAGTGATCCCAACTATACTTGTATTGTGGATATCATTTAAGAATCTTAGCATTTATCAACAACTCAATATCCAGGGTCTGCCGCCAGTCGTTATGCATATGCATATGGTAGATCCTGCTGACGCTGCTACGGTTAGCAACGATGGCAAACCTGTTGGGGAGGTGATTGATGTTTTTGCCAAGCAGTGGGTTTGGTCTTTCCGCTATCCAGGTAATGTCACCAGTACGGAATTGCACTTGCCTGTGAATCAGCCTGTTAGCCTAGCGTTACATGCACAGGATGTTCTTCACGGTTTCTACGTTCCTGAGTTCCGTTTAAAGCAAGACATGCTTCCCGGACGCACCATTACCTTGACTTTAACGCCGGAACGTGTAGGCAAATATCGATTGCATGATTCCCAATTCAGCGGCACTTACTTCGCTGTGATGGAGGCAAATGTGTACGTTGAATCCCGCCAAGCTTATAGCCAATGGCTAGCGCAGGCTGCTACTCTTGAGCCGACGATCGCATCCAACCAAGCGGTTACTGAACATACCCAACCAACTCAGAAAATATTGAATAGTGGCTGGCAAACTGTCCAGCCTGCCGAACCTTCTGTTGTGAATTATTCCAGTTAAAAGGAAAGAAAACAATGACAAATACTCCCAGGGAAGGCATTGCCGGGGCTGATGAGTCAGGGGAAAATTCCCTTAGCACACAACAGACGACTTGGCAAGAATACTTTAGCTTTAGCACTGATCATAAGGTTATTGGTGTCCAGTACATGGTGACGACCTTTATCTTCTTCTTGATTGGTGGGCTATTAGCAATGATCATCCGTGGCGAACTCATTACCCCGAAATTAGATGTGGTTGATCGCCCCCTCTATAATGGCTTGTTCACCTTGCACGGTACGATCATGATCTTCTTGTGGATCATCCCGTTCAATGTTGGTCTTGCCAACTACTTAGTGCCGCTGATGATTGGGGCACGAGATATGGCGTTCCCACGACTCAATGCGATCGCCTACTGGATGATTCCGCCGGGAGGTCTGTTGCTACTATCTAGCTTCTTACTTAAGAGTGGTACTGCCCAAGCTGGTTGGTGGTCCTACCCACCGGTTAGTCTCCAGAGTCCCCATAACCAAGGCGAAGTGATTTGGATACTGAGTCTAGTGATTATCGGGATCTCATCAATCATGGGGGGAGTCAACTTCATCACGACCATCTTCTGGATGCGGGCACCAGGTATGACGTTCTTTCGGATGCCGATCTTTGTGTGGTCGATCCTGAGTTCCCAATTGCTGCAACTGTTTTGCCTTCCCGCCCTGACTGGGGGATTGATCCTACTATTGTTGGATATCACCGCCGGGACAAACTTTTTCAAACCTTCGGAAGGTGGTAACCCGATCCTCTACCAACACCTATTTTGGTTCTACTCCCACCCAGCAGTTTACGTAATGGTACTACCGATATTTGGTGTTTTCTCGGAAATCCTCCCCGCTTTTTCCCGTAATCCCTTGTTTGGCTACCGATCAGTCGCGATCGCCACGATTGCACTTGCTGTGATCAGTACTGTGGTCTGGGCACACCATATGTTTGCCAGTGTCACACCAGGCTGGATGAGGATACTATTCATGTTCACTTCGATGTTGGTCGCTGTACCAACTGGGATTAAGGAGTTTGCCTGGACTGCTACCGTCTGGAGGGGCAGACTGCATCTTTTGACACCAATGCTGTTTGCTTTAGGGGGTGTGGTGATGTTTCTTTTTGCTGGCATCACCGGCATTATGCTTGCCTCGACACCGTTTGATCTTCACGTCAATAACACCTATTTCGTGGTCGGTCACTTTCACTACGTGGTCTACAACACAATCACGATGGGAATCTTTGCAGCAATTTACTTTTGGTTCCCAAAAATAACGGGGCGGATGTACGTTGAGGGCTGGGGTAAGATCCATTTCTGGCTGACCTTTATTGGTGCAAACCTGACGTTCTTCCCTATGCACCCACTAGGTTTGCAAGGTATGCTACGCCGGGTTTCTTCCTACGACCCAGAGTACCAATGGTGGAACGTCCTCGCTAGTTTGGGGTCTTTTTTGTTAGGGATGTCAACGCTGCCTTTCATTGCCAATATAGTAGGTTCTTGGCTGAGGGGACTCAAAGCAGAAAATAATCCTTGGCATGCTACAGGATTGGAATGGCAGACCTCCTCCCCACCCCCGAAGGAGAACTTTGAGGAAATTCCTATCGTGACTGAACCACCTTACCATTACAACGATTCTGGGGAACCGGATCAACCTTAGGGTGTGGGGGGTGTGGGGAGTGTGGGGGGGTAGGGGAAGAGTCTATATAAGTTTATTGGATGGGTCATGGAAAGTTCTACACATGAAGATGAAAGTCCGATCCCTTTGGGGGCGTTACGGCGTTTGATGCCAAATTGGCTGAAGCATTTCTTGCCCTCTGGTGGTGGGCGTGCTCATGATGAGCATGGTAAAAGTATGTTTGGCTTTACTGTGTTCTTGCTGTCGGAAAGCGTTGTCTTTATCAGCTTTTTTGTAACATATATTACTTTGCGGTTAACGACTCTCCATTGGCTACCGCCTGGGGTTAAAGGCCCGGATTTGTCTACTGCTGTGATGATCAACTCAGTGGTGCTTGTTTCTAGTAGCTTTGTGATTCAAGCGGCGGAAGGTGCGCTTAAGAACGGTAATCTGAGTAGGTTTCGGTTGTTGTGGCTGACTACATCTGCGATGGGAATATTCTTCTTGGTGGGTGAGGTGAGAGAGTGGCTTGGTCTTGATTTCGGGCTGTCTACAGGGCTGGTTGGTGGGACGTTCTACCTGCTAACGGGCTTTCATGGGTTGCACGTTTTTACTGGGATTGTTTTGCAGATGATTATGTTTGTCCGTTCTTTTATTCCAGGGAACTATGATCAAGGTGATTTTGGTGTCAGTGCAGCTACCCTGTTCTGGCACTTTGTTGATGTCATTTGGGTCATCTTGTTCTCCCTTATCTACCTTTGGCGGGCATAAAAGCTTTCTCAAGATAGACGGTTGTTTGCAAAAGAGTAGCTATATAGGAGTCAGGCTCCTGACTCCTGACTCCTAACTCCTAACAACTCTATGGCTTTACCAAGTAAAGAATCTCCAACACTACAGCGATCGCCAAATACAATTCGAGGTACTGTGTCACAAACTACGCCTCAACAAGATCCATTGATAGCTAAGGATTTGCAAAAGGGTCAATACATTGGCATTTTTGCTGTTGCGATCGCCTTGATTTTGGCTGTCGGATTTTTTAGTCGCAAGGTCGAATACGCTTTATTGTTCGCTACTACCCTCAGCATCATTCTGATTGTTTCCTTTTTGACGTTATGAGTGCATGAGTCGTAGTGATTGACTCCTGATTAGCAGATACCAAGGTGGAGAAATTTATTTTATGAGTAACCAAGTTTATCAAACGGTGATTGTTGGTGGTGGCTTTACTGGTCTATTTACGGCACTACACCTTGCTCACCGACATTATCCTCGAACTGTCATTTTGATCGACCAGCACGAACGCTTTTGCTTTAAGCCTTTACTTTATGAGTATTTTAGTGGTGAAATGGATGCTACGCAGGTAGTACCGCGTTTTACAGAATTGCTTGAGGGAAGTGGTGTTATTTTTGTTCAAGATGTGGTACAATACATTGATTTGCATGAACGAGAAGTTAAATTAGCTTCGGGAAATAGCTACAACTACAGCAACTTAGTTTTGGGTGCAGGTAGTGTGACTGGTTATTTCCATGTTGAAGGAGCAAAAGAGCATGGTCTACCTTTCTGGACACAAGATGATGCGATCGCTATTGATCGCCATTTGCACGAACGTTTGCGACAAGCCGCGCAAACCCAAGATCCGCAAGAACGCCGTAGATTACTCACAGTAGCAGTGATTGGTGGTGGACCGAGTGGAGTGGAAATGGCAGCCACCTTAGCTGATTTGCTGCCAAATTGGTATAGTGCAATGCAAGGCGATTTTCACGAAGTACGGGTAGCACTACTGAATCACGGTGAGGAAATCCTTAAGGGTGATGTTAACAGTCTCCTGAAGGAAACGGCTGAAGAGAAATTACAAAAACGTGCCGTACCAGTAGAAATGCTGATGGGATCGGAAGTGACTGCTATTCGTCCTGACTCAGTTGAGTACAAGCGCAATGGTAAGGTCGAAACACTACCAACTGCGACGGCGATCTGGACGGCTGGGACTGCGACCAATCCGCTGATTAAAGATTTGGCTGTTCCAGAGGAACACCGAGATCGGCACGGTCGATTACAAGTCTCCGAAACTTTGCAGCTACTAGATTTTCCTGAAGTTTTTGCAGGCGGTGATTGTGCATATGTGGATGGGACTTCTTGGCCTGCGACTGCACAGGTTGCTTATCAAGAGGGGGCGGCGATCGCTTATAATCTGAGGGCGATCGCTTTAGGGAATCAGCTCAGACCTGTTAAGGTAAGTTCCCGAGGAACCCTCCTCAAACTAGGATTAAATGACGCGGCTGCTAACATTTACGACGCTTTTGAAGTCACAGGCGAACCCGCCCACTTGATCCGTCAAGCCACTTATTTAGAGTTATTACCCACTCCCATTCATAATTTCAAAGTCACGTCCGAATGGCTGAATGAAGAGATTTTTCAACACCATCTCGGTGATACAGGCAAAAAAGTGGTGCAGACAGTAGAGTTAGTTGGTGGTGCTGTTGTCGGCGTTCTCGTTGCAAGGAAATTACTCCAAATGCTAGGTGACAGGGATAAAAGTCTTCAGAGGGAGTAGGGAGTGAGGAGTAGGGAATGTTCGTGTGTAGGGGCGGGGTCTCCCCGCCCTTACAGGAGTGTCAGCGTTTCTTCCAATAAATTTTCAGCAGGACATGATATGATATCATGCCCTGTTAATTTATCGAACAGGATGTTAGTTAGTAGTAAGCGCTTACTAAAGCTATATATTAAAACCTATGAAATCTACACAAGAGCAACTAAAACATAAACTTCAGCATGCCTTAGTCGCAGCCTTTGGCCCCGACTACGCCGAAGTAGACCCGATCTTGGTCAATGCAAGCAATCCTAAATTTGGTGACTACCAATCGAATGTATCTCTACCTTTAAGCAAGCAGTTAAAGCAGCCGCCAAGGGCGATCGCACAACAAATCGTCGAAAAACTAGATGTAGCCGATATTTGCCAACCACCAGAAGTCGCCGGACCAGGTTTTATCAATTTGAAATTGACAACACAATACCTGGAAACAGAACTCAGAAAAATTCAGACAGACCCCAGACTAGGAGTCACACCAACCAAGAACCCTCAACGAGTTATTATCGATTATCCCAGCCCGAACATTGCTAAGGAAATGCATGTGGGTCACTTGCGTCCAGCGGTGATCGGCGATTGTCTTTCCCGCATCTTAGAGTTTGTCGGTCATGATGTTCTCCGGATTAGCCATGTAGGAGACTGGGGAACACCCTTTGGGATGCTGATTGCTTATTTGGAAGAGGCGTATCCCCAAGCCTTGACCACCACCAATACTTTAGATTTAGGGGATCTATCTTCATTCTACCGTCAAGCAAAGAAACGGTTTGATGCGGATGAGGAGTTTAAGGAAATTGCTCGACAGGCAGTGGTAAAGTTACAAGCGGGGGATGAAAAGACACTGCTTGCCTGGAAAATAGTCTGTCAACTCTCTAGTCGATCCTACCAAGTGATTTATGATTTAATGGGGATTTCTCCTCAGATTATTGAGCGAGGTGAATCTTTCTACAATGCTTTGCTGCCTGAGATTGTAGAGGAGTTGGACAAACTTGGTCTCTCTGTGGAAAATCAGGGAGCAAAGTGTGTTTTCCTTGAAGGCTTCACCAATAGAGAGGGTGAACCTTTACCTCTGATTATCCAAAAGTCGGGAGGAGGTTACAACTATGCAACCACAGACCTAGCAGCAATCCGTTACCGGGTACAGGTGGACAAAGCGAAACGGGTAATTTATCCTGTTGATGCGGGACAGAGTAATCATTTTGCCCAAGTTTTTCAGGTAGGACGAAAGGCTGGTTGGATTACAGATGATGTGGAGTTTGTTCACGCACCTTTTGGTTTAGTGTTAGGAGAAGATGGTCAGAAGCTAAAAAGCCGTTCTGGGGAAGCGGTGCGGTTGCAGGATTTGTTGGATGGGGCGATCGCCCACACCCGCACTGACCTAGAAAAGAGGTTAAAAGAAGAAGGACGGGAAGAAACTGAAGAGTTTATTAACCAAGCCGCCCAGGTCGTAGGTATCAGTGCAGTTAAATACGCTGACCTCAGCCAAAACCGCACAAGCAACTACATCTTTAGTTATGACAAGATGCTAGCGCTCAAAGGGAATACTGCACCCTATATGCTCTATGCTTATGTCAGAACTCAAGGTATTAGTCGTGAAGGTCACATTGACTTTGAGCAGCTAGGAGCAGATGCTAAAATCCTACTACAGGAGGAAACAGAATTAGCTTTAGCAAAGCATTTGTTACAACTGGATGAAGTTCTCAGCGATGTTGAACAAGATTTGCTACCAAATCGTTTGTGTGAGTATTTGTATCAGTTGAGTGATAAGTTTAACAAATTCTACGAGAATTGCCCTGTGCTTAAATCTGAGGAACCAATGCGGACATCCCGGTTGGTACTGTGCGATTTGACTGCTAAAACCCTGAGGCTAGGACTTTCTTTGCTGGGGATTAAGGTTCTGGAGAGAATGTAAGGGGAGTCAGGAGTGGGAGTAGTTCATTTAAAAATATCTTTTCGTTTCTGTAACCAAAAGGTTATTAGTAAATAAACTATCGCATGTAGCAGTAAAAATACCCAACTTTTTTCAAGATTTTCCGACTTTGGATTAAACATATCAAGTGGTTGAAAGGGTATGTTACTCTGGTTTTTTGTGTCTGGTGGAATTAGGTTATTCACATCAGCTAATATGCCATAAGCACTGACTGACCAATGACTTATCATCATCCAAGAAATACATCTGCCAATTGGGTTTTTTTCTATGTTGAATAACACCCCAGCGAAGATAATTTGAGGTAAGAGCAAAAGAGGTAAGGCACTATTAGCTTGAGTACTATTCTTGACACTTGCGGATACCATCAATCCTAAACTTATAGATGTAAGTATAGTTAGAAAAGTTGTCGTGAAGATTCCAGACCACCAAGGAAAAGGATTAGAAGTGCAACTTTCTGGAGAACTACAGGACATAATTAATGAGACTAATGGAGGATCAAAGCTAATAAAAATAATAATTGAAATTAATAGAGTTTGTAGTAACGCTAATCCTCCTAAAGTTACAAGCTTAGAGCATAAATAAGCAAGCAATCCTAAGTTTACTAGCCTTTCTCGCAGATAAATTGCAGATTCTTTAACAATTTCTTGCAGAGAACTAGAAAATCCTGTCCAGATAGATGCACATGTGAAAATAAATAAAACTTGCCTTGCTAAAGAAGCATTGTCATAGCTTTTTTCATTAAAAAAACCTTTTTTCTCAATAACTAGATTCAATAATGCTATTCCTACTGATGCAAGAAATGAGAAAATTAAATAAACACGGTCTCTCAATATTAACCTAGTATAACGTTGAATTAGGATAAATAATTGTTGAGTAAAAGCACGCCTAACTTTTTTAGAAAAAACATTTTGCTCATAGCTAATTTCAATGATCCGATTGTCAATATATTCTTTTTTATAAGCTGATGTACGAAATATCTCTACTTCCTTAATAACTGCGTCTTTGGTTTCTAATTTCATGTAAATATCTGCAAATTCGCCGCTATTAATTTGGAAAAACTCGGTTGCTTTGTTTGGTGGACCAAAATAACAAAGGTTTCCTCCTAAACCCAGAAAAACAAGGCGATCGCACAGTTGAATATTAGTCGTTGCATGAGTTACCAGAATAATCGTCCGTCCCTCATCGGCTAATCTGCGCAGCAATTTCATCATTTTTTTATCTAATCCTGGATCAAGTCCGGATGTGGGTTCATCGAGGAAAAGTAATTTTGGATCAGCCAGTAACTCCACTCCAATACTAACCCTTTTTAACTGTCCTCCACTCAAATTCTTGACTAATTTAGTCTGGTGTTCATATAATTCAATTTCCCGCAGCGTGCTTCGGATAATATCTTGTACATTAATATCAGAAGAAAGTCTTAATTTAGCAGCATAATAAAGAACTTCTTGTACTGTTAAGTTAGTATGAACAATATCATTTTGAGGAACATAACCAATGAAATTTCTATAGATGTTATAGTTTTTTATAATATCTGTTCCATTTAAATAAACTGTTCCTCTTGTGGTTTTTTCAATTCCTAATAAAGTTTTTAATAATGTCGATTTACCTGATCCGCTCCCCCCAACTATAGCCACAAACTGTCCTGGCTCAACAGCTAAAGAAATATCATTTAGTAATTTTATTTCTTGTTTATTATTTTTGATTTTGACAACTCGTTCAAGATTTTTAGCATCAATACGAATATTTTCACCTTCATCAAATAAGACTAACTCATCTCCTTGTAATACAAAGGTATAAGGACCAATTTGAATAATTGCACCTGAAGAAAGGAGCGTTGAAGCTGTCACTTTTTGTCTATTGACAAACACACCATTGGTACTATGATCATACAGAATATAACGTCCCTGGTTATCTGTATCAATTGTGGCATGGCAGCGAGACACCGTAGGCGCATCTAATTTTAGAGCAGCATCAGAACTACGTCCCAAAATTATGGATCTATTTTTCAAAGAAATAGACCTTTGTTTTGGAGGTGTCCCTGTATCATCACTCTTAAGACTTACATAGGTAATAGTTACCCAATTTTGTGGATTCTGTCCAATTTTGATTTCATCTCCATCTTTTAATTGATAGCCGTCTTTTACTGAAATCAGCTTGTTTTTAATAGATAAACGATTGCTACTAGGGTTTTTTCCATCTCCATCATAAATATAGTAATCATTCCCAACTTTATGAAAACAAGCTTGGCAACGACTAACTACTACCCAATCTCCTGGAACCTCTAATCCAATGGGAGGTGAATATTGAGGTTCTCTTCCCAACATATGATAATTATTAGTCAAATAAAATGATAGAGTTTCACCACGATTATTTAAATCAATTCGGTGATTTGAATAAATAATTGTTCTACCTTGAACGTTGTTAGTCATTACAGTAATAAGCGCAGTTCAGAATCCCCCCACCTCTCAAGGAGAAATCAAGGGTTTCACTGATTTTGGCAGGGGAGAGTGAATAGTTACATACAATATACAATCATGTAATATCTTATTCAATCTAAAGGTTACATTATTTTAAGCTAAATTATTAAGATGTATTAAGATTTGTTAAGATAAATTTTTACACTCATGAAGTTCAGGCGAGTCCCAATACTGTACGGTTCAGTGAGAATTAGAAACCCGATGTCATAAAAGAAAAATATAGCAGTGGTGTAGGGTGGGCAGTGGTTATGTATTTTGCTGACTACATCTAAGTTTTGGTAGGCACTGCCCACCCTAGGTGTCGTTCAAAAATCAAGTACGAGTCCTATAGTTAAGTACCAGATCAGAAACTAGGTTTTTCCAGCCGTATTGATCTCTGCTGTTTTCAGTCGTTACACTTGGTAATTTTCTGTATTTTTTTGTAATTGCTTTTAATTTTAAAATGTATAACTGTGATCTTGACGGTTTAAAAAAAATTATAATTATGAGTTTTGTCGTGTTTTTAATCAAAAAAAGAAGCATGAAGTTAGTTTAAGATATGAGATATTGTGTGTATGGTAAAAGTATGAATTTTATTTAAAATAGGGGAGTAAGTTAGCAATGTCTATTTAAAACCTGTAAAGTATTCAAGTGAAAAACCTAATCAAAATGCAGAAAATGAAACAACACCAGATAAGATGGCTAACCTTGCTGATCAGTTTCAGCACTTCCATATCATTGTTTTCGTGTTCCAACAGTACACCGTCCAGTAATACATCACCCAATGCAACAGCTTCATTGACTAGTAGCAGTCAGTCTAACTCAGCCAATGGAAATGATCCCTACACCGCACTTCTTCAAGGGAATAATCGGCAAGGTACAGATCCGCTGGAGCTATTGCAAACCCCGCAAATTAAGCAGGAGTTAAGTCTGACAGATAGTCAGAGTGCTCAAATTAAGCAGATTGACCAAGATTTTCGCACTCAATTGCACCAAAAGGCTTCTGGCGTGAAATTGGAGGGATTATCCGACCAAGAGAAAGAAGCAAAGTTAAAAGAGGTGAAGCAGGAGTTCGATCAGCTGTCTCAAGAAACCCGCAGAAAGGTTGGTTCAGTTCTTAAGCCCGAACAAGCCACTCGGCTGAAGCAGATATTCTTGCAAATATATGGATGGGGAGTTTTAACAAAAGATGATTTCAGTTCCGATCTGTCACTTACTACGGATCAGCAGCAAAAACTGAATGATCTCAGTTCGGAGATGTACAAAAAGATTAAGACGAACTGGGAAGCGCCCAATAGCAAGGATCCCCAGCAACGCAACAAAGTATTAGCGGGCGATCGCCAAAGGATTGAGCAAATCATTAAGGATAGCAATCAGCAAGCTGTAGCACTTCTAAAACCTGAACAGCAGAAAACTTTAGAGACCCTCAAGGGTAAAAAGTTTGAATTGGATCCTAAACAATTGCCATCTCCAAACTGATGAGAAAAATCTCTGGAGAGAGAGTACTCCTAAATCAAACCTAATTCCTGAACAATGAGGAAGAATAGATGAGAGTTTTTGAAAAAGATGATCTCATAAATCTTGAGCAGCTAAGCAAACAAGAATTGATGAGACTTCTACAGGTCGAGGGAAACTTGCAGCAACAGTTATTTCGGCAGGCTCAAGACGTTCGACGAGAATACGGCGCTGATGAAGTTGTGCTCAGGGGAGTCATCGAAATTTCTAACTACTGTCAGAAAAACTGTGACTATTGCGCCATGCGAGCCGCTAACAAAAAGCTGGAGAGATACAGATTACTCCCCGAAGAGATTTTATCTATTGCGGCTGAAATAAAAAAGACCAACGTTATATCCACTATTTTTTTCCAGGCTGGGCAAGACCCTGATTGTGACCCAATACTTGAAGAAGTCATCCCAGAGATTAAAAAGCGGTTTAATTTGAATGTTCTCCTATGCCTGGGAGAAAAACCACGAGAGGTATACTTCAAACTGGCTGAACTTGGTGCAGATTCTTACATTCTCAAGTTTGAAACTTCTGATCCCTTGCTTTACCAAGAAATTGCCTATACACCTCTGGCTCGCAGACTGCAATGTATTCGCTGGCTACAGGAAGCAGGATTTAAGGTAGGAACAGGAAATATTATTGGCTTGCCTAAGCAAACCCTAGAGATGCTTGCTGACGATATCCTGCTAGCTCTCGAAATACAGCCTGATTTTGTCAGTTCTTCTCCCTTTATTCCTAATCAAAACACACCCCTTGAAGATTTGCCCTATGGAAATTTGAATTTGATCCTCAATACGATAGCACTCTATAGAATAGCGCTGCCGTCTGCTCTGATTCCGACAGTCAGTGCAATGGAAAAAATTCAGCAAGATGGTCAACTCATGGGGTTAAATGCAGGAGCCAATGTCCTCACTATCAACTTTACCCCTGACAAATACCGAGAAAAATACGTGATTTACTCACAAAAGCGGTTTGTTGTTAGCTTAGAACATGCACTACAAACGATTGAAAGAGCCGGATTACGAGTCCGTATGCCTCCCCAATCTACCCAGGAAATAATAGAGGACAACACCTGTCATAATGAATAGGATATGGAGAAATAAAAGATCTCAAACAATGAGATGGGTTGTCTTGTTTATTCTTGCAGCAATATTGACAATTTTGCTGTATGCCATAACACCAATTGGAAGCCAATGGCGAATATGGACAACACAAGCAATTACAATCACCTCAAAAGCTTCCCTAGTTTATATTAGTAGTAATGACTCCTTTGCCGCTACCCAAGAAGGGATTAGGGCTGCGAGATTTGTGTTGGATGCTTTAAAAAACAAGAGTACAGACTCTGCCAAAGCAGCGAGCCAGATCTACGACAATCTTATTCCTGTAGAAAATTATGGCGGAGAATACACAACTTTGGAGTGGTTCTGTAAATATCTGTTGGCTTCAGATAATGAGAAAAAGAAGTTTTTCTCTGATAAGTTCGCCGCCAGCTTTTATGATTTCTTTGCTGAAAACGATTATGCCCGGTTAAAAGAATATCTCCAACGCAAGTACAAACTTGAACAATTTGTAGACCAAAACACGCAAGCAGGTCAAGACCGTAAGGCATTTCTGGAAGATTTTATTCTTTTTAACAACCCTAGGAGAGAGGAATGGGAAAAAACTAGCAAGATCATCGGTGTTCTGAATCTAAAGCAAGGTGATACGATCGCTGATGTCGGTAGCGGACCTGGGTACTATACTTTCAAATTTTCTCAATTGGTTGGTGAGAAAGGACGTGTTTTTGCCATAGACACTGTTAAAGAACATCTTAATTATGTCAATAGTGTCAGTCAAAAGTACGGTATCCAGAATGTCGAAACCATACAGACTGGGGGAGACGCTATCGGGGTCAAGGCAAATCAAGTCAATTTTGCTTTCTTATGTTCCCTATACCATAACATCTATGCCACAGCCAGGGAGGAGGAAAGAAATAGCTTTATTGAAAGTATCAAACAGGCTTTGAAAAAAGACGGTACTTTGATTGTTGTTGACAATGCGTTGGTGAAGGACTCGGAACTACCATATCATGGCCCCTACATCGCTAAGGAACTGATTATTGGGCAACTCAAGTATTACGGTTTCCACTTAGTCAAGGATTATGCTTTCATTCCACAACGATACATCCTTGTGTTCAACAAGGACTAGGAAATGATGGATCTAAGGGCGATAGGGATTGCTGCTGCGCTTGGGTCAGCTGCTTCGTGGGCGGTAGGCTCAATCCTATTTAAGCAACTGGGGGAACGAATTTCTCCACTAGCTATGACCTTAGCAAAGGGTAGCGTCAGTGTTGTTTTTCTGGGTTTGACTTTCATTTTTACAAAATACGAGGGTGTGGAACGGCAGCCTTTGCTACTCCTGATTTTGAGTGGGTTACTAGGAATTTCCTTAGGCGATACCTTCTTTTTTGAAGCCCTTCAGGATCTCGGTCCCCATGCCTTGGTATTGCTGTTGATGCTAGGGCAGGTTTTCACCGTGGTTTTAGCAGTGCTATTTCTAGGCGAGACGCTGACACTACCTGCATGGACTGGCATTGTGCTAGTGGTGTTGGGCATAAGTGTCGTTCTGTCTACAAAGTTGTCGTCAGAAAAGCAAGCGTCGGGGTTGAGAGGAATCGCCTTTGGGTTGCTGGCAGTGCTATGTATGTCAGTGTCGATAGTTATTGCTAAGAAAGGGTTGGAATCAATTTCTGCCATGGAAGCCACTTTTATTCGGATGCTGTCAGGAACTTTAGGAATGCTCGTTTTCGGTTTAGCAACTCACAGGCTAGGACGCTGGGTGATTCCATTCCAAGACATAAAGTTAGTCAGCCTTTTCTTGGTGTCAGTCTGTATCGTCACGTTTGGCGGGTTTTGGTTATCGCTGGTATCGATCAAATATGTAGATTTAGCGATCGCCAATACTTTAAACTCGACTGAACCTCTGTTCATTCTGCCTTTAGCGGCAATCTTTTTAAGAGAAAAGATGACGATGGGAGCCTTGGTGGGAACAGTTCTTACGATATCAGGAATTGTTGTTCTATGTTGGACAACAGCAAATCAATTGTAGATTTTTTATCAAATACAATTTGAGGATAGAGGAATCTTATGCTGGTTAGAAATAGAGAAGAGTCACTCATTAAAAAGGCCGAAAGCAGAATAGCAGATCTGACGCAACTCCAAGACGCAGGTTTAATCTGTAAACATGGAGATTTCTTCCCATCAGTTCATTATCCGCCAATTACTATGTACTCTCCCATCACTGATGAGGAGTTGTTTTCGGGTTATACAGTTGCTGAGGACGGACTATTTGATGTATATGCTCATATCCCATTCTGTCTGAGTCGCTGTATTTTTTGTCACTATCCCGTGCAGTTGGGAGAAAAAAGCGCAGAAAAAGACCAGTACCTCGACGCGCTGGAAAAGGAAATGGATATTTACATGGATAGATTGGGCATAGACCAAATCAAAGCCCGTTCTGTTCTTGTAGGAGGAGGAACGCCAACTTATCTGACATTGAATCAACTGAACAGGTTTCTCGATTTCTTTGTGCAACGGCTTGACTTGTCCACTTGCCAGCAGTTCAACTACGATGTAGATCCTGTAACGCTGATAGGATCTGAAGGAATTGAGCGGCTGCGGCTGATGAAGTCATGGGGTGTGAATCGCCTAACTATCGGCATTCAATCTTTAAACGAGGATACCCTCAAGAAAATGAACCGGCATCATGGTGTTAAAGAGGCTTTGGCATCGATTGAGAATGCCAAGGAATTGGGATATCAAGTTAATATTGAATTCATTTTCGGATATCCGGGACAAACCCTAGAAAATTGGATTCAGGTGATAGAACATGCGGTGTCCTTAGGGGTAGATGAAATCCAGTTATACCGACTTAAGATCGAAGCCTACGGTGATTATCAAGGACCGATAAAAAGGGTTACTGAAATCAGACCAGATGAACTTCCAACCTTAGAAGAAACGTTGATGATGAAACAGGTAGCAATAAACATCCTCAACGAACATGGCTACTACGAAAATCTGCGTCGGGTATTTACTAAAGAGCGAAAACACTACTCACATTATGCACATAATCAGTGCTGTATGTTGTACGATCAGGTTGGATTTGGTCTTACAGCATTCAGCAGTCTCAGAGATCGATTTGGACTTAACACCCAGGACTTTCAAGAATACTACTCCAACATTGCACAAGGTAAACTTCCGGTAAACCGAGGTATTATCAGAAACCGCGAAGAACAAATGAGATGGGCAATTATTCTACCTTTGAAAAATCGGTCTGTTTGGAAATCTCAGTTTGAAAGAGTCACTGGAGTCTCTCTAAATCAGGTTTTCCGAGACAAAATTGAAGCCCTGAAGTCTTACGGATTAATAGTCGAAACAGATCAAGAAATTGAACTCACTGAATTAGGTAAATTCTTTGCTGATGAGGTAGCTCAGCAGTTTCATCATCCCGACCATATACCTTTCCCCCGTGACGCTTATGCACAAGGTTTATTGAATCCGTACGCACATAGCAACCCATAATGTTTAGGGGCGGGGTCTCTCCGCCCAATACTGCTTAGGTTTTGTATTTTCACTTCCGAGTCTGGGAAGGGGAGAAATCCGGAGAGTGTGGGGAGAATGGGGAGAATTCAGCACCTCCCACACTCCCTATAATGAGTGAGAAATCCGGGAAAAGGACTTGTCTTCCCCTTCTCCCTTATGCCACCAGTGGGGCGCTTTTTAGAAAGTGCGTTACACTGAAGTTAAGGTTACAGACGCTTTGTTCAAGAAGAAAAATTTTAACATATAACTGCTCATTTATTAATATAAGTTTTGTTACATTCTGTCTAACACCTCAGTTTAAAAAAGTCACTTAGAAATCTCAGATATACTTAGATAACTATGACAAAACAGACAGACAAATTACTAAGTGGACGCTATAAAATTCTCAAAGAGTTAGGACAAGGTAGCATTTGTATTACTTATCTAGCAGAAGATACTTTGTTATCTAATTTGCTTTGTGCTATTAAAAAACTTGCTCCTCAAAATACTGAGATTGAAACCGCAAAAATATTCTTTCAAAGAGAAGCCGATATACTTAGTTATTTGCAACACAATGAGCAAATACCAAAGTTTTTTGATTCTTTTGTAGAAGGACAAGATTACTATTTGGTTCAAGAATATATAGAAGGAAAAACTTTAGATCAATATTTTGACAGCCAATGGACTAAGCCAAGGATTATTAACTTTTTACAAGAAATATTATCTATTCTCCACTATATTCATCATAAAAATGTTATTCACTGTGATATCAATCCATCTAATATAATCAGAAGAGAGGAAGATAAGAAGTTTGTCTTGATTGATTTTGGTTCTATCAAACAATTGAACAAAAAATACTTATTTTCACAGCATAAATCTCCTAAAAGCGTGATAGAAACTTCTGGATATGCTCCTCCAGAACAGTTAGTGGGACGACCAGGATTTAACAGTGATATCTATGCCTTGGGTATGACAGCAATCCAACTTTTAACTGGAGTCAAACCAATAGATTTAAACCGGGATGAACAGGACAATATTATATGGACTAATGAAATTGTTAGTGATGATGTGTTAACCACTATTTTAACAAAAATGGTCTATGTAAATCCAGAACGTCGCTATCAGTCTGTAGACGATGTTCTCAAAGATTTAGAAAAAATTGGACCTATAACTGAAATCAGTAAGCCAGGAAACAGAAATAATATCAAACAACCTACCACACAGAAATTTAAGATTTGGCATATCCTGTGTGGGCTGACAGTAGTCGGTGCTAGTGTAGTCTGTCTAGAATTTATTCACCCATTGATTCGACCTTTATATTATTCATATCAAGGTAATTATTTACTCGATATACACCAACCAAAAGATGCTCTCACACAATTTCAAAATCTCATAGCAATTCAACCCGACTCTGCTACAGCTTGGAAAGGACGAGGTGATGCTTTATTTAGTTTAAGCCGCTATTACGGAGCTTTGGAGGCTTACAATAAGGCAATTTCTTTTAGACAGAGTGATATAAAAGCCTTGAATAACAAAGGCAAGGTATTATATAAGTTAGAAAACTATCAAGAAGCATTAAATACTCACGAACAAGTTATTCAAATAGAGCCTAATAATGCTGAAGCTTGGAGTGGTAAAGGTTTAGCATATATGGGTTTACATCAGTACCAAAAAGCATTAGAGCATTTTGAGAAAGCACAAAAAATAAAACCAGATGAGCCAAAAGTTTGGCTAGAAGAAGGTCTAGCAGTAGAAGCATTTAACCCCAACACTGCACGGGAGTATTACCAAGAAGCGTTACGGTGTTATGACGATCTTGTCAAAAGAAATGAAAAAAACTCCATTCTCTGGAGTGATAGAGGCTTGATATTACTCAAATTGGATCGTCCTCAAGAGGCACTCGAATCATATCAAAAAGCACTGGAAAGTGATAATCATTTTTATGAAGCTTTAGTTGGTAAAGGTAATGTACTCCATATTTTAGGAAAATATCAAGACGCTCTTTCAGCTTTTGATCAAGCCATTGAAATTCGTCCAGAAGATTATCAAGTTTGGTATAATAGAGGAATCTTACTTACACAATATTTAAATAATAACCAAGAAGCTTTAAAATCATTTGACAAAGCACTTCAACAGAAGGATGACTTTTATCCTGCCTGGTTCAACAAAGGATTAGTGTTACTAGAACTAAAAAGTTACAATGAGGCATTGATTGCTTTTGATAAAGCTAAAAGTATCCAACCGAACGACCCCTATATCTGGGCTAACCGAGGTGGTGCTTTAGCGGAATTAGGAAAACTGCAGGAAGCATGCACTTCTTATAAGAAAGCCATTGAACTTGGATTTCTACCTCAAAATCTAGAAAATGTCAAACATTGTGAGCAATGATCTGGCTTGTCTATGCTTTTTACAAATTTCAAATAAGATTTTCATTAAATTCGTTTTCTTCGGTAGTTTTAAAAACTGCACCTCAAAATTGCGATCGCCTTTGGTAGATCTGCTCATGAACATCACGCAACGTGGTGGGAAGCACGAGGGCGATCGCCACCTCATATCTGCGTAAATTCCCGTAAGGGGAACCAACTTAATTTTAATTTGATGATTTATACACCTCGATCCATAAATTCCTGAAAGGATTGTAACAACCGATTCCGTACTATGCCCGAACAATAGTAACGGAACGCCCATTTAGAGTCATTATCAATTGAGTACTCAAACGATCTTCTATCGGTAAAGCCTTAGTGCGTAAATCGAAAATCACCAACCAGCCAAAATTTACCCCCAACCTCGCCAAATAGGAATCTAACTGTTCAATCCCTGATTCCATTGGGTCGCCTCTTTTATCTCGCCAAGCTTTTAACTCAATTCCTAAAGTGATTTTTCCATATTTTAAACACAAATCCATGCGATCGCGTCCAATGGCATATTCCCTTTCCAAGGTTCCACCCCCATTCACAACACGATGTAAAAATGCCATGAGTACCAAATGAGGTGCAATTTCGTGGTAAGATGCACTACTAAGTAATGGTTCACCATGCTGACGCCAGAATGATAAAAACGCGTGTAATAAGGCATCTGTATCTAATTCCCCTGATGGAGTTAACCAACTAGGACTTATGTGGGGTAAACTATCTTGAGTTCCCTGTACCAAAACACGGGGAATAACCTCCCGGTAAATAGGATTTGCAATTATCAATCCGCCCGCAATATCCCGTCGCAATAACCCCAAATCAAGCAAATATTGTCGGTCATCGGATGGACTGTCTCCTAATGTTTGTCCTGCTAACATTGGTTCAATAATTCCTTTGACTCTTGGTTCTCGCAGTCTTTCTGCAAGGGAATCAAGATGGGTATCTTGTCGAGTCATTAAAACTTCCTTGGAAGCGTGAATATGTTCGGGTGTAATGGCTATACCTGTATCCGTCACTATCTCTTCAACAATTTCCTTCGCCAAAGCGTTTACCAACCAAGGCTGTCCCTGAGTTAACTCAAATGCTGTCAAGATTGCTTCTTGAGTAAAAACTTGTCCCGTGTCCTCGGTGTGTTGTTGGTATAGTTGCCCTACTTCAGTAGCATTAAAATCTCTTAAAGTTAGAGAG
>CAIVAU010000060.1 GCA_903903925.1 uncultured cyanobacterium
AAGGTTTTAAGGAGGGTGCGCTCAAGACGAAGTTAAAGATGATTCCCACACTAATAAAGCTAGGGTTAAGCATTGAGCAGATTGCTGAATCTCTAGAGATGGATGTGGAAACTGTGAGAAAGAATACTCAGGAGTAAAACCTGCTTGACAATAGGCTGTTGATTGGGGTACTTTGAATCCGAGTGCCCCTATGATGTTTACAGTTGTTCACAATGACCCTATTTCTTTGCGTCTTTCGCCATTAGCTTCTGGTACTCCTGCTCAGTAATCATGTCTATAGTACTTTCCACCCGATCTATAAAGACGATCCCGTCAAGATGGTCATGCTCGTGTTGAAAGATTCGAGCGACAAAATCAGTAAATTCTTGCTTTTGGGGCTTGCCATTTCGGTCAATGTATTCTACCTCAATCGCCTCGTACCTGGGAACTAATCCCCTAATTCCTGGAATACTCAAACAACCTTCCCAACCTTTCACAACTTCCGTTGAATGTGCTATGATCGCCGGGTTTATCATGGCAGTGGGTTCCATTTCTGGGGCATTGGGGTACCTCTGATTAGGACGGGAAGCAACAATGAATAAACGAGACGATTCTGCTACTTGAGGTGCAGCTATTCCAACCCCGTTAGACTTAGCCACTGTTGCCATTAAATCGTCAATGAGTTTTTGAGTAGGCTGATGATGGATGTCTTCGACAAACGAGGCTTTTTGCCGCAGTGTTGGATTGCCTAATTCAATAATGGGAAGTAATTCTGCGACCATAGGGAACAAGGAAGAGTTAGGAATTAGGAGTGAGTAATTGTATATTATACCTGGAATGCGCGTATCCTGTATCATACATATTGCTTAAAACCCGGTTTTTGGGTCGAAAGTTACTCACTCTTCTACTGGGGTACGTTCAACGGTAAAATATCCTTACCTGAATATCTTGCACCTGGGCTTTCAGTAAAGCCTAGTGGTCTGTCAAGATTAAATTGATGGGTAGTGCGAGCCGGAAAGCTCGCTTCGTGAGCGAGACGCTCACACTACCAACCCATCAAAATGAATTTGACAGACCACTAGATTTAAACGCTGGCTGATAGCTAAAGTCCTCTCAAGAGGGCTGAACAAGGATTTCAGTCCATTTCAATGGACTTAAGCTATTAGCCCGGAACTTTAGTTCTGGGCGGGATATCGGGCTGATTCAGAATAGTGCACTCCGGTCAGTTACCCATAAAACATTTCATCACAGAGGGCAAATATGCGACGCTACAAAACTAAACTAAAGCTGTCCGTAGTGATTTCTTCGTTGACTTTGTGGACGTTGGGTTCTGTGATGGTTGTGTGGGGGATAATTGATCTTGCAAAGCCAGAAGCTTTGGTGTGTACCAATAAATCTGAATACTTAGAACTTATTTTGTGTGGCTCGATATGCATCCACATTGCGTATTTACTGACGTGGGTTTATCAGAGAATCGTGGTTAATCTCTAGATTGTATACTTAGTAGTTTGTGTCATTAGTTCTGACGGGTTGGTAGTGTGAGCGTCTCGCTCACGAAGCGAGCTTTCCGGCTCGCACTACCCATCAAAATTAATGACACAGAGCACTAGAAGCATCATGATTAACTTTTGTTAAGAAAATCGAGGATGTTACAAAACAGTTGTCCTACTGATACCTGAAGCATGATTTACTCATAAGTAGTTCTGCGTTCTTCAGGTTTTAAAGGAGACTGCAATGTCAGGGATGTATGATGTTTGGCGTCAGTTAATATTAGGGATCGCTGTTGGTGGTGCTTACGCATTTGGTGCCAATTATGCAGATGCGCAGATTACACCTGATCGGACTCTACCAAATAATTCTAGTGTGACAGTCAATGGTAGTACCTTCAATATCACTGGGGGAACGCAGGCAGGACGCAATTTGTTCCACAGTTTCCAGCAGTTCTCTGTACCGACTGGTGGTATGGCTTCTTTTCTGAATGGTGCGGATATTCAGAATATTATCAGTCGAGTCACGGGTGGGTCACCCTCTACTATTGATGGGTTGATTAAAGCGTCAGGGACAGCGAACCTGTTTTTTCTTAATCCGAATGGTATTTTTTTTGGAGCGAATGCAAGGCTGAGTATTGGCGGCTCATTTTTTGCCAGTACCGCCAATAGCCTTGTCTTTGATAATGGGTATGAGTTTAGTGCGACTAATCCGCAAGCACCACCATTGCTAACAATAAATATTCCCATCGGGCTGCGATTTCGGGATAATCCAGGACGTATCACCAATCAGTCTGTAGCTGTAGATACCAGTAATAATCCTGTTGGTCTTCAAGTGTCATCAGGAAACACCTTGGCACTGGTAGGCGGTGACGTGAACTTATCAGCTGGCGGAAGACTGACAGCAGCAGGAGGACGGATTGAGTTAGGCGGATTGGCAGGAGCAGGTACTGTAGGACTAGAGACGAATGGCAATACCTTCAAGCTTAACTTCCCCTCTAATAGTTTACTCTCCAATGTAACTTTAGCTGATGATGCACGAGTAGCTGTGCAGGGAAATGGGGGAGGAGACATTGTAGTCAACACGAATATCTTTACAGCAACCAAGGGTGGACGACTGGTCGAGTTAACTGAAGGCACGGGAAACGGAGGTGATATCACTGTCAATTCAAATCAGTTCAACATCTCTGATATTGGGCAGAGTGGAATAGGAGCCGGAATCTATCAGCAAGTAATAGCTAATGCCTCTGGCAATGCAGGTAATATAATTGTTAATACCAATTCTTTTAATGCTTCGTCTGGTGCATTAGTGGAAAACAACGTCCTATCTGGAGGAATGGGCAATGCAGGTGATATCAAAATTACATCTGGCTCAGTTGCTATAAATAGTGGCGCTGAGATTTATGGCAGCACGTCTGGAAAGGGGAATGCAGCCAACGTGTTTATAAGTGCCAAAGATTCGGTTTCGCTGGACAATGGCTATATCTTCACCACAGTAGAATCAGGAGCAGTCGGCAATGGGGGGAACATTACAATTTCCGCAGGCTCATTTTCCTTATCTAATGGTGGTGGACTGGATACTAGCACGAGTGGACAAGGTAATGCAGGCAGCGTGTTTATAAGTGCGAAAGGTTCGGTTTCGCTGGACAATAGCGATATCTTCAGCAATGTGGAAGCAGGAGGTGTAGGCAAAGGTGGTAACATCAACATCAGCGCAGGTTCGCTTTCCCTCACCAATAGTGCACAATTGCAAACCTTGGTTCGTGAAGCTTCTGGCACCTTACAAGCCGGAAGTGGGGATGCAGGAAATATCAATGTTGATGTTACTGGACTAGTGACGATTGCCGGGATAAATGGCATTTATCACAGTGAGATTTTCAGCAACATAGAAACAGGAGCGACGGGTAACGGAGGGAAAATTACGATCTCAAGTGGCTCATTATCCTTATCTGATGGTGGGAGACTGGATGCCAGCACCAGTGGTCAAGGTAATGCGGGCAGCGTGTTTATACGAGCAAAAGATTCAGTTTCCTTTGCAGGCAATAACACTGATATTTTCAGCAATGTGACAGAAGGAGGTGTGGGCAAAGGTGGCGACATTAACATCAGTGCAGGTTCGCTTTCCCTGACCGATGGTGCGCAACTTCATACCTCGGTTTTTCAAGCATCTAACAACCAACCAGCCGGAAGAGGAAATGCAGGAAATGTCAACATTGATGTTACAGGGAATGTGATGATTGCTGGGGTGAACGGGCGTTCCAGTGAGATTTTCAGCACAGTGGGAACAGGAGCGATGGGTAATGGGGGAAACATTACAATCTCAAGTGGCTCATTGTCCTTATCTGATGGTGGGAGACTAAATGCCAGCATCGGTGGACAAGGCAATGCAGGCAACATCAATGTTGATGTTACAGGGAATGTGACGATTGCTGGAGTAAATAACGGGCTTAACAGTGGGATTTTCAGCTTAGTAGGAACAGGAGCGGTGGGTAATGGGGGGAACATTACAATCTCAAGTGGCTCATTGTCCTTATCTGATGGTGGGATACTAATTGCCAGCACTTTGGGAAATGGAGATGCAGGCAGCGTGTTTATAAGTGCGAAAGGTTTGGTTTCGCTTGCAGGCAGTAACACTACTATTTTCAGCACTGTGGAATCAGGAGGTGTAGGCAAAGGCGGTGACATCAACATCAGCGCAGCTTCCCTCTCCCTCACTGATGGTGCTCAATTGCAAACCTTGGTTCGTGCAGCTTCTAACCCCTTACCAGCCGGAAGAGGAAATGCAGGAAATGTCAACATTGATGTTACAGGGAATGTGACGATTGCTGGGGTGAATAACGGGTATCCCAGTGAGATTTTCAGCAATGTGCAAACAGGAGGGATGGGTAATGGGGGGAACATTACAATCTCAAGTGGCTCATTGTCCTTATCTGATGGTGGGAAACTCAATGCCAGCACCGATGGTCAAGGTAATGCGGGCAGTGTGATAGTGCGTGCAAAAAATTCGGTTTCACTTGCAGGCAGTAGCACTGATATTTTCAGCACAGTGCAATCTTCTGGTGTGGGCAAAGGCGGCGACATCAACATCACCACTGGGTCACTGTCACTAACTAATGGTGCACAACTAGTGGCTAGCACATTTGGACAAGGCAGTGCTGGCAATGTAATTATCAATGCTACCAAGGGCGTTTCCTTTGATGGTACAAGTAGCGATGGTAGGTTGTCTAGTGCTGCCTTCAGTACTGTACAACCAGGAGCAGTGGGCAACGGTGGTAACATCTATATCAGATCTGCTTCAGTTTCTCTCAAGAATGGTGCTCTACTGAGTACTAGCAATTTTGGAAATGGTTCAGCAGGTAACATTGAAGTCTCATCTGGCTCTATTATTCTGGATAAATCAACTATCCGTGCTGATACCGTAGGGGGGCAGGGAAATATCAGCCTGAACGCTCGTGATCTTTTGCTGCTGCGTCACGGTAGCAGGATTACTACTAGTGCTACTGGTAAAGCTACTGGAGGCAATATCACTATTAATACGAACAATCTAGTCGCTTTCCCACAGGAAGATAGTGATATCAGAGCCAATGCAGAAGAAGGCATTGGTGGTCGGGTAACCATCAATGCTGTTGGGATCTTTGGTATTGAGTTCCAGCCGCAAGACACACCATTGAGTGACATCACTGCCAGTTCTACTCTTGGTCCGCAATTCAGTGGCACTGTAACAATCACCTCCCCAGATGTAGACCCAAGTCGAGGATTAGTTGAATTACCCGTCAACGTCACAGACCCCACAACACTAATTGCCCAAAACCCCTGTCAAAAAGGTATAGAGAGCTCATTTACCATCACTGGGCGAGGTGGCTTGCCATCTAATCCTAATCAAATCCTCACAAGTGACAATGTTCGCGTTGATTTGGTCACGCCTGCTTCAAGTACAGGTAATTCCCCAAGTACAGTTGTCAAGTTGCCATCAAAGACCCCCACAGTCAAGCGGCTTGTCCCAGCCCAAGGATGGATCTTCAACGACAAAGGACAGGTTGTTCTCACAGCATACGACCCCACAAAGACTGGTCCTCAACGTTCTTGGCAAGAACCTGCTAGTTGTGCTAAGCGCTGATTTTTCACTCTGTTATGGGGTGGACATCTTGTCTGCCCTCAAAATCCAAGTGATTTAACTGATGCTACTCACGTATTTAATGGAACACAATAGTTAAGTAGTCTCACTTTTGCAACATTTTCCCGAAAAATTCTGTAAAAATTACAGTCCCAACTGTTTCTTTATTAAAGATTTATCGGAGAATACAATGAATATTAATAAGTGTCAAAATCTAGCAAGAAAAAGTGCTTTAACTATAGTAACATTACTCTGTGGGATGACAATATTACCCCTACAAGTAAGCGCTGAAAATGTAGGTTCTACCACCAATAGTACAAATCCGGGTAATGCTTTTGGCGCGATCGCCTACTCCTCATCAACACAAATGTATGGCTTTGCGGTACAACAATCCAAGGAAGCAGCCGAAGTGTCAGCCTTAAAAGACTGTCTAGCTAAAACGAACTCTCATGATTGTCAAACCCTCATCTGGTTTGAGAATAGTTGGGGTGCTTTGGCGATCGGCAATAATGGCGCTGCTGGTACAGGCTGGGGTACTAATGAGATCAGTGCAAAGCGCTTTGCAATTCAGGTTTGTAATCAATATGGTGGAAAAAGCTGCCATGTAATTTTCACCCGCCGTGCTGTCTTTTATTCACTTTAAAAACTGCCTATGGGCACCACACAAATTTTCTAGCCGCACATATTTGTTCTAAATAATTCAAGCGATCGCCAACTGAGTCAGTCGCCTGAGAATGCGAAGCACATCGTATAAATCATTTCCAGGATTTCGGATTTCAAACACCTTAGAAGTAGCATACTGTGGAATTTTTCCTTTAAGCAGTTTGACAAAAGTGAAACTTCCACCTGTTGTAATCATACCAAAACTAGGTCGATCTGGATAAGGATTCCCTAACATATAAGCCAGAATTTGTGCTAATCCTCTCTCAATAGAATACTCAGCTTGTTTCGACTCAATGACCATAATCCAGAATTGATCTTTAAGTATTAGTGTGTCAAGTTTACCCTTAATAATAACTCCTTCATCCTGATCAGATATATGTACTGATTCTTCAGCTTTGATGTATAAAGGAGCTAGGTAAAAATCTCCAATAAAAAGTATAGGATCTACAATTGCCATTCTAACTACACCTTCTAGCAGTGGTGGGTAGTTCAGGAGATTGAAATAACCTGTTTTTACTTTGTCTAAAAGTTGTTTATCTAAACTTGTAATTTCTGGCAAATCATCTTGCCATTCACGGAAAAACTGCTCATCCAAAACTAACTGAATACCAAAATTATCGATTAAGTCACGTAAATTTATATCTTTTGCCTGGAATGCTTGCACCATAATTATTGGTTAATGAAGAATTATAGCTGCACATCTTGTCTGTGCTCAGAAGGCGGAAGGCAGAGTTTAGACCTCCATCGGGTCTGGTCTACCAATCCCCAATTCAACGAGTTTGGCTTTGACATCTGACCACTCAGTACCGCAGTAGTAGTGTTTTTTATCCAGTATGTTAGCTATATAATAACCTTGCTTGCCGCCGTTGATTCTAAAAAGCTCTATGGCAACCTTTTTCATCGAAGTGTCGAAAGCTGCAAATAAATCTTCTTGAACCAGTGTTGGCTCATTAAACCAATTAACGAATGATTCTCCTTGTTTAAAAGCCCAACCGTTACCACGACGTTCAACAATTCGGTAGTAAACGGGATGAACAACTGTTGTATTTGAACTTATCATAGTTTATCAGCTAGAATTACTAGAAGGAATAGCTCCCAGAAATAAGCTAGGGGCTATTAAACTAACTAGTTACGGTCGTTTTCCGAGTTGTCTTGGTTTTGTTCAGCCATGTCCTCTAAATCGTCTTTGACGATTTGAGAGTCAACAAGGTAAAACTCACTCGACACTTTGTCGGTCTTCTCCCAACGCCTTAATAAACGGCGCATGAAGATTTTGACCGGATTCCAAAAGCCTCGATGACCGTTACCATTTTTGCTCAATAAACACCTCCTTTTTTTGACAACTGGGGACTAATTATCCCCATATTTATTTTAAACCACTTTTGTTTAAAGGAATAACCACTTTTTCAAGAATTTGATGGTTTTTTAGTAGCAATTAATATTAACTCACCGTTGGCGATCGCATCTAATAACTGACCTGTCGATCCTTCATTATCATAGATATACCCTAGTATTTGCGCAATTTCTTTGAGCTTGTCTCCCGTTCCTGGTGCAACCCGTGCATGAAGATTGGTGCGGTCTAACTTCTTCCTGCCTGCCATAATTGTTAACCATATTCAATCAAAAGTGGTTTATAGATATATGATAACAAGGAGTGAACAATTGGTAAGGCAAGCCACTGCCAACAGTTCGTAAATTTCTTGCATGAGGAGATGCAAAACCTGGATTGATCACAAGTCTAAACTGGAAAATTGTCCCTGCTCAAAATCATTAAGCCCACGTTGGATTCCTTTTAAAGCCTCGAAAAAATCTTGATCGTCCAAACTCAGCCCCAAAGTCAGAACCGCTAGCGCCATTTGCGAAATATCTTGTCCTGTACTTTCAGCACACTGTCGTAGCAGTGCCTCAATTTTGGGTGGAAGATCGAGCGTAATGGACATTGTTAATTTTACCGAGAGTGATACTTACTGGTTTTATTATAATGATCGCTTCCAAAACGGCTGCGCCGACAGTAAGGAGAATAATCCCAAGCACGGTTACGTTCGAGAGGGGTGGAGTGGCAACACTCCCCTCGACTCTACTTCTTAGCTTTCATGCCGAACAGGTAACGGAGCAGGTTTTACAGCTACTTGTGCGTTTTGCCCGTTGCGTTGTAGTTGTAGTTGTAAAGGGACTCCAATTTTACTATTTTCTACCAGCTTCTGTACCTCTGCAATGGTGGTAACAGGCTGGTTATTAATACTTTGAATCACATCACCTGCCCTTAATCCCGCATTTGCGGCTGGACTACGAGGGACGATACTAATCAACAAAACTCCTTTATTGGCTGCCAGATTAATGCCAACTTTACTGCTGACTCTTTCTTTAAGATCCGGTGTCAGTGTTGCCATCTGCACACCTAAATAAGGATGCTCAACTTTACCATTAGCGATTAATTGTTGACCAATCCGCTGGGCAGTATTAATGGGAATGGCAAATCCTAGCCCTTGGGCACCTCGGATGATGGCGGTGTTCATCGCAATGACCTCACCACGGGCATTGAGAAGTGGTCCACCGGAGTTACCAGGATTAATCGCAGCATCAGTTTGAATGTAATCAACGCGCTTGTCGCTTGCACCAATATCGCTGGCTGAACGACCCGTCGCGCTGATAATCCCAGAGGTTACGGTGTTGTCTAGACCTAAAGGATTGCCGATCGCAATCACTGCTTCTCCTGGCTGCAAAATATCGGAGTTGCCTAAAGCAACAATAGGCAGGTCATTTGCATCAATTTTAACGACAGCAACATCTGTGACTGGATCTTCTCCCTGTACATGTCCGTCAAAAGTACGACCATCTTTCAGCTTCACGGTAACTGTGTCAGCACCATTGACCACATGAGAGTTGGTCAAAATTTGACCATGAGCGTTGATAATAAACCCAGACCCACTACCCTTCTCTACTTGCTGTCTAGGTTGTGATGGGAATCTATCTCCAAAAAACCGCCGCAAAAGAGGATCTTCTGACTCGTCTGGGACTTCAGAAGTTATCGTCCTGGTAGAATCAATCCGAACTACCGCAGGGCCAACTTTTTGCACCACTGCAACAACAAAGTTCGGGTCGCCACCACCAGAAGCAATAATGGGCGGCGAGACAGCAGATGGAGTTGTCTCCGTTGTCCTCTGAGATTGAATCTGAGACTGAGCATTGGGTTTTTGAGTCTCAAGAAGATTGGTGGGTATAGAGCAGCCTCCAAGAGACACAACTGCTATTCCACCCATTAGCATAGACAGAATCGAGCCGGGGGTGCAAGGGGAAATTCTTTTTCCTCTGCTGACAGTAGTTGGCTGAATGTGATCTTTTTTTGTCTTCATGTGTTTTTACTGCTCCGCGTGAATCAGTGGGTGGTAGGATCTCGCCTACTGGGGGCACTCCAAGAATCTTTACAACTTGAAAGCTTATTTCAGAACTAGAGTATATTTTGCTAAATTGGTGCTTGCTTGTTTGTATCTTCTATTGTGACCATTGCTAGCATTGGTGTAAATTATGGAAATTACCATAGAAAGTCTGTGGAGTCAGGTTCTAGAGCGCTTGCAGTTGGAGTTATCCCGTCCCACCTTTGAAACTTGGATCAAGACTGCCAGTGCTGAGCGATTGGAAAAGAATTGCTTGGTAATTCGTACTCCTAACCCCTTTGCTCGTAATTGGTTACAGAAATATTACCTAAAAACTATTGCCAATGTCGTACAAGATATTATTGGTTATCCGGTAGAAATCTATATAACCGTTGCCAAAGATGATGAATCTCATTTGAGTGACAGGGAAGTTTCATGGGAATTACCCGCCCAGACTAGTGTTCCTGAAAGCATTCCCAAACCCAGATCAAGAAATACTGATTTAAATCTGAAGTATGTATTTTCCCGGTTTGTCGTTGGTGCTAACAATCGTATGGCCCATGCTGCTGCGTTAGCAGTCGCTGAATCCCCTGGAAGGGAGTTTAATCCCTTGTTCTTATGTGGCGGTGTGGGCTTGGGTAAGACTCACCTGATGCAAGCGATCGGTCACTATCGCTTGGAGATTTGTCCTGATTCAAGAATATTCTATGTCTCGACTGAGCAATTTACCAATGATTTAATTACTGCCATTCGCAAGGATAGTATGCAAAGTTTCCGGGACCATTACCGTGCTGCTGACGTGCTTTTGGTCGATGACATTCAATTTATTGAGGGTAAGGAGTACACCCAAGAAGAATTTTTTCATACTTTTAATACTTTACATGAAGCTGGTAAACAGGTTGTTATCGCTTCTGACCGTCCACCTAACCATATTCCTCGGCTACAGGAACGTCTGTGTTCTCGTTTTTCTATGGGATTAATTGCTGATATCCAGACGCCAGATTTAGAAACGAGAATGGCGATTTTACAAAAAAAAGCCGAGTACGAAAATATTCGTTTACCAAAAGAGGTCATAGAGTATATTGCTTCTCATTATACCTCTAATATTCGAGAGTTGGAGGGAGCTTTAATTCGGGCACTTGCATATATTTCCATTTGGGGTTTGCCCATGACGGTGGAAAATATAGCACCTGTTTTACAACCACCAACTCAGAAGGTCGAAACAACCCCAGATGTCATTTTAACGATAGTCGCTGATGCCTTTGATGTCTCTATTGAAGACCTCAAAAGCAATTCTCGCCGCCGGGAAATTAGCTTTGCACGTCAAATTGGGATGTATCTGATGCGCCAGCATACAGTTCTCAGTTTACCTAGAATCGGAGAAGAATTTGGTGGAAAAGACCACACAACCGTCATGTACAGTTGCGAAAAGATTACCCAACTCCGAGAAACCGATCAAGCTTTGGTACAAACACTGCGTCAACTGAGCGATCGCATCAATATGACCAACCGTCCCCGAAAATTATATTGAAGAAGGAGTCAGGAGTCAGGAGTCAGGAGTCAGAATTTTGTGGGACTAGCGGATGAGTCAAGAGGTTTAAATCCCCACTATCTACAATTGAATGAAGTTTAAATCCTGATCCAATTGATCCTAACTCCTAACTCCTAACTCCTGACTTCTAACTCCTAACTCCTAACTCCTAACTCCTGACTCCTGACTCCTAACTCCTAACTCCTAACTCCTAACTCCTGACTCCTAACTCCTGACTCCTAACTCCTGACTCCTGACTCCTAACTCCTAACTCCTAACTCCTGACTCCTGACTCCTGACTCCTGACTCCTGACTCCTGACTCCTGACTCCTGACTCCTGACTCCTGACTCCTCGTTGTTACTGCTCAATATTTAACGAAAGTATAAAAATTGATTAAGATAAAATAACTTTGTGGAAAACAACATGGTTATTTGTGGAAAACTCAGAAATTTTCTGTGGAAAACATGATAGTCTCCCTAAAAAAGTTGATTAAATACAGCGAACTCATGGAAAAATCCCAGAGATTTTCCACACGTTTTCCACAGGCTTTTACCTGTCAAAGCCTGATTTCAAGAAACCAATGCCAAGTTTTCCACAATTTCCACAGCCAACACACAAGCTGAGTTTAACTATGAAATTAGTTTGCACCCAAAGCGATCTTAGTACTAACCTCTCACTCACAAGCCGTGCTGTACCTTCACGTCCAACCCACCCAGTACTTGCTAATGTGCTGCTACAAGCAGATGCTGAAACTAATCAGGTCAGCTTAACAGGCTTTGATCTAAGCTTAGGTATCCGCACGAGCTTTAGTGCTGAGGTTTTGCAGGGGGGAGAAATTGCTATTCCTGCTAAGTTACTCAATGATATCACCTCTCGGCTTCCAGAAGGAGAAATTACCTTGGAGGATGAATCGGCATCTGAGGGCAATACGCTAGACAGTGTTGGTTTAATTGTCACACTGACACCAAAGAGTGGGCGTTATCAGATGCGGGCAATGGGTGCTGAAGACTTTCCGGCACTACCAATCATTGAAAATACTCAATTCCTTCATCTGACAGCCCCGGCATTAATTGAGGGATTGAGGGGTTCATTATTTGCTACGAGTGGTGATGAAACTAAACAGGTGCTGACGGGAGTACATTTAACACTCAAAGAGGATACACTAGAATTTGCAGCCACTGATGGTCATCGCTTAGCAGTCGTAGAAACGACTAATAACCCAGAAGCAAATACTGAAATTCAGATGGAGGTGACAGTACCAGCTAGAGCCTTACGGGAACTAGAGCGGATGTTAGCTCATGGTAACTCGGAAGATAAACCTGTAGCCTTGTATTTTGATCAAGGTCAGGTTGTGTTTGAATTGGCTAATCAACGGTTAACAAGCCGCACCTTAGAAGGGCAGTATCCAGCTTACCGTCAACTCATACCCCGCCAATTTGAACGGGAACTCACTCTAGATCGGCGACAATTCCTGAGTTCTTTGGAGAGGATTGCTGTTTTAGCCGATCAGAAGAATAATATTGTGAAGGTCAGCCTAGATAGTGAAGCACAGGAAATAACCTTATCTTGTGAAGCTCAAGATGTAGGCAGCGCTATGGAGTCAATGACAGCACAAATATCTGGAGAAAATATAGATATAGCTTTTAATATCAAATACTTAATGGAAGGCTTAAAAGCATTGCCAGCTTCAGAAATTCTCATGCAATTAAATCAAGCCTTAACCCCAGTCATCTTCACACCACTGGGTGGTTTGAAAATGACCTATTTAGCTATGCCCGTACAACTTAGATCCTGATTTTGGTATATCAATTATGGAAGGAGTCGTTTTCAGAAGACGGTTACAAATTCCCTGGGTAAGTTTGATTGCTGACATCCTACTGGCGGGGATGGTGGTAGGCCCGCTTGCTGCTCCCTTTTTAGCTGGGTCTCACTTACTCATGTTACCCGTGATTGCGGATATTATCTATTTTATGGGTGAGCATGTATGCCCACAGCCAAAGATGGGTGTAGTGCTGGCATTACCATTTATCATGGCTGTGTGTATGCGTTGCTACGGCACTGTGACAGGGTTGCTGATCACTCGCCTACTATATGTAGTGACTGAGGGTAAGGGTTTTTACTGGTTAACTCAGTATGGTTGGTATGGCGCAGCACGCTCTAGTCTACTCATGATGGCTTATCCGTTAGAATTGGCAGGCGAGGTTTTGGGTTTATGGAGTTTTAATAATTACGTTGTCACACTCTTTGGGTTGATTACGGGTTTGGGATGGGGGTTGTTTACAATGCCGATTTTGCATGGTCGGAATTGAAAAAATTGACGAAATTAAACCAAATAACCAAACGGAGGAAGAATGACACTGGTTGAAAATGAAAATCTCAATTTACGTGTGGCTTAGAGGACAAGACTAAGCTACATCTTTAATCCAGTTGATTCCCGATCCACACCATTGAATCAATAGCCAGCGATTAGAATCTTTGTCTAGTGCTGGAAGGAGACGGAAATTGAAAACTTCTTGCCACACAGACACCCCATACTGGTTAACAAAGGCTTGTTCTAATTCCTTGAACTGTTCCCAAGAGCGATCGCCGATAGCCGCAAATATGGGGATGATCGTGGTAATTGGAATTGAAGTGCTTGCAGTCATTCCAAATAATCCTTAAAAATACAAGCGCATACGCCCTCGTTTCAATTTTAGCGCACACTCTTAAACCACTCCACAATCCCATCTGCGATCGCCCTGGCTTCTTTCTTCTGTTCTTGAGGATTGGTCACAACCTCAAATTCGTTGGGATTACTCATAAAACCTATTTCTAGTAGTACCGATGGTGCGATTTCTGGACGTGTTAACGCTAGGTTATCCCAAAACACACCATAGTCAGGTCTGCCTAATTTTTTAATGATATAATCGTGCAAAAATAATGCTAAGCTATGGGCCTGAGGTTGATACCAATAGGATGAGAAGCCTTTGATCTTCTCCGCGTTACCATCATCAGGTAAAGAGTTGTGGTGTATGGAAATCGAAATTGTAGGCTCTGCTTGATTAATCATTGCCACGCGGTCAACCAGGGATACTTCCTTGTCCTCTTCCCGCGTCATCACCACCGTTGCTCCTCGCTTCACCAACTCGTCCCGCACTAACTTTGATACCACTAGGTTGACATCTTTTTCAAGATAGCCATTTGGGCCTGGTGCACCTGATTCAGCACCACCATGTCCTGGATCTAATAAGATCTTGATACCAGATAACGGCTTGTGTTTTTGATTTCCTCCACTCCCAGGCGGGTGACGCAAAGACAAAACTAGGCTTGTAGCGTTGTATTTGAGCCTATATCCCCACTGTTGGTCTTTTTTGAGTTGAAAGGTGTATTTTATCTGTTCAGGCATCACCTGCTGCCAGTCTAGACGAGAAATGAGGGGGTCATCCCCTAAGGGAATAATGTCTGTTTGGGCGGTTGTGTTGTAGAGAGTGAGGGTGAAAGTGCGATCACCCTGTTGCACACTCACAGGGACAGGAACTTGCAGTGGAAAAAATATTTCTGTTGCATGATCAGTGTGCCGATATCCAACAGAGCGAATAATTGTCCGTGGGGGGATTGCTCCTGGTAAAATATGAGTTTCTTTTCTGTTGATCCAACCGCCATAATCCAAGCGTAACCAGTCTCCTTCTCTACCTGTGACTGCTGCCCGTACTCCTTTAGGTAAGGGTGTGAGTCTAGAATAGTCTGTACTCGGTCCAGTGCGAGCAACACCAGAATCTGTTATGACCTCAGCAACTTGTAACTGTGCAGGTGAGAGAATTTGAATTTTGCCAGCACTGCGTTGAGTGATCGTTGTATCATCGTGCGTGAGTTGAAACAGCGGTTGTCCCAAATCCGTGGCTGTTTCCACTGTTGTACAACCCTCGTACTTGCTTATGTTCTCCTGGGTATAAGGCTGATTTCGTCCTGTGAGGGCGGCAGAATTTTCTCTGAGTTGGCTTGAGTGTGGCTGAGGCAAAAGGGGAACAGTTTGATTGCCAAGTTTGACAGATACACTGGCGTCGGGGGCGGCGATCGCGCTAAAACAAATCAGTTCTCCCGGAAGTCTAGCAATATCTACATCTGGCGTGAGAGAGTCTTTGGCAAAGGCTGATTGCGGTGCTTGAGCCTGAGTGGAAAGCCTTGTGACTTTAATTTCAATATCTTGATTCTGGTAGTGGACACTAAAGAGATTTTCTCCCAATTGTAAGGGTAAACTTGGGGCAAAATGACCCGCCTTGCTCCGAGCAATTGGCTTACCATTGATCAGAACCTGTCCTGATGTCGGTGCAGTACCGAGAAAAAAAACCTGTTCTGAAGTTGTTTTGTAGTTTGTTTGGGGAAAAATAACCTTGAGAGATTGCTCTTGCGCCAAAGCGTGTGAAGAGTTGACTATAGAGCCTAAGAGTACTAAACCTAAAAGTGCTTTCACGTCAATTATGGGCATGGGGCAATGGGCAGTGGGTATTGGGTATTGGGTATTGGGTATTGGGTATTGGGTATTGGGTATTGGGTATTGGGTATTGGGCGATGAAAGACTGATAATTCCCCCTGCTCCCTTCTGCCCTGCTCCCCTGCTCCCCTGCTCCCCTGCTCCCTGCTCCCTGCCCCATGCCCCATGCCCCATGCCCTACAATTACTATGTCAGAATGTCAGCATGTTTTTTTAAAAGTTGTTAGAAATATAAAATATGAGTAAGTTTGTATTTGTCACCGGCGGTGTAGTTTCGAGTATTGGCAAGGGAATTGTCGCGGCGAGTCTGGGGCGATTACTGAAGTCGCGAGATTATTCAGTGTCGATTCTTAAACTTGACCCTTATATTAATGTTGATCCAGGCACCATGAGTCCCTTTCAACATGGTGAGGTGTTCGTGACCCAAGATGGTGCTGAGACAGATTTGGACTTGGGGCATTACGAACGCTTCACTGATACCTCTATGTCACGTCTCAACAGCGTGACAACTGGTTCGATTTACCAAGCTGTCATTAATAAGGAGCGTCGGGGCGACTATGATGGCGGTACAGTGCAGGTGATTCCCCACATCACGAATGAAATTAAGGAGCGGATTGCAAGGGTAGCAAGAAATACAAATCCAGATGTGGTAATTACGGAAATCGGTGGCACGGTTGGAGATATTGAATCACTACCGTTTTTGGAAGCAATTCGCCAACTCCGTAAAGAGGTGGGGCGGCAAAATGTGCTGTATATGCACGTAACACTGATACCATGGATTGCTTCTGCAGGTGAGATGAAGACTAAACCGACACAGCATTCAGTTAAGGAACTGCGATCTATTGGTATTCAACCAGATATTTTAATTTGTCGGTGCGATCGCCCTTTGCCAACAGGATTGAAACAGAAATTGTCTGAATTTTGTGATGTACCTGTCGAATGCGTCATTCCCGCTCGTGATGCTAAGAGTATTTATGAAGTCCCACTGATTCTAGAACAAGAAGGACTAGCTCAGCAAGCAATGGATTTGTTAAATATGGAACAACGTAAACCAGATCTGGTGCAGTGGCAAATCTTGGTGGATCGGATGTATAGTCCTAAGCATCCAGTAGAAATTGCGATCGTGGGTAAATATGTGCGATTAAGTGATGCCTATCTTTCGGTAGTGGAAGCACTGCGTCATGCGGCGATCGCCATGAGTGGTGAACTGCGCCTACGTTGGGTAAACTCGGAAACGTTGGAAAAGGATGGAATTGAAACCCAACTCGATGGTGTTGATGGTGTGGTGGTGCCAGGAGGTTTTGGCGTCCGAGGGGTGGATGGCAAAATTACAACAATTAAACATGCCCGCAATCAGCAAATCCCATTCTTAGGTTTGTGTTTGGGAATGCAATGCTCTGTGATTGAATGGGCAAGGGACATGGTGGGATTGAAAGATGCTAACAGTGTCGAATTTGATCCTCATACCGACAATCCCGTCATTAACCTGTTGCCAGAACAGCAGGATGTGGTCGATTTAGGGGGGACAATGCGCTTAGGTCTCTATCCCTGTCGCATTATGCCCAATACTCTGGCTTTCAAACTCTATCAAGAAGAAGTCATTTATGAGCGACATCGCCATCGATACGAGTTCAACAACGCCTACCGCAATTTGTTTTTAGAATCTGGTTATGTGATCAGCGGGACTTCTCCCGATGGACGCTTAGTGGAAATGGTTGAATTACCCGACCATCCTTTCTTTATTTCTTGTCAATTTCATCCAGAGTTTCAATCGCGCCCCAGCGCACCTCATCCTTTATTTCTGGGTTTTATCCAAGCCGCGATCGCCCGTTCTCATTCCTCCTCTACTATCGAAACACCTGTAGTTAGTGGCTAAGGTCAGACTGGCTAATGGCTAATGGTAACAATTGACAATTAGCAATTAGCAATTAGCAACTAACAAACTTGAGAGTTGAGGAGTTTTTGTGGCGTACTGGGTTAAGATCCGCTATGAAAGAAATGAATATATAGTCAATTTCGAGCGTGTTGGTGCTTTTTGTCATGAACAGAATGGCAGGGTTACTTTTTGGTTACCGGATAGCGCTATTCCAATAGTGATTAATCCAAAAAGTAACGTCGAAGATTATCAAAAAATCTTGGAATACATAGAACAAGTTTCAGGTTTACAATTCGAGAGAGCCTATTGGGTGAGAATTTATTACGAGAGAAACGAATATGTCATTAACCTCGACTACATTAGCTCCTTTTGCCAAGAACCAAACGGTAGGATAACTTTTTGGTTACCAGATAGTTCTATTCCCATCATTATCAACCCCGTCAGTAATCCAGAATCTTATCATAAAGTTATTGAATACCTTCAAAGGGTAACAGGATTTTTCTATCCAAACGAGAATTGAGTAAGTGCGCCAGAACCATATTGCATCTAACAAATATCCCTAAGCTAACCACAAAGCCTTTGTTACTCCTAACTCCTAACTCCTAACTGTCGAAAATGCCAACTTAGCTGCACCCACCATTCCAGCCGAATTACCCAATTCTGCTGATAATATTTGTAAACCCATGCGGGAAGTGTGTAGCACTCGCTGCTCAATTTCTGCCTTGACAGACGGTAAGAAAAACTCAGCACTAGCGCTGACACCGCCACCAATAATGATCGCCTCTGGTGTTAGCACATACACTAAACTCGTTAAACCAATACCCAAGTCTCTACCATATTCTTGCCAAAATTGCAAGGCATATGCATCTCCGATTTGTGCCAGCATACCCAATTGATCTGGTTCTTTTCCCGTGCGGCGGCGAATAGCTGTCACTGAGACATACTGTTCCAAAGAGCCTTGATTACCACTATTACACATTGGACCATCCGGGTTTAAGGTGATGAGTCCTAGCTCACCACCTGCTGCTTGATGACCGACAAACAGTTTGCCATCTAAGATAATTGCGCCACCCACACCAGTTCCCAAAGTCAGCAGAATCAGATTTTGAAAGCGGCGACCTGCTCCCAGCCAAGCCTCTCCCAACCCTGCGCAGTTGGCGTCGTTAGCGAGAATTGTCGATTTGCCTGTTTTTGCTTCTAACCAGTCTGCCAAAGGAACATCGTGCCATCCCTTCAGGTTAATGGCGACTTTTGCAATGCGTCCTGCTACATCTGTAGGCCCTGGAGTGCCAACACCAATAGCAAAGGCTTTTTGCTCCGGGTCAACTTGCGCGATCGCCTCAACCATCGCCGCCACAACCGACTCTGGCGTTGCTGGTTGGGGAGTTGGCACACTTAACGATAGCAAACAAGTGCCATCAGGCGCGAAACGCCCCAGTTTAATTGCTGTTCCTCCTAAGTCAATGCCGATCACTTGAGCATTCACCACTTTTTTCCTCCTGCCTCCTGCCCTCTGCCTCCTGCCTTCTTTGATAAATTATCCACTACATCCGTACCAAAATCCTCTGCCACATTCAGCTATCAGCCTTAGCACGAAAAAAATCCTTGTTTTCCGTCTGACGAGGTGTCAGATGCAAATCAGCCACTATCGTTGGACGTAGACTAGATTGCCCCTGCCAGGATACCACAGGAGCCCCGCGTAAAATACCTGAAAGGGCAATGGAGAGCATAAAGCCGCCAGCAGCAGCAGCCATTAAAGACATGTTATCTTTCACAAATCACTTATCCTAATCTTAATTTCCCATATTAACCTTGCTCTAAGATTTGCGGATGCTATTTTCTCGCCGCAAACGGGGATTAACAAATTCATTTAACCCCTCACCAAGGAGTGATAGCCCTACCACCATGGATGTCATCCCTAAACCAGGGAAAAGCGCAGTCCACCAAATACCCGTGGGGAGCGCGTCCAATGCTTGTTTTAAGTCGTGTCCCCATTCTGGCGTTTCTTCTGGAAGTCCTAGCCCCAAAAAGCCTAAACCACCTAAAACCAAAATTGCATCGGCGGCATTGAGGGTGAAGAGTACGGGTACGCTTTGAATGACATTGAAAAACAGATACCGCGAAAGTACCTGCCAAGTGTTAGCACCCATTGCTTGTGCAGCTTCAATGAAGACTTCTGTTTTTACGCTCACAGTATGGTTACGGACAACGCGGTAATACTGAGGGATATACGCAATACTAATTGCGATCGCCGCATTAAAGATCCCACGCCCAACGACAAAGGCCAGAGTTACGGAAAGAAGTAAACCTGGTAGGGTATAGATGCTATCCATCAGAAATAGCAACGCCCTATCCAAGCTACCGCCTAAATAGCCACTCACCATACCTAAAGGTACACCAATGATCATACTGAAGGCTGTGGCCAGCAAAACCACTTCCAATGCAGCTTGAGCGCCGAACAGCGTGCGAGAGAACACATCATAGCCTTGGCGACTAGTGCCAAACCAATGTTTAGCTGACGGTGGTTCGTGAATAGGATTGATCAGAGAATCCGTAGGGTTTTGCAACCATCCCCAAGCCTGAAATGCAGGAGCAAAGAATACCAAGAATATGAAAAACAGGGTAATGGCTAACCCATATATCATGAAACGCTGAGAAATATTAGAATTTTTGACAAAACGTAAAAACTTTGAGCCTCGGCTTTTTGAAATGGACATAGGGAAGAAAAGAGTTAGGAGTTAGGAGTCAGGAGTCAGGAGTCAGGAGTCAGGAGTCAGGAGTCAGGAGTCAGGAGTCCTGACTAAAGATTGCTTTCCACCAACTGCCGATATTCACTTTTTGGTTTGACGCCTTTGAGTTCTTTCAACATTTCTTGGTTTTTGAAGAATTGAACTGTTGGCGTTCCGGTCACACCAGCATTTTCAGCGATGTCTCGGTCTTTGTCGATGTCGATTTCGACAAAGTGAATTCTGCCGTCAAATTCGTCCACGACTTTATTTAAGATTGGCTTTAGGGTATGGCAAGGACCGCAGCCAGGTGAGACGTATTTGACGATGAGGGGGCGATCGCTTTCGTGGAATAGCTTGCGTAAAGCATAACCACCCTGATGGCGTGTTGCATTTAAATCAAATTCAGTGGCGAGTTGTTCGTCGGTTTTCTTCTCGGCTGGTTGAGGTTCTAATTCGTTATCTGGAGTTTCTGACTTTTGATGGAATTCTTGAATCAAACCACTAGATGATAACCAGCGTTCTGCCAACATCGCCGCCTTACAGCCACTACCTGCTGCTGTAATTGCCTGACGATACTCATGATCCTGTACGTCGCCAGCGGCAAAAACTCCTTCTAAGCTTGTTTCTGGTGAGTTGGGCTTGGTGACGATGTAACCTACTTCATCTAGTTCTAGTTGACCCTTAAATAAAGATGTATTGGGATTATGACCGATGGCGTAGAATAAACCCTTGACGTGCAGTTCGCTTTCTTCTTTGGTTTTGGTATTGCGAACCTTCACCCCATCCATATGCTTTTCATTGCCAAAGATATCCACTGGTTCTGTGTTCCAGAGAACTTGGATTTTCGGGTTACTCAAAACGCGGTCTTGCATGGCTTTAGAAGCCCGCATTTTTTCTCCCCGGATCAGCATATTCACTTTGGAACCGTATTTGGTGAGGTAAATCGATTCTTCTGCTGCTGAGTCTCCGCCACCAACCACAGCCAGTTCTGCGCCGTGGAAAATAGGTGTAGCGCCATCGCAAATCGCACAAGCGGAGATTCCCCGACTCCAAAATATCTGTTCACTGGGTAAACCTAGGCGCTTTGCTGTTGCACCTGTGGCAATGATAATCGTGTTGGTTTTCAATTCCCGTTCCTCTGAACGGACTGTGAAAGGACGCTGACTTAAGTCTACTTGAATCACATCTTCAGTATATAACTCAGCCCCCCAGCGTTCCGCTTGGGCTTTCATCCGATCCATCAGTTCTGGTCCGGTAATTCCTTGGGGAAACCCTGGAAAGTTCTCTACTTCCGTTGTTGTCATCAACTGTCCACCAGGTAAACCTCCGGCTTGGAAGCCTTCAAAAACAACGGGTTTCAGGTTAGCCCGTCCCGCATAAATAGCGGCTGTGTATCCTGCAGGCCCAGAACCTATAATGACTACGTTTTCTACTGTTGAGTTGGTCATGGTGATTTAATTGAACTCATAACGACTACGACTTACTCTCCTATAGTAGCGTATTTTGAGATCAACGCAACGGATTTATATAAACTCATAACGACTACGCTTAATCTAGCATAACCGGGAGCGATTGGTTTGTGTCATCAGCTATTCATTCTTGACGGAATGCTTTTTCAGCCAAGATGCTATCGATTCTTGGGTCTCCTTGTCCTGTGCTAATTGCTCCATGATGACAACCACTTCCATTTCACGAACACCTAGCTTCCCTCCATGCTGTGCAAGTTGATCTCCATGCATAGATTTAACTATTGATTCGTCTAACCAAAAAGGCTCTTCACTTGGCAAGTTCACGCAAAGCATTCCTGTATTTATGACTTACTTTTTTGTAAGCTTCCATAGCTTTCTCAAAATCAGGATTATGGGCGGTAATGTGAATACCATCAGGTGTTTCAGTCACAAAAATACTATCCCCTTCGCTAACTCTCAATTTTTGCAACACCTCTTTAGGTAAAGTAGTACCTAAAGAGTTTCCCACTTTACGAATCTTTAGTATGTGCATAAATAGCTTCCTTTTGGCAGTCATACTATTGTAATAACACACCAGAACAGATCGGGATGTCTGCTAGCCCCGAAGGGAGAGAAATATTTTTTATCCAGATGATATGAAACTGATCAGAAGTGGGTAAGTTACTTATAACACCCGATAAGCAATTCCTACTGAGGGAATAAAGATATGAAAACTGAATTGAAGGCGAAGTTTTTACAACACATTCTTAAGAAAAAGACAGAAGAACAAGGTTTCACACTGATTGAATTACTAGTCGTAATCATCATCATTGGTATTTTGTCTGCCATTGCACTGCCATCTTTTCTTAACCAAGCAAACAAAGGTAAACAGTCAGAAGCCAAACAGTATGTGGGTTCACTGAACCGCTCCCAGCAAGCATATTACTTGGAAAATTCCAACTTCGGCACTAGCGTAGATCAGTTAGGGATTGGGATTAAAACTCAAACTGATAACTACTTATATCATGTTAATCCTGGTAGTATTGGCACTCAGGTTAATAATAATGGAGACTCTCAGAAAGCTGCTCTTAAATCCTATACAGGTAACGTGGTTTTATCTGTAGTAAATAATGCGAGTAGTGATGCAACCACTTTGGCTGTATTGTGTGAGACCACTTCACCCGGTAGTGGTGCTAATCCGGCGGGAGCCGCTACTGGCGGTAGCCCCACTACATTGACACCTACTTGTCCTACTGGTTACGCGCAGCTAACCTCGAAGTAAAACCATTTAGCTACATATCTTCTAGTTGAAAGCTTAATAGAAGTGGGTAATTTAGGCTACCCACTTCTATTTTGATTTCAATTCTGCAAATACTACTCTCCTGAAAGTTCTTAGCAATGACTTCTCTGCAACTTTATACTGATATCACTTCGTTAGAGCGGCAAGCTTATCAATATTTCATCAAAGGCAACTATAATCAGGCTGCTAACTATTATGAGCAAGCCATTGAAGCAGAACCGGAAGTGAAATATCACTACTGGAACTTAGGATTAATGTTCTTGTTACAAGGACAAGAAGCAGAAGCACAGACAACTTGGATGTTAGGCATGGCGGAGGGAGAGCCGGAACAGGTTGATCAGTGTACATTTGAACTGATGGAGGTGCTGCGAACAGAATCTGAGCGAAGAGAGAGTCTTGCAGACTATGCACTTGCTTGGGCAATTCGCCAGCATATGCGGGAAATTAGTCCTACAAACTTGAACAATCTGCTCCATTTGATTGAACTATTTATCAAGCTGGAAACTTTTACTGGTGATGAATTGACTTCTTTAGCTGTAATTGAGTTAATTCGATCAGAACCAATTGTAGATATTGAGTTACTATTAAGGCTATTAGAAAGTATTCTTAATTACGCTCCTTTGCATCCCTCAGTCTTAGACTTTGCAGAAGCAATTGTTACTCATGTTAACGAGCCAAAATATTTTATTAATATCTTGGTTCCAGCGACAATTAAAATTGCCAACACGATGCGGCAACCAAAAATTGCAGCCCGTCTAATTGAACTAGGTTTACGCCTAGAGCCTAATAATACAGAAATTTTGCGTCATTTAATTGCTTTTTATCTCAATGCTGGTGATTATTCTCAGGGAATAGAGACAGCTAAGTTGTGCTGTTCTTTATCAAATATATTAGTGGATAGAATATTCGCAACACATCTGTTACAACGCGGATTCATGAATGTTCCAGGTTACTGGCAGGAAGCTTGTGCAGCTGCAAAGCTGCAGGATTCTCTACTGATGTCTTTGATAGAAGAACAACCGACAAATTTTGAACCAGGTAGAGTTCTTCGTCTATTTAATGCAAACTATTTTGCACCTTACATAGGAGATGAGCCAAAGAAATATAGAGAGATTCAGAATCAGGTAGCACACCTTTGTCAAATTAATGTGCAAGAGTATGATCAGGAAAAAGTTCGGCGATATAAACAGCGGACATTAAGGGGAGGAATTAAGCCTATAAAGATAGGATACCTGTCTCATTGCCTATTCAGGCATTCAGTCGGCTGGTTAGCACGATGGGTTTTTCAGCATCATGACCGCGATCGCTTTCAAATTTATGCCTATTTCATTAATTACAAACAGGTAAACGACCCACTACAAGAATGGTATCTCCAGAATGCGACTCAATCCTATAAAGGTGGAATCTATAGTGAAGATATCGCCGAAAAGATTTACCAGGATGAAATTGATATTCTCATCGACCTTGATAGCATCACTCTAGATGTTAGTTGTGAAATCATGGCACTAAAACCAGCACCTGTTCAAGTCACGTGGTTGGGTTGGGATGCTTCCGGGGTACCGACAGTTGATTACTTTATTGCTGACCCTTATGTTTTGCCAGAATCTGCTCAGGAGTACTATCAAGAAAAAATCTGGAGATTGCCTCAAACCTATATTGCGGTAGATGGTTTTGAGGTAGGTGTGCCAACTTTACGGCGTGACTCTTTGGATATTCCTAGTGATGCGATAGTCTATCTTAGTGCTCAGAGAGGATTTAAGCGTCACCCTGACACAGCGCGACTACAAATGAAAATTATCAAGGAAGTTACCAATAGCTATTTCTTGATCAAAGGGTTGGGAGATGCAGAAGCTGTGCAGAAATTTTTTATGCAGTTGGCAGAGGAAGAGGGAGTCCCTTGCGATCGCCTGCGATTTTTGCCTTTGGATCACTCTGAGGCTGTCCACAGAGCAAATTTAGCCATTGCTGATGTTATATTAGATACTTACCCCTACAACGGAGCGACGACAACCTTAGAAACACTCTGGATGGGCATCCCCTTAGTAACAAGGGTTGGGCAGCAATTTGCAGCTCGTAATAGCTACACCATGATGATAAATGCTGGTATTACAGAAGGCATTGCTTGGACGGATGAAGAATATCTAGAGTGGGGTGTGCGCTTGGGTAAAGATAAAGCGTTACGTGACAAAATTGCTTGTCAGTTGAAAGCATCGAGGCAAACAGCACCTTTGTGGAATGCAAAGCAGTTTACCCGTGAGATGGAGAAGGCTTATGAGCAGATGTGGCAAAGGATGTGAGTGTTCCCGTCTACCGTAGGGGCGTATTGCAATACCCCCCTCTCACATTCAAACCCCGACCATAGAAGCAAAAGCCCCCTTCTAGTACAGAAGGGGGCTTTTGTTTGACATAAATTACCTGGCATCGAGCTATTTTTGCAGGAAGCTACCCTCCAACTATCGTCGCCGCAACAGCGTTTCACCTCTGAGTTCGGGATGGGA
>CAIVAU010000061.1 GCA_903903925.1 uncultured cyanobacterium
AACTCCTGACTCCTGACTCCTGACTCCTGACTCCTGACTCCTGACTCCTGACTCCTGACTCCTGACTCCTGACTCCTGACTCCTGACTCCTGACTCCTGACTCCTGACTCCTGACTCCTGACTCCTGACTCCTAACTCATGACATTACTTGTAGTAGCTACGGGAAATCCAGGTAAATTGCGGGAAATGCAAGCTTACCTAGTAGATTCTGGTTGGGAATTAACCCTTAAACCTGAAGAATTAGAAATTGAAGAAACAGGCGACACCTTTGCAGCCAATGCCTGTTTGAAAGCATCTCAAGTCGCTTTGGCAACAGGAAATTGGGCGATCGCTGATGATTCTGGGTTGCAAGTAGATGCCCTGAATGGGGCACCAGGAGTGTATTCTGCACGCTACGGTAAAACTGACTCTGAACGTATTGCTAGGCTGTTGAGGGAATTGGGCGACGAAGTAGATCGCGGGGCACAATTTACCTGCGCAGTGGCGATCGCTGATCCTCATGGTTCAATCACTTTACAATCAGAAGGTATTTGTCGCGGCGAAATCCTCCATGCACCACGTGGTCATGGAGGATTCGGATATGACCCAATTTTTTATGTCCCCCAGCACCAATTAACTTTTGCTGAGATGACACCAGAGTTGAAGCGCTTAATCAGCCATCGAGGTCAGGCTTTTAAATCTTTAAGAGTTAGGAATTGACTCCTAACTCCTAACTTTTCTAAACTGCTTCTGTATTCTTTTCTCCAGTACGAATCCTCACAACTTGTTCGACTGGGGAGATGAAGATTTTGCCATCGCCAATTTCACCTGTGCGGGCAGCGGAGATGATTTTCTCCACTACCATGTCTACCTGCTTGTCCTCGACGACAATTTCCACCTTAAGTTTTTGCAGGAACTCAACCGTATACTCGGAACCGCGATAACGTTCCGTTTGACCCTTCTGGCGTCCAAAACCCCGAACTTCGGAAACTGTCATACCAACTATACCAGCGTTGACCAAGGCGATTTTCACTTCATCCAGCTTAAAGGGGCGGATAATAGCTTCTACTTTTCTCATCTTTTTTGCTCCTGAGTTGTACTAGATTTGTTTGTATATATAATCAGATCTTCTATCTGACACTTTCAAAGCAGCGTCACCACGAATAAATCAGCTCTACCTACCATACAGTTAACGGTATATGACCTGCCCATTTGGTGACAGTAGAATGGGCAACTATTGCCTATCTCAATAATCGTTGATATTGTTACCTAAAACTTGTTTATTCAAATTATCATTATTTGTAGCTTGAATAGCGGACGACAAGTGGTAGATTCTGATGTGTGCAAATCCATGCAGATATTGAAATAATGACTTGACTTAACGACCGTGTTGGTCAAAGAAAGGACGTACAATCAAATATCCAGCCCCAAAACCCATAAGTATGATGATCAAAATAGTTACAACTAACTTCCAACCACTGACATCTATTGTCTCTGGATCACTAGGTGAATAATAGTCTACTTCCTCCTCTTCAATAAAGAATGTCTCTGGCGTGTGAGTTAGAATTTCGTTGACTGGAGGAATAAAGGGTGAAGAGGAAGCTTGTCTCTGTTGATATAAGTGTGAATCAGTCACGGGAAGGTTGGTTTCACGGCTTAAATCAGGATAAGAGTGAGGAACTTGACGATAAGTAGCCGCATTTTGGGAATCTAGCAACTTTTGTAGGTGTAAAACAGACTGAACGGTTTTGGCAATCTCTTGCCTGAGGATCTGATTTTCTTGTACTAGTTGTTTGTTATGGAAGGTAAGTTCATTGATCGTGGTGTGTTGGGCTTGCAAGTCTGCTGCCAAATCCCGGTATATAGATAGAGGTACAGAGGCAGAGTAGACCGGATTGTGTGCTGTTGGTGTGTTGCTGTAAACAGAACCTGTAACTGTTCGCATTGGTGGCTTTAGCTCAAAATTGAACGTAATTAGATTCAGACGGGGCAGGGGGGCAGGGGGGAAGAAAATGCTTCGGTAATTTTACAGTGGGAAGGGAGTATGCTCAAGAATAATAGTGGAAAAATCACCTATGGGTAAAGATTTTTTATTTTAAATGTAGGAAACTCTTAACCCAATAAGGGGAAGAAATGCCCGACAGGCCCTTGCCCTTTGCCAATATCTAGGGCGTAAGAGAGTGCTGTTGTCACATACTCCTTTGCCTGACGCACCGCGAGTCCCAAGTCTTTTCCTAGTGACAGATTGGCAGCGATCGCTGCTGAAAGTGTACAACCAGTACCGTGAGTATTTTTTGTATCCACGTGTTTTGTTGTCAAAGTCTCCAGCTTTTGCCCATCAAACCAGATATCAACGCCACGCAAACTCCCCTGCATACCTCCACCCTTAACTAAAACTGTCTTTGCGCCTAAATTGCGGTGAATGATTTGCGCCGCTGCCCTCATATCATCTAAGGAGTGAATCTGTAACCCACTGAGAATTTGGGCTTCGTAGCGATTTGGTGTGACAATAGTTGCCTGAGGAATCAAGGCATTACGGAGAGTCTTCACCGCATCATTATCAATGAGTTGCGCCCCTGTGCGGGATACCATCACTGGATCAACGACTAGGTGATTAATTTGTAAAGATTTCACCTGGTGGGCGACAGCGGCAATAATTTCCTGGTTCAGCAACATTCCCGTTTTTGCTGCTTGCACGCCGATGTCCTCACACACAGACTGAATTTGCGCTACAACAGCCTCTGGTGGTACAGCATCAACCCGTTGTACGCCTAAAGTGTTTTGTGCTGTGATACAGGTAATAGCACTAGTACCGTGGACACAGTGAAAGGCAAAGGTACGTAAATCAGCTTGAATTCCCGCACCACCACCACTATCTGAACCAGCAATAGTTAAAGCAACTGGTACATTGTACATTGTTTCAGCGTTCATTTAACTCCTAACTCTCCTTGCAAATATTTACCCCACTCTGCCGCTAAAGGGATTTCTGTAAAGGGAACGCGCACCGAACGAGTCGATTCAGCAAATACAAATTCTAGCTCTATAGTGCGGCCTTTTTCTGGGGGATTTTCTACATGGGCTGCTTTGCCATCAATCAAAAAATTTATGTGGAGAATATCGTCTAGAGCAAATGTTTGTAGCTGAATTGGGCCAGTAGGTGTGGGTTTTCCCCACGTTATGCTGTGTCCTTTTTTACCTAAAACCGCATAAATATCGAACTTCGCTTTTTCAAATTGCTGTGCCCAAGTGCGATAGGCTTCAATTTTTTGATATTCCTGGGAGCCTTGCCAAGCTAGCCAGAAAAATGCTACTAACAGGGGTAACCATAAAAGACCACGTTCCATTATTTGTAACTATCCTGCAACATCAAGTAATTCAGCATGTATATACGTTATCTTAATGAGCAACTGGGAATAAGCAGTGGTGAGTTTATATGAGACGACTTATATTATTGTGCTTGTTTATCATTGGAATAGGGGTTGCCCTGTTTACTTTTATTAATTTTCAAGGACTGGCAGTTAAAGGGGAGTTTGAGACGATAGTACTGAATTTTCGGGAAGATATTCCTCAGGATGTCTTGCAGCAGGATCTGCAAGCGATCGCCCGTCGTTACAAAGTCACACCTCACCTCGATAACAAATTCGCTGCTCAGGATCATGTGTATATTATTAAGGGCGATCGCCAGCGAATCAAAGAACTGAAAAAATCTGAGTTGGCTCAAGCAATTGAATACATTGAGCCAAATTACATCTATAAAATCCCCAAACCGGGCAAAATGGCTTGGTTAGGAGAATATTTGTCCCCCTCAAATGAGAATGAAGAAGCACAACCTGCCTTCAAAGGTCCCAACGATCCCATGTACAGCATGCAGTGGAATCTCCACAATATTGGTGTGGTTGGGGCGTGGGAGAAGACTAAAGGCAGCGGCGTTACGGTTGCTGTGATTGACACTGGCATTACTCGGGTTCGTGACTTAGTAGAAACAAAATTTGTCCCTGGCTACGACTTTGTCAACGATAAAGTAGAGGCAAAAGATGATAATGGACACGGTACCCACGTTGCAGGGACAATTGCCCAATCCACGAATAACTCCTATGGCGTAGCTGGAATTGCTTACGAAGCAAGCTTGATGCCGTTAAAAGTACTGAGTGATTTTGGCGGTGGTACTGTAGCTGATATTGCCGAAGCGATTAAGTTTGCGGCTGATAAGGGCGCAGATGTGATTAATATGAGTTTAGGCGGTGGCGGTGAAAGCCAGTTGATGAAATCAGCGATCGAATATGCCTACAAAAAAGGTGTCGTCATCATCGCCGCAGCTGGAAACGAAAACCAGAATTCAGCCTCCTATCCCGCACGTTATCCCCACGTCATTGGTGTTTCTGCATTAGGGCCAGATGCATTAAAAGCTAACTATTCTAACTTTGGTGCAGGAGTTGATATTTCCGCCCCTGGTGGTAGTGATGCAGGCAAAATTTTGCAAGCAACCATTGACACTGAAAATAAGGGTGTAGAGGTATTTGTTGGCTACCAAGGGACAAGCATGGCAGCCCCTCATGTGGCTGGTGTAGCGGCTTTAGTAAAAGCTACTGGTGTGAAAGAACCAGATGAAATCCTCAACATCCTCAAACAATCAGCCAGAAGTGTCAAGGACGATGGTTTGAACTACTATGGTGCTGGGCAACTCAATGCACAAGCAGCTGTGCAACTTGCAGCCCAAGGGCAAATCAGTTTTCAAGACTTCTTCCGGTGGTTACGGGATAACGGCTACCTCAATCCTGGCTTCTGGATTGATGGCGGTGCGATCGCGCTGTTACCCAAGATTTTGATGGTCGTTGGTTCCTATCTGCTAGCTTGGTTTTTACGGGTTTACTTCCCATTCCGATGGAGTTGGACTTTATTCTCCGGATTAGTTGTCGGCAGTTCCGGGTTATTCCCCCTCAAAGGATTTTATATCTTTGACCTACCCCAATGGCCTTTCCGATTGTTGGGCAGTTCCATCCCCGAACTTGGCAATACACTACAGGGAACTGATCCATTGAATCCCCTGTTTGCCAGCGTACTCATTCCCATTGTCTTCATGGCGCTGCTGCTAGGAAATTCTAAATGGAAGTGGTTTGCGATCGGTTCATCGTTAGGGATAGCAGCATGTTTAGGCGTGAGTGCTGTCTTCAACCCAGTCGTGTGGGGATTAGGAAGTGGTATTCTATCACGGACCTTCCTGATTGCCAATGCCCTACTCTGTTTCGGACTTGTTCGTCTAGCATTGAAAAACGAAGAAGTCAATAGTCAACACTCAACAACTAACAACTAACAAAAAAATATGAGCATTACAGTTACAGGGACTATCCAACACCGTGATCTTGGCCCCGGCGCATGGGCGTTAGTTACCGATGAGGGTGGTACCTACGAAATCTTCAAAGGTGCTGACAAGAAGTTGCTGAAATCAGGACAAAAAGTTGAGATTGAAGGAAAGGTACGCGAAGACGTCATGACTATTGCCATGATTGGTCCTGTTTTGGAAGTCGAATCTTTTAAAATCCTTTGAAATCCTCAGTTCTGATTAGATCCTTCCAAACTCAGTACCTCTTGTAGACGACTTCTAAATTCCCCTTTCGGATGACCACCTTTGACCTCGCCTACAATGCGAAATTCTCCTTCTGGGGAATCACAAACTAGATAGGTGGGCCATCCCATCTCAGATTTATCCGGATAGTGAGTTAGCAGAATCTTGCGGTATTTACGGTAAGTAGCCGTATCTTGCATTTTCACATCAATAAATTGCAACCCCAGTTCCTCCGCCACTTTTTTGTCGTAAAAAGACATTTTGTGGCAAATACCGCAATCTTCTGAAGAGAATTTAACGACAGCTAACTGCATAGGCTTGCAACCTTTTGGTTGTAGATACTAGTTTTTAATTTCTGAATAATAGCATAATAATAGCATAATTGCTACTCTATTGCCTTCGAGCTTGTAGCCACTATGAACTCTAATCCAACCCCAGGATCTCTTTCATCTCCCCAAGATGTTGTTAGACAATTCCTCGTCAAGAATTAGGATTTTGTTGGCGCGGGTCAGAACGGAGATTTTACAGATCTTTGGGGAAGGATTTTCTCTAAAGTTTTATTAATGGGATGAGAAATATTTGGTTCTGATGTGAAATTCTGTCCTAAGAAAAGTTAGCCTTGTTTTCTTGGTGTTTTTGGTATTATTGGATATTTTATCCTGTCATATACAAGTCCAGAACTTGTATTTTCACCAACCAATAAATCAAGTCTACGAATAGTTGCTGGATTTTCTACTCCTGTAAAAACAACACTTAATGTTGGATTTGTACTTGGATACACTTTAAAGTTTGATTGTCCAGTTTCTCCTCCATATTGGTTGGCAAACTTTATTGTGTCAGCCTCGTAAGAAGCACCATTAGCATCAATCATTGTAGTAACACCTAAACCGTCAAAAGCAGTGATACGTATTCCTCCTTTTTGTTGAGGATGATTATTTTTACCGTTAAGCTGTTACAGAGTCGGGGTGTATAGGAATGATTTCAGTCTTGTACCGACTGAAGTCTTTCGTATTAAACGTGAGAATGTGAGTTAGCCCATGAACCAGCATGGCAGCCACAAGTCTGGCATCATGGACATTAACGCCTTTAACCTGATACGCCACAACAAGCTGCTCCCACTGATCATAAATACTATCAGTATCCAAGAGCATGGAGAAAAAAACTTTCAACCGTTCGATTTGTTGTTGTGCTTCACTTGAAGAATGCCCCAATCCATTTTTCTGTGCTGGACGAGTATACACGTTCCAAAACTCGATTAAATTCTGAGGAACAATACAAAGCGCTTCTTCCTGACTCTGTAACCGGGAAACTGCATTGACCGCTGCGCTATACATAGGATGCTGAGGATCTGCGCTACAGAGAAGAACATTAGTATCTACCAAATAAGCCACTAAAGTTTCTCATCCTCATACATACTTTCTCGACTGAGTGCATAGTCTGAAAGGGTTGGTGCATCATGATGATGATTCGCTGCCCATTCACGGAAAGCCTTTACCCATTCGGAAGCAGTTGCATAGAGAGGGGGTTGTTTTTCCTTTTCTTTTACCAGTTGCTTGAGCATACTATCTACATGGGGTTTCACTTGCTCTGGTGAAAGGCTGGTAATATGTGCCAATGCCCCAATGACAGTTTCCATTTCTGCCCGATGCAGTTCCTGTAAGGTCTGTATGTACTGAGAGATGGAGGGTTCCTGTCCGCCGCTAAAAGAGGTATTTGTACTCATATCATTTCACAATAGCTTACGTTTTCTCTTTTTATCTATAGTACTGTGGGTAAATTCCGAAGTGACCCTGACGGTTTCCTCCCTGCGTACTAGTTGAGAAGGAAGCGGCAGAAAATCTTCTATAATTGTTAATTCACCTTTCGGGGCATCTTCAAAACTGGCGCTTTTTTTCAATTATATTATTGCAAGATTATCTGTTGCCGTTGAACCGATCGCTCAGCACCCTCTGTTCCGACTGACTCCTGTTAATTGGATTGCTGGATGCGCTTGACAAAAACCCCTCTTTCGTGATACTGTCTTAAAATGGAAATCTGTGCGCTCATAATATATAGTAATAAATAAAAATTTCCCCCGAACAGATAAACCAATACATAAAATTTTCCCTTGTGCAGTCGCCAATGTTATGTTAATCGTTTTTTGGCGCTTGGTATTTGGGATTACCACAGTGTATTTGAATGCGTAAATTAAGTAAGTAGGTTGGAGAGAGTCATCGGAAAGATGTATGTAAAGTTTTGTAACTTGACATTTTGGCTTGCGGTTTCGCAAAGAGTGCGCTAAAGCGCAACTACGAAACAATGATGATTTATTTGTGCTGACCTACTTATGGAGTCAACTTTGGACAAGATGCGATACACGGCTCATTATGCAAATATGCCAAAATCCCAATTGTTCAAATCCCTTCAATTCTGACGGCAATAAATTTTGCACTAGTTGCGGACAAAGTAACTTCGGCAAGCTTCTGAGAAACCGATTCCGCGTATTGAGATTATTAGGGGAAGGCGGGTTTAGCAGAACTTATGAATCAGAGGACGTAGATAGACTAAATGCTCCTTGCGTCGTCAAACAGTTTTTTCCGCAGGTTCAGGGAACTTATGAACGTGCTAAAGCTGCAGAATTGTTTAAGGAAGAGGCGTTTCGGTTGTATGAACTTGGAGAAAACCACCCCTCAATTCCTAGATTACTTGCTTACTTTGAACAAGGCTTATGCCTGTATCTGGTGCAAGAATTTATTCAGGGGCAAACTCTCTTAAGAGAACTTCAGCAACAAGCCTTCAGCGAACAACAAATTTGGGACCTTCTGACTGATTTATTGCCTGTTCTGGAATTCGTTCACTCTCATAATGTCATCCATCGGGATATCAAACCAGAAAATATCATTCGCCGATCGCCTCCATCCTCAGGATCAAAGGGGGCTAGCGGGGATCTTGTATTAATTGACTTCGGCGGTGCTAAGCAGGTCACACAAAGCAGTATAAGTAGACAAACTACAGTCATTTATACCCTTGGTTATGCTCCAACTGAGCAAATGGCTGGATTTGCCTATCAAGCCAGCGATTTATACTCTTTAGGAGTCACTTGTATACGTCTTTTAACTCAATGTTTGCCTGTCATAGATCCTGATGGGCAAATTCATGACCGTCTTTATGATGTCATGAGTGGTGAATGGCTATGGCGACAGATTTTACAGGAAAAAGGTGTTACCATCAACGAAAACTTAGGACAAGTTCTGGATAAATTGCTGAAGCATTTGCCGAGGGAAAGGTATCAATCAGCAGCAGAAGTTCTCAAAGATTTATATTTTCCAAAATTCACAGTCTTACAACCGTTTGTACCTTCCCAAGATAGTTCGCCAACGCGATCGCAAAAAATCACCCCAGAATTTCCTGCCTTACAGTCCTTTGAATTTGACGTGGTGACAATAGACAACAACGGGAGAGAAATTAGCCGTCAATTGCAAACCGCAAATTTTTATGCAGAAGATTTGGGTCACGGAGTCATGATCGAAATGGTAGCAATTCCTGATGGTATTTTTATGATGGGTTCATCAGCGAATGAAGGGGATGATGATGAACGTCCACAACACGACGTTACCGTCGAACCTTTTTTCATGGGGAGATTTCCCATCACTCAGACGCAATGGAGATCTGTAGCAGCTTTACCTAAAATTAAACAGTCATTGAATCCCAACCCATCTAAATTCAAAGGCATAAACCGACCCGTTGAAAATGTATCGTGGCACGAAGCTGTAGAATTTTGTGCCAGACTATCAAAAAAAACTGGCCGAAGATACCGCTTACCGAGTGAAGCTGAATGGGAATATGCTTGTCGTGCTGGCACTACAACACCATTCCATTTTGGTGAAATAATTACTGCTGACTTAGCAAACTGTGGTGGAAGCGAGATTCACGCTTTTGACTCAAAAGGCAAATATCGTAAAGAAACCACACCTGTGGGCAGTTTTGATGTAGCAAATGCTTTTGGATTGTACGATATGCACGGGCTAGTTTGGGAATGGTGTGCTGACCCTTGGCACAAAAATTATGATGGCGCACCAAGAGATGGCACAGTTTGGGAAATTGGTGGTGATCATAATCGCCGAGTGCTTCGTGGTGGTTCTTGGAGTTTCAGTCCAGTGCTGTGTCGTAGCGCCAGTCGAAGCTGGAATGAATCGGATGGTGGACTGAGGATATGTGGCTTTCGGGTTGTCGCTACTTAGTACATGATAAAGTGCGGAAAGTGGGCTTTACTTTTAGGTTAATGTTATGTCAATATGACTTCAATCTACAGACTTGAGGCATCAGAAGCATAAGCACGTAAAAACGTGTCACTCGGACAATAACTTGTCTGGATTATAGCTGTGGATAAACATCGCAATACAGATTGATGAGCTAGAGTGCTTGTCAGTTAAAATTTTTGACTCTGTTGCCTGTTATCTGCTATAGCAATCTGTATGCTGCGTTTGTCGTGTCAGTATGAAGTGTTAGAGGTGAAACAGAATGACTACAAAACGGTTTAAAAAGTTTACTATTTTACATTCAAACGATATGCATGGTGACTTTCTGGCAGAGGCTAAGGGCGCAGATGGTCGCCTTATTGGAGGATTGTCGCTGCTTTCAGGATATCTCAATAAGGTGCGTTCTGAAGAGAAAAATACGCTTTTTGTGATTTCAGGTGATATGGTTCAGGGGTCTATGATTGATACTGAATACAAAGGTATTTCAACCATAGAAATTATGAATTACTTGGCCCCTGACGTAGTAACTTTGGGGAACCACGAATTAGATTATGGGTTTTCTCACTTACTTTTCCTGGAAAAGATGGCTACTTTTCCGATTGTCAATGCAAACTTGTACATTAAAAAGTACAATAAACGATTGATGAATCCCTACATTATCCTTAATGTAGATGGATTTGATATTATGTTCATCGGTATTATTACTGATGAAGTTCTTAATGCATTAAGAATTGACACGAGTATTGGCACATTTGTCAATCTTGAAGATGCCGCTGCAGAAGTAGGTAAGATTTGTGACACGTACAAAAATGATGACATTGACCTCACAATTCTCCTAACGCACATCGGTTTTGAAGAGGATAAAAAACTAGCTGCAATGTTAGACCCAGTCTGGGGTGTAGATATGATAATTGGCGGACACTCACACACAATTTTAGAACAACCCGCCCAAGTTAACAACATTCTGATCGCACAAGCAGGGGTAGGCACAGACCAAATTGGACGTTTCGATATTATAGTGGATGACGATACTAACAGCATTGTGGAATGGAAGTGGCAACTCATCCCTGTGGATAATAGTCTTGCACAGCCAGATCCTGAACTCGACAAGTTCATTGGCACCTTCAAAGATGCGGTAGATCGCAAATATAATCGACTTATTTGCCGCTTAGTACGTCAACTGACACATCCTAAGCGTGAACAAGAAACTGAATTGGGTAACTTAATTACTGATATTTTGGCCTCTTCAGCTATGTCTGATGTAGTTTTGATCGGAAGTGGTTCAATCCGTGTAGAACAACTAGGTCCTGTAGTTACATTGGGCGCACTTAAAGAAGTTTACCCTTATGACAGTCCACTTTATAGACTGAGAGTTACTGGTGAACATCTTACCACAATATTCTCACATATTCTGAGACCAGAAAACAGAATACCGGGTGAAAGTCAGTATTTTCAGGTAAATAAAGGTATTCGAGCAGTTTACAGCGATACTGAAACAAGGCTTGAATCTTTGAGCATTAATGAAAAACTCGTACAGGCGGATCATCAATACACCCTTTGTGTCCAAGAATATCATTACAAAAATTCAGTGACAAGTCTAGGCATAGCAACTGAAGAATTGACAAAATTAGGTGAACCAAAAGTAGTCGCAACATCTGCCCAGAGTATTCTTGAAGAATACTTTACCTCTAATCAACTTCTTCAGAGCCATATCGAGGGACGATTAATCTACACATAGATTTCTTGGACACTAAAATGGGTAGTAACTGTTAGTTAATTACTACCCTGATTATTTTTAGGCAGGCGAGACGCCTACCCCACAGGAGTTAACTGCGTATTGTCCTTAAACCAGTTTTAGATCTGCGTATTCTGCTAACAAATCATCACTAGTGAGAGTATCACCTTCAGCTTGTGGGGTCCACAAGACTTCAATGGCAAGCAGTTTGTCGCTAGGGATGCTGCCAATTTGACGTAACGCTTGACGTAAGTCATCAGAGTTGTTAATCGCTGGGATTGGGAAGTTACCCAAGGTCGCCGCTAGTAAAGTGACGATGATGTATTCTCCTGGCCCTTCGGTGAAAAGACGAGTGGGATTATCAAGTTCACCAGCAGCAGATAAAACATCTTTAGGTGCAGTTGATTTTAGCTGGTTATTAACATTAGAAAGAGTTTCTCCAGTAAATTTGCTGCGTTCTGCTAGTGCTAGACGGTTAAATTCAGTTTCAGCGGAATTTAATCGAGCCTGTTTAGTTCCACCACCTGCGTACACCCAATACTCTGGATGGCGTAGTAAAGCAAGGCTTGCTTCTTGCAAAATTTCTGCTCTCCCCTCTGGAGAGTTTGTATCAGCAGTCTCAGCAATGCGGTTGAGTTCTGGTTGCAAATCGCGGGCGCTGGCTAACATTCCCACTTGCACACGAGTGACGGAAACAGGCGAGTTGCTGCTGATGTCTCCTTCATCTCCTCCAGTGCTAGAGGCACGTCGGAAGGCTTGCAGCACGAAGTTGCCGATCGCCAGAAAAATCAGAATGCTAAATAAACCACCAAATCCTCCACCAATACCCCAGAAGGGAATTAGGAAAGGAAAGCCAAAACCACCACCACCATAGGGAGCATAATATCCTCCTCCTCCACTAGGAGGCGCATAGGTGCGGCTTGAAGGCATTCTAAAGGAACCACCACCGATTCGACCTCCACTGCGGGCAGCTAAAGCTCCATCGGCGTGACTCAGTGCCAATACAAACACAAGGCTGAGGATGAACAGAGATTTAAACAGCGGTTTAATGGCTTGTTGTAGTTTTTGACGCATAACACAGTCGTTCTATATAATTTTTGTTTTCTACCAATGATGGTAGCAGTGTTGCGGTGCGTCCGTGACGCCAGCCCGTAGCCCTACAGAATCGTTGATTGGCAGTAGCTCTTTTAAGGGCTACGTTTCCAATCTACCGTTTTTGATGCTCAATCGGTAGCAATCTCAAGGGGGATTTCCCCTTGTGGATAACCGTACAAAAAAAGGCGTGCAACTCCTTTCGGCATTTTGGCATTAAATCCTATTACTATTTAATTAGGCTACTAAATAACAGCCATACTTAGATGCAACCAAACTTAAAATTAAATAATAAACCCTCTTCATTCTTGCCGCTGTTTAAAAAGTTTAGTTAAGAAGTTTTTCTTTTATGGAAAATATTTCCCGACTTGAGACGAAAATCAAGGAGAAAGCTGCATCTGCCGACATCCTAGTGATATCCCGCACCTTCCTACCTTCAGCCGGTGGAGTTGAGGAATATATTTATAATCGCTGTCTGCAAGATCCGGATCGTGTGATTGCTCTGGTAGCTGGTTGTTCAGGAGATAAAGCCTTTGACAAGGCACAAAGGTTTCCCGTATATCGCTGGCCAAACCCTAAATACTGCCATAGTGGTTTGCTTGGAAGTATCCTCGAAGCTTTCCTGAATCTAGTCTGGTCATTTGTGCTAGCAATCAAACTCTATTTTCGCTATCACTACCGCTATATTGAATGGGGTCACGGATATGACTTTATTTCGCTGCTGCTCTTGAGCTATCTTCTTCCTATTCGCTTTTTCATCTATGTACATGGTAACGATCTGCTTTCCTCTTTACAGAACTACATCATAAAATCACTATTTGAACTTACACTTAAAAGAGCGAAAGGAATTGTTTGTAAAAGTTCCTTTACAAGAGACTACCTTTGCGCCAATTTCCGATTTGATACCCCTACCCACGTCATTAACCCTGCGGTCCGAAGGGAAAAATTTGGTGTTGTCAGTTCAGGTGATCTTGATGATTTACGTATCCGCGTACGGGATGCACACGATATCCCCCAAACAGCAGTCGTTATTCTTTCAGTGGGGAGATTTGTGAAGCGTAAAGGCTTCGACCTAGTCATTGAAAATTTAACCCCACTGCTAACTCTAGGACTTGATGTCCACTACATACTCTGCGGATACGGGCCAGATGAGTTAGAACTTTATTCTTTAGCCTGTCGCTTGCGAGTAGAACGGCGAGTACATTTTGCTGGATATGTGCCTGATCATGAATTAGGTGGTTACTATGCAGCTTGTGACCTTTTTGCCATGCTGACCTTGGATAACATCAAGGCTGCCAGTATTGAAGGTCTAGGGATCGTTTTTCTAGAAGCAGGTTACTTCGGTAAACCCGTCATTGCCTCCTACGTAGGTGGTGTCACAGATGTGGTTCGCCACGGAGAAAATGGTATTCTGGTTAATCCTTATTCTGGCAATGACATGTTGCAAGCCTTTCGTCGGCTATGCCAAGATCAACAACTGCGCGAACAACTTGGTAGTACAGGAAAAGCATTAGCTAACCGTAGAACCCTACATCGATCGCTTTACGCAGGAGGCAGGAGTTAGGAGTCAGGAGTTAGGAGTCAGGAGTCAGGAGTCAGGAGTCAGGAGTCAGGAGTTAGGAGTCAGGAGTCAGGAGTCAGGAGTCAGGAAAAATTCCCACACTCCCCACACTCCCCACACTCCCCACACTCTCCCCTCCCTCCACCAACAATTGTGACCACTTCTAGGCGATCGCCTGAGTGCACTTTTGTCTCGGACCAAAACTGGCGGTGTAAAATTTCGCCATTGTATTCCACAGCTACCAAACGGGGATTAAACCCTAGTTGTTGTAGCAGGTCAGGTAACGAAGTTTGGGATGAGCAACTACGTGTTTCCCCATTCACAAAAAGCGAAATCTGATCAGACATGAGACTCGTTAGGTTCTGGTTGAATACGATTGAGCTGAGAGAGAAAATACTGTGTCACTAGAGTGGGTTGTTCAGCTTGCATGATACTTCGCACGACTGACACACGATTTGCTCCGGCGTCGATGACGTTATTGACATTATTGGGATCAATGCCTCCTATCGCAAACCAAGGTATAGGACAATTTTTAGCGGCGTAGTTTACATACTCTAAACCAGCTGCTGCCTTACCTTCTTTCGTCGGAGTTGCATAAACTGGACCCACGCCCACGTAATCAGCACCATCAGCTATTGCTTGTTGCATTTCTGCGGAATTTGTGGTAGATCTACCTATTAAGCGCTGTGGACCGAGTAATTGTCTGGCAATAGCAATAGGCATATCTTGTTGTCCCAGATGCACCCCATCAGCATCCACTGCCAATGCCAAATCCACACGGTCATTGATAATGAAAATAGCACTATAGATATCGCATAGCTGCCGCAGCTTTTTTGCTTGTTCTAGGCGGAAAATATCATCAGCAGTTTTATTGCGGTATTGCAGGAGTGTTAATCCGCCTTTAAGGGCAGCTTCCACAGTCTCCAACAAATTTTCACGCTCGGAGGTAACAAGATATAAGCGCGATCGCAAAAGCAGTTGATGTCGTTGATAACCCATCAAGTAACTTTCTAGGTTATAAACTCGATAGCGCATCTGCTTAAATGCTTTTCCCATATTTGGGTTGTAGAGTTTACCATATTCTTCTACCACCCGCAACGCTTCTTGCACTCGGCAGAAGTTAGCTTGTAGCAAAGATTTGATACTCGTGCGTTGTTCTTCCTGAGGATGGGTTAACTCAGTGCCTGCATCGCCAAGTGTATCCCGCGCCGCCCGCATTTGGACAGTATGCCATCTAGCTATTTCTTGCCGTTCTTTCTTGCATTCAAGAGTCATCTGGGCATTATTCAAGCCAAAACGACACCATTCCTCAATAATTCGTAAACCTTCACGAGCGCGGTCTAAATTTGCATCTAAAATGCGGTAAACAACTTGCTGTATTTGCTCTATTTGGCTGTGTGGCTCGACCATGGCAACAACCCCGTTAGTGCTTTTATCGTAACAGCCTGCCTCTTTCATATTTGCAATGTTTTTTTGGATCTCTATGGATTCTTTACTCAATTGCCTTGTTTCAAAAGTAGTCAATAGGTCAACCGTATGAGTGAGATTATCGACATATCAGCATCTCAAAGGGTATAAAAAGTTATATTTTGGTGAAGGAGTGCATTAAAAGTGTTTTATCCCCGTGTTTTCCCTAAGTCTTGTAGGACAAGTGTCCCATCTGCAAAGCAGAGTGCCTCATGTAACAAACCATATCAATATCTTGAAGTAGCAATACTTTTTGTATATCATTCTTCAGTTTTGTTTTTTACTACTGGTGTAGGAGTGGCAAGTATGGTGTTACTTACTACAAGCCTGGATACCGCCGGAGCTCAGACGCCCACAATTTCAGATCCGGGGCAAGTTAGTGTCAAAACAAAGTCTCAGGTAAAAGTGCTTTTTGTCAATCCAAGTGTCGGAGATGACAAAGTGGGCAATGGCGGTGAACGCACTCCCTTAAAAACAATTACCCAAGCACTGCAATTAGCAAATTCCAACACTGTCATCATACTCTCAAAAGGTACGTACAGCAGTGAAACTGGAGAGAGATTTCCGCTGATGCTCAAACCGGGTGTTTCAATTCAAGGAGACCAAGGCAGCAAGGGTCATAATACTGTCATCACAGGAGGTGGTGATTACCTCAGTCGGACCTTTGGCGGTAAAAACGTCGCAGTTGTTGGTGCAGACCAAGCAGGATTGACTGGGGTGACGGTGACAAACTCCAACCCCCGTGGTTACGGTTTGTGGATTGAGTACAGTAGTCCAGTAGTTGAGGAAAACACTTTTACTGGCAGTACCCAAGATGGAATTGCAGTGACTGGCAACAGTCAACCCTCTATTCGCAACAATTACTTTTATCAGAATAGGGCGAATGGGATCACAATTACCGGTCATTCCCGTGCTGATGTGCAGAAAAACGTGTTTCAACAAACCGGCTTTGGCATCAATATTGCCCAAAATGCCGAGCCGATGTTGGTTGGTAATCAGATTCTCTCTAATAGATGTGGTATTGTAGTTCAAGCTCATGCTCACCCAATTTTGCGGAGTAATTTAATTCAAGATAGTACTGAAGATGGATTGGTTGCGATCGCCCAAGCCACACCAGATTTGGGTAGCCCCTCGGAACCAGGTGGGAATCAGTTTCGCAACAACAGTCGCTACGACATTAACGCCAAAGCTGCTCAGCAAACGATAGCTGCTTATGGCAACACCCTGAATAGCGATCGTATTACTGGCAAAGTGGATGCAAACGGTATAACAGCAACAGAGGCTACAAGCATAGAAGAACAGGGAGACAAGGGGAAAAATTTCGTGTCTGTATCCCCGCCGACTCAACAACTCTCTGTGTCTTTTACTAATAGGCGTATAGCAGCAACTTCAAATAACACTATTTCAGGACCACTAAATAGTCAACTTTTACCAATAGCCCCTCTCAACCAAAAGAAATCCACCAACCACTCTACTGGGTTTCCTACTCCTAGCAGCTTGACAGGGTATGGCAGTCAACCTTTAGGAGCAAAACCTACCAGTAGGCAACAGGTAGCCTCAACTGGAAGTTCAACTCAAATACCATCAGATCAGTCTAATACACCACAACTGAATTATGTGCAGATGTCTCCTGTTGCTATTGAGTTTACTGCTCGCAAATCTGAAGCCCACCCAGTAGCATCAGCACCATTACCTACACTCAGTAGTCCTAGACCATCATTCCCAGTCGTATCAGCACCATTATCTACACTCAATAGTCCTAGACCATCATTCCCAGTCGTATCAGCACCATTACCTACACTCAATAGTCCTAGACCATCATTCCCAGTCGTATCAGCACCATTATCTACACTCAATAGTCCTAGACCATCATTCCCAGTCGTATCAGCACCATTACAACCAATAGTACCAGCACCATTACCAATACTCAGTAGTCCCAGTCCATCATTCCCAGTCGTATCAACACCAGTACCAACACTGAGTAATCAAGGGCAGCAATTACCAGTACTACAATCTGCTCCCGTAGGCAATTCATTTCCGTTACCCGTTCCCAATTCCAATGTTCCTAGCGACAATACAAGCCAGATGCGAAGAATGCCAGGATCTCAAACGGCAACTGTAAAATCTGACGGAAGTCCCTCACAAAGGGTAGCAAGTGTTGGGCAGATCGATTTACGTTACCGAGTCGTAGTGACAGTAGGAACCCAAAAAGATCAAAAGATAGTAAAGTTCATTGCCCCAAGAGCTTTTCGTACTGTTTGGCACGGTCAAGAAGTGATGCAAGTAGGAGTTTTTGGCAGCCGCTATAATGCCAATCACATGGTCAAAATATTGCACAATAAGGGTTTAAGAGCTGTAGTTGAGCCAATAAATTGAAGGGGGGAGGGAGCAGGGGGAATTATCAGTCTTTCATTGCCCATTGCCCATTACCCATTTTGCTCATCAGATTCCTCCTGAGTGTACTTGCGGTGCTGCTTGTCGTGAGACATCGCTTTGAGTTTTGATGTAAAGGAATCTGAGGGCTTACTAGCTTCTGGAGTGAATTGCCCAATAGGAGGATGGGTAGGAGGGGGGAGAAGCCTTGCCTGTTGATCGGGTATTGGTGATGGGGAAGATAGAGTTCGATTGAAACGCTGTGAAACAGATGGTAAAGAAGACCAGACGGTTTGAGGAGGCGTAGTTCTCGAAGAGGTAGAGGGTTGCGCGTCGCCTTCATCCTTCCTCACTATATAAGAAGCTTGACTTTCATCTGTCTTTGTTTGTTGATCACTCAGTCCCTTTTCTTCACCAGGAAGGGAAGTTGTGGGTGAATTGCCCTGGGGGGAATTTGCGGCTGGTAATGATGGATAGTTTTTCTTGACAGGAGGTAGGATAGGTGCTGTGCTTCTGGTTAAGCTTTCGGGAAATTTGCTGCAAATCAGGCGTTCAAATTCCATGTTGAAATGAAAAACAGTCTGCCCTCGCCGATGCCAAAACACCAAGATTTGCTGCACCGAAATCGCTTTGTAGCGACCTTGGTACAGTGCTTCAATCACTGCAAGATGTAACCAACCAATCGGGAACTGTCTGTGCCAAATTTTGACTAGCTCACTGGCGCTATAGCCACTGAGGTCAAAACTATAGTGAATTAATAAGGCTATTGCCAAGTCGGCAGAGGTGCTCGGAGCTGGTGTGAACATCGGGCTATCGGCTTGGTGGCAATAAGCATAAATTCTGCTACCATCTCATATAGCCTACCGTGCTTTTAGCTACAGTTTCTCTTTTTCCGTGTTTTTTAACTTTACATTTTCAGCGGTCAAAGGAGAAACAATATATGGGGAACTAATTGCAGGCAATCGCCCGATCGCGACTAGAGCCTGATAAACCATTGCAATCACTTCCCCGCGTGTGGCTTCTCGAGCAGGCTCGATCTGCCTAAAATCAGGATAATTAACAACGATTCTTTGCTGGATGGCAGTGACAACTGCTGTGCGAGCAGAGTTGGGTATAGCATTATAGTCATTGTAGCGGAGTAAGGTGTCGTGATGAGCAGTTGACAGGGCAAGTCCATTCACTAGGGAAACGAGTACCTGTATCCTGAGTACATTTTGCTCGGGGCAGAAAGTGCGATCGCTTTTTCCGCCGACAAAGCCACTCTGTGCTGCAATTTGGATCGCACTCTGAGCCCAATAATCCTCTGGAATGTCAACAAAATCTGGTGTTCTTAGTTTGGGGATCGGGTTAAAGGCATCTACCACTAAAGCTGCGTACTGGGCACGAGTCATTGGCTTATCTGGCTTGTAGCTCCCATCGGCAAAACCGCGAGTTAAGTTCATGCTCATTAATGCCCGGATAAATGGTTCTGCCCAGTGTCCAGCCAGATCAGAACAACTAGAGCTAACCGATATCTGTTTGGGAGTATCTTCCACTGCTGCAATGAACTCTACCAAGCCTCTTACCTGTTCAATATTTAAGTTATTACCTGAAGAAACGACTTTAGTGGTGGTCATATTTTGCACATCAAAGAGACGGTTATCGCGAAAAATATTACCACCCGGATCTTGAGTGCTGCCGAAGTCAGGGGAGGCGTTACCGTTAATTAACAGACCGTATGAAGTATTTTTTTCAATCAGATTATGACGCAATACAGGTCGCGCCTCTCGTGAGAGCGCGATCGCTGTGCGGTTTTCTAATAGTTTGTTATGGGCTACTATTGGGGCAGCAAAGTCACTAATTGCTATAGCCAAAGCATTTTTTTGCAAAAAATTCCGTCGCACTTCCCCTTTGCTCTGACATGCCATGATCAACCCCCCAACAGCATTTTGCACAAATATATTGTCCAAAATTGTGGGTTTGGCAGCACCACTAACAAACACACCTTCCCGACCACATCTCATCAAAGTGTTGTTAGCCAAAGTGGGTGCAGTTGATTCAATCCAAACACCAGTCCCTTTTGCGATCGCATTCATGACAGTTACACCCATCAGTTGAGCATCACCAAGTAATAGCAATGTAATATTTTGTAAACCAAAGCTTGGGCTCTGATACTTCCCACTACCTGAAATCACGATCCCTTGACCTTTGGTGACTTCATTACCTACCACCTTCACCCCAGGTGGAATGACCAGCGGAAACACCTCACCGGTTGCAGTGCTATAGGTTCCAGATGCAAGCTGAATAACTTTGGGTGTAGTGGTTACGCTGAAGGCATGGGTGAGAGTTTTATAGGGGTCTAACCGTGACCCAGTATCGGCATCATTTCCCACCACAGGGTTGACATATATTGTGGCAACTAGGGTAGAGTTCACCATTGGTTGTTGATCATCAATATCTCATAGTCAATAATCAACACTCAACGGTCAATAGTCAATAGTTTCATGTCTAATTATTAACTTTCCTTCTAGCCTATTCTCCGTGATTTCTGATGTAGGCTTTGATACCGTATGCATTTCATCTGCTTTCTTTAGGGGTTCCTGTGGTCACAGATGCTTGTCACCCTTGTTTCCCCGAAGAGGTATGAGGCTAATTCTTTTACTGTTCCCTGTTCCTTCCGCCCCAAAGGGGATTGGTCATAGACACCAGGTTGGGTGAGTTGGTGTTTAACAGCAAGCGTATTGGGTTATTAGATGTTCGGAAGTTGTTGAATTTCATTAATAACATTAGCAATGTTAGCTACATTTCCAGTCCCAATTGTCATAACGATATTTCCTACAAGTGTGATTAATGAACTAGTAAATTGCAATACTAGATTAATTCTTTCTAGATCGGCAATTCCCTGTTTAGCTTTTTCAATAGAGAACTCAAGAGCTTTTTTCGGCTCTTGGATGTCTGTGAGGATTTCAGTAAATATTGTATTATCGATTTTTTCAATACATTGACTGACTGAACGTTCAGCTTTGATCATTTGATCGTAATCTTGCAATTGCAACTTTCTATCATCCAATAAAGTCTCTCTTGTATTGAAAATATTATCACGTAAGTCTCGAAAATTTTGACGCATTTCGATGAGTTCCGTTCGAGTTAATCTTTGTTCAGTCATATCTCTCTCCTTTATTTTATCGTGCTGATTGTGTTCTAATCTTTAAAACGACTCTTCTAGCTTTTTAGTCAAAGGTTTGACCGTTTTAACATAATCTTGAAGAATTTTCTGAGTCACTTGAATTTCTTGAGAATTAAGTTGTTCTGTTTGAATTTGAGATGCATTTAACTTTTGACCATTTGTCGAAAAATAATTAGCACAAAAGGCTTTTTCAGCTTCTGGAGTCATGTTCCCTTTAAATTGGCTGGCTAGAGCATTATGAGTCGCAGCCGTCTTTTGTAAAATTGCAAAATAGGCTAAAGCCGCATCTTTTTTTTGATTGATTTCTTGGTTTTTCTTATCATATTCACTAGATAACATCAGTAATTCATTATTAAGTCTTTCTAAATTATTTCCAAACTTTACTGTATCGAGGCGATAAAGAGCATCAAAGTACCGATCAGATTGATTTTCTTCTTCCTCAATAGCTCCTGTTACATAATAATCATTAATTAGGTTTTCTAGGCTTTTGATATAGCGACTAAGTGAATCATTGCTGCAAATTATGATTGGTTTTAATTTGCTGAATCTTTTTTGATCTGCATAAAGATTAAGCAAAGATTGAGCAATGTTAGCACCATCTGTAAGACTAGTTTGAAATTGCTGTGTTTGAGGATCTGTTAAATTCGCATGAGTGGGATTTATTAGTTGAGCTCTAGTTTGGATAATAGCATTTTTAATGCCTTGCAAATTAAGATCAAAACTAATAGTGCTATGACTAGCTAATCTTCCCAAGGTTTCAACATATGTGACCAAGACTCCATTTAATTGCATAACATTGTCTGAGTTTGCTTTTTCTACTTTGCAGGCAGCTTTGATTCTAGCAGGTAGAAATTTATAGGGGTTTATGGCACTATCAGAATTCAAAAACTCTGGTGATAAATTGTTGACTGGATTAGTGTTAGGTTGCTTAGTAGATGAAATGGAAAAATTCCTAGACGATTCTTGTTGTGAAGAAGCTGATGATAAAGTTGCTCTTCGTTCTTGCAAAACATTATTATAAGCAACATTTGCAACCTCTAATCTGTTACAAGAATCGTAGATATCTTGGATCATCTTAGTAGATGTATCTTTAAGTGAAGCAGAACTTAGACCGAAATCCTCAACCATTTTTAAGTCCTGTTTACAGCTACCTAACATTATGGTGAGCGGGAAAAGAACAATCATTCGATTGAAAATTCTTATCCAATTTTTTGCCATGATTAATAACTCCATTAAGATTAATGTCCTGCTTAATGACTTGCACCATAATTGGATTGATAACAATTACTTTGGTGAGTCCTCCAGGAGAGAGTCACTACGACTTATTTTGGTCAGCGTCAATGACAGTCAACCCTTCTTAAGCTTTGATTGTAAGTCTTATTAGGTGTCGGCAAAATTAACTTATGCACTTGGCGAAGAAAAATCGAAAATTTAGATTTTTTGTAGACCAAAAAAGTTTTCTATTGATACACTTTATAGGGGAGGTGTGATCATTGAGTACAAAATGGACTGTCGTTGATCTTTTCTCGGGCGTGGGAGGAATGAGCTATGGTTTCCATGTCCACCCAAAGTTTAGGATTGCAGGAGCAGTCGATGCTCAGATCGGGAAGCCAAGTAGTAACAGAGGAACGCTGAAATGTAACGCAGGTTACAAAGACAATATAGGTGTAGAGCCAATTGATGATGATCTTTCGGTTCTTCAACCAGGAGATCTTCGACGTGTTCTAGATTCAAACATTGGGTCTGTTGGGCTTGATATACTCATTTCATGCGCCCCATGCACAGGTTTCTCCCGTACACTTCCTGCAAACCATCTTGTTGACGATCCTCGCAATTTGCTCATCAGGCGAAGTGTTCTATTTGTAGAAGAATTCAGACCATCAATTTTTCTGATGGAGAATGCGAGGGAGCTTATAGTTGGAAACTTTAGTCACCACTATGAATACCTTAGAGACGAGCTTACCCGACTAGGATATCGAGTTTTCGGGAAAGTTCATCTACTGACAAGGTTCGGTCTTCCTCAACGACGTGAGCGGTCTGTTATTATCGCTGTACACGGTGACCTTGAATTAAGGACACATTATACTTGCTTGCTTCCCAGCTGCATGTAATGCCTGAACAAAGGCATACTCAAATGCTTTCTTACCAAACTTCTCAGCATGGGTAGCATGGTGCATCACGAGACGATTTGCGAAATGTGTAGCAAACTCGGTCGAAACAAGATCGCTCGTTTCACTTGTATACTCCTCGATTGTAACGGTCATGGCTCGCGCCATTTCAAGGAGAAGCGTTATTTGAATGTGGTTGAGAGTACCAACAACCTTTAAAAACCGCTCGGTGATCTCCATATGTTTGTTTGCCTTTAAGCTTAATCTTAAAGGAGGAAAATGAGAAAATGTCAACAACAGTTTTGATTGTCGGAGCCGGTAGTGGACTCAGTGCATCTTTAGCTCGCCTGTTTGCCAAAGAGGGATTTACTATAGCTTTAGCCGCTCGCCAAATTGACAAACTCAATGAGCTTTGCAGTGAAATTGGGGCTCGTAGTTTTGCCTGCGATGTCTCAAAATCAGATGATGTGAAGCAGCTATTTATTGATGTTGAAAGTCTTGTGGGTTTTCCTGGTGTCGTTATTTACAATCCTAGCTTCCGGGTAAGTGGACCCTTTGTTGATCTCAACCCAGATGACGTTGCAAAAACTCTCGATATAACAGCCTATGGTGGCTTTCTCGTTGCGCAAGAGGCGGCAAAAAGGATGTTAACTCAGGGGGGTGGTGCGATCTTCTTCACTGGTGCATCAGCAAGCGTCAAGGGTTATCCTCGTTCTGCTCCCTTCGCCATGGGTAAATTTGCCCTGCGTGGCTTAGCTCAGAGCATTGCCCGAGAACTAGCTCCGAAAAACATCCATGTTGCTCATTTCGTCATCGACGGCGCAATCCGTTCGGCTGAACGCCAAGAACCAGCAGACAATCCAGATAGTATGCTCGACCCAGATGCGATCGCCCAAACCTATCTCAACATTCTACACCAGCCCCGGAGTGCCTGGACATGGGAAGTTGAGCTGCGTCCTTGGGTTGAGCGCTTTTAAAGGGAAGTGTAGGGAGTGTGGGGAGAGGGGGAATTTTACCTAACTCCTAACAAAAGAAGGGAGTTCCCTGCTAAGAGCTCCCTCTGAATCCTGACCGTTTTTGAATTTTGACTTTCGAGAAGCGACTTGACTCCTGACTAGTTGTGAAATAATTCTAGAAATGCAAAAATTAAACAACAAGAAAACTCCGTGGGTAAGTTCATGCCGGAAAAAGCTGGTAAGAAGCGTGTCTCCTTAGGAGTGTTGGGTGCAGCAGCCTTCATGGTAATTGCCGATGCGCGGGTTATTGACCCACTGCTTCACATTATCGCCGATGAATTCAAAACAGGGGTTGGAAGCGCAGCGGTAATCGTTTCAGCATATACAATCCCCTACGGGTTGTTTCAATTAGTCTACGGGCCATTGGGCGATCGCATTGGTAAACTTAGGGTAATGACGACTGCAATGGGAGCATTTGCAGTTGGAACGGCGATGTGTGCGCTTGTGCCAAATATCGCAATCCTTACCTTGTTGCGATTTCTTACAGGGATGGTAGCTGCTGCTGTGATTCCGCTGTCACTAGCTTATATTGGCGACAATTTTCCTTACGAAGAACGTCAAGCAGCACTTGGACAATATTTAGGTGCTCTAGTGTTGGGTCAGATCCTTGGCGGTAGTTTGGGCGGGATCTTTGGCGAGTATATTAGCTGGCGTGATATCTTTCTACTACTTGGAATTGTTTCCCTTGGGATTACTTTAGTGATGTGGCGTGCAACCCGCAGTGTACCTGACCGACATCGTCCTCAAGGTTCAGTGGGTTTGGCAAATTTCCAACCTTACTACCAACTCATGACCCAACCTGCTGCTCGCATTATTATGATAGCAGTGTTTATTGAAGGATTTTGCATCTTTGGGGGACTCCCTTACATAGGTGCATTTCTCCGAGATCGGTATCATCTATCCTACGTTGCGATTGGGTTTATGCTGAGTGGGTTCGGATTGGGTGGGCTGATTTACAGTCGTTCTGTGAAGTGGCTGGTGAGCAGACTCGGCGAGGGTGGTCTGATCAGCGTCGGAGGATGGTTGATGTGTGCCAGTTACTTGTTCGTTGCCATATTCCAGAACTGGATACTGTTTATCCCCTTGAATATAGTCATGGGATTAGGCTTCTATATGATGCACGGCACCCTCCAGACTCTAGCGACCGAGATAGCACCTAAGGCACGAGGTACAGCAGTTTCACTGTTTGCATTCAACCTGTTTATTGGACAGGGACTTGGTGCGGCTGTATTCGGTAGGGTTGTAGATAGTTCGGGCTACGTTCCTTGTTTTTTGATGGCTGGTGTGGCGATCGCACTACTTTCGGTTTGGTTTGTGAGGCAAAAGCAGCGTTTTGCCTTACGATAGACCTTCTTGACCCGAATTTCTCACAAGAGTGTGGGGGGTGTGGGAGGTAAGAAAGGAAAAGAATGCAAAAGTCGATCGCAGCGAAATTAAAAAGATGAATGGCAAGTTGATTGTATTTGAAGGAGTGGAAGGTTGCGGTAAAACTAGCCAAATACAGCTTTGTTGTGAATGGCTGCTGAGGGATGTTGCATGTAACGTCTCTGTCACTCGCGAACCAGGGGGAACAGACTTAGGGGTAGATCTGCGGCGCTTGTTATTAGAAGTAGGGAAACACCCAATTGCTGACAGGACAGAATTACTCTTGTATGCTGCTGACCGATCGCAGCACGTAGAACAAGAACTCAAGCCCAATTTGGCGAAGGGTACAATTATATTGTGCGATCGCTACACGGACTCCACCATCGCTTACCAAGGTTATGGTCGCAACCTTGACATAAACTTAATTAATCAGCTAAATGCTATTGCTACGGGAGGTTTAGAAAGTGACTTGACTTTGTGGTTAGATGTTGATGTTGAGGTGGGACTTGCTCGTAAACGAGGAACTTCAGCAATAACTGACCGTATAGAACAGGAAACTTTAGCTTTTCATCGTCGGGTACAGCAAGGTTATGCTCAACTGTATGCTTCCTACCCTCAACGGATTGTGCGCGTAGATGCTAGCTTGAGTCAAGAAGCTGTACAAAAACAGATTCAGGCAATTGTGAGCGATCGCCTGGCAAAGTGGGTAGCCAGCACTAAAACTAACTAGATAGCTTAATTAAAATCCTATTCTTGAGACATAAGACATAGCCGTGAAAATGATGTAAGGGCGCAATGCCGCCGCGCCCCTACCAAGGATTTCAACAAACGCATAATTAGTTTTCACGGCTATGTCTCATGGTTAATCGGTGGTTTAAGCTTGATAGCCTCACCATTCCTATACCAACAAATTTAAAGTTTGAAGACATATTTAATCCTAAGTATGACTTGGCGATGCAAAAGTAATAAAATTGACAGATAAAAATACGTATGGCAAGTTAGACTTAAATTAGTTTAAACTTATTTACACAAGATATAAATAAGTTCATAAAATGCAGAAGTAATGTAAGGCAATGCTGGCTAGAGGAACATCTTCTTTAAGATAAGTTCATTTACAGCAATAAATTTTAACTTTTCTCCGCAAATTCCAAATCAAACTGTGGGGGCTAGGAAGTGTCACTATGACAAATGAAAGTTTCGTAGAATTTAAAGCTGAAGAAGAAGAACCAGAAGTGGTTGGGAACAGCATCAGAACAGAGGAGAAACGATTTTCTCCAGCCAGTGCCCCTCTGCCTTGGTTGATGCCACTATTCTTAGGCACTGGCTTGGGGATAGGAATTGCATCGGTTGGTATAAGTTTGCTACCTAGCCCAAATCAGGGTTCTATTGCCAAACCGTCACAACTCTCGCCCCAAACCCTTCCTACTGTCACCGTCGCAGAGGCAGTCACAACCCCCATCACCCGTAGCCTTAATACTACAGGTACTGTAGCTGCTCGTGAACATATCCTGGTTTTGCCGCAAACCAGTGGCTTGCAAATCAAGAAAATCTTAGTCAATGAGGGCAAACAGATCAAAGCGGGGGAGGTGCTGGCAATTTTAGACGATTCAGTGCTGCAAACACAAATCGACCAAGCAAAGGCAAAAGTAAAATCTGACCAAGGACTGTTAGAGCAAAAATACGCTGCCCTTGCCCAAGCCCGTGCCAACGTTGCCCAAGCCCGCGCTAACCTTGCAGGGGCACGCGCCGGTGAAAAAGACGCCCTCGTGAAACTCAAAAATTACCGACAACTAGGAACAGCAGGAGCAATTAGTCGCGAGCAATTGGATGATCGCGCCACCACAGCTACGACGAAAACAGAAGCTGTCAACGCTGCAGTGGAAGCTGTTAACGCCGCAGTGGCAACTATTGGTAGTGCCCAAGCAACCCTTAACAGCGCCCAAGCCGATGTGCAAAATAGTGTTGCCAGAGTGCAACAACTGCAAACACAGTTGGGACAAACGTTAGTTCGATCTCCAGTGGCGGGAATTATCGCTAAAAAGAACGTTGAGGTTGGCGATGTGACTAGCACAAAACAACTCTTTGAAATTATTCGGGATGGAGAACTGGAACTACAGGCACAGGTTCCAGAAACGCAGTTGTCCCAAGTTGTCATTGGTGTTGATGCACAAATTACCTCCGATAGTGATAGCCGCGTCCATTTGCCGGGAAAAGTACGGGAAATATCGCCCACCGTTGATGAGAAAAATCGTAAAGCGATCGTCAAAATTAATTTGTCACCAACACCCCTACTGCGTCCAGGGATGTTTGCCCGTGCTGCAATTACAACTAGTACAGCTATGGGAGTGAGCATCCCTGCCAAAGCTGTGCTGCCGCAATCAGATGGCAAAGCCATTGTTTTCACCTTATCAAGTGAAGACAAACAAAGGTCTAAAGCTTTAAAAAAAGAATTGGTTTACGTGGTTAAAGCTCAAAAAGTGCAAGTAGGAGAAATCATCAGTCATGGCAACATCGAAATTCAGCAAGGTTTGAACACAGGCGATCGCGTGGTTGTTGCTGGTGCGCCTTATCTCAAAGATGGCGATCGAGTGCGAGTTCCTTTTTAGTAAAATAGAAAAGTGAAATAACGAAAAAACTAAAAAATCGTGAATCCAACTTCACAAGATACTAATTTTGAGATAAAACAGTTCCCTATTAGGTTGCAAAAGGGTGGACAAATTACTGTTCCTGAGTTAGTGCAACATAACCTCAACTTGACTGAAGGAGATATATTGACGCTGCTGCAAGTAGAAGATTTAGTCTTGCTCACTGTTAAACAGCCCCAAGTTCCCCAGCTAGCAGATACAATCATCGCCATTATGGAAAATGAGGGCGTAGGCTTGACTGATTTGCTAGTAGGTTTAGAAGCGGAACGAGAGGCAATTTGGCACGAGCAACACCAAGATGCGTAGAGTCTTTGCTGACTCTAGTATATTCATTGCTGGAGTCGGTTCTCGTACTGGAGCTAGCCGCGCTGTGCTAACAATGGCTGAAATTGGTCTTTTCAAGTTAGTCATATCACAGCAGGTGTTGGATGAATGCCAGCGTAACATAAGTAAAAAATTACCTGCAGCCTTGCCAATTTTTGCCCAACTACTAGCTGCGATCAACCCGGAAATTTCGCCACATCCACCACAAGCAGAATCAGATCGATGGACAAATATTATAGAAGCGAAAGATGCCCCAATTCTGGCTGCTGCTGTACTGGCAAATATTGACCGGTTACTAAGTTTAAATACTAAAGATTTTACTCCCAAAGTCGCTGCCCAAAGTAACCTAATTATCCAGACTCCCGCCGATTTTGTAAGAGAAATCCGAGGAATTATAGAAAGAGGGTTGCAGTAAAATTATCCTTTTTTCAAGACACCCAAAGCGTCTTTTAGCTCAAAGCTTCTTCCCCAATTGTAACTCACCAAGCATGAGACTCTACCAACCCTTTGCGGTCAGAAAGTAAACAGCTTGCCCATGCTTTTTATTTGTAGCAAATAATACTAGTATAACTATTCAGTGTACCTTCTCAAGCAGTGCTGCTGCAAACAGATGGCAACGTCATTGTTTCACCCTATCAGGTGAAGACACATAAGAGTCTCTTGCTTTAGAACCAGTAAAGGTCTCAATACTGAGTAGGTTTTGCATTTTCAGTAACGCTTAAATTTCTATTCCCCACTCCCCACTCACCATTTACTCATTTATGTCCTTCAATATCTCATCTTGGTCGATCAAACAACCTGTTCCGACAATAGTTTTATTTTTAGTTTTAACTATATTTGGTTGGTTTTCCTTCACGACATTGGGGATTGATTCTAACCCAAATATTGATGTTCCTACAGTTTTAGTGACAGTAACAGAATCTGGGGCAGGGCCTGCTGAATTGGAATCGCAAGTCACAAAAAAGATTGAGGATTCTGTTGCGGCATTAGGCAATATCGACTACATGATTTCGACAGTTGATGATGGCATTTCTACAACCACCATCAACTTTTTACTGAAAACCAATATTGATCGCGCCACCAACGATGTTCGCAATGCCGTTGCTCAAATTCGGCAAAATCTCCCCCAAGACATTGATGAACCAATTGTCAAACGGTTGGAATTTGCTGGAGGACCGATCATGACCTATGCGGTCACATCTGACAAGCTATCGGTAGAAGAAATTAGCAACCTGGTTGACCAAACAATTAGCCGTGCCTTATTAGCTGTGCCAGGAGTGGCACAAATCAAACGCGTCGGAGGTGTTGATCGGGAAATTCGCATCAATCTCAATCCGCTACGTTTGCAAAGCCTAGGGATCACTGCAACTCAGGTTAACGATCAAATCCGCAATCTAAATGTTAACTTACCTGGTGGTCGGACTGAATTAGGAGGGAGCGAACAAAATATCCGCACCTTAGGGAGTGCCCCAAATGTTAATGTCTTGAAAACCTATGAAATTATTCTGCCAAACGGTGGTTCTGTACCGTTGACGAGTTTAGGAACGGTAGAAGATAGTTCTGCCGAAATCCGTCAAGCTGCTCAACTAAACAAAAAACCCGTCGTCGCTTTCCAGGTGTTGCGGAGTCCTGGCAGCGTTACGGTATCAGTGGAAAAAGGAGTGAAAGATGCAGTCACAAAACTGGAAAAAACTCTGCCAGCTGATGTCAAACTAGAAATGATTTTCACCACAGCTGCCAATATTCTTGAAACTTATCACAGCACGATTGATGACTTGTTAATTGCATGTGTACTGGCAGTTGCAACAATATATGTATTTTTACGTAGTTGGAGGGCAACATTAATTACTGCTGTAGCGCTACCACTGTCAATGATTCCTACCTTTGCCGTACAGCAGGCACTGGGTTACACCCTCAATGGTATGACTTTGCTAGCGTTAGCGCTGGCAGTAGGTAACTTAGTGGACGATGCAGTCGTAGAAATTGAAAACATGGAACGGCATATGGAAATGGGCAAAAACCCAGTTCAGGCAGCGATCGATTCTGCCGAGGAAGTGGGTTTGGCAGTGGTCGCTTGCTCAGCAACCATTGTTGGAGTGTTTTTGCCCGTTGCTTTTATGGGTGGAATTCCTGGTCAATTTTTCCAACCATTTGGAGTGACTGTTTCTGTTGCCACGATTTTCTCAACTTTTGTGGCTCGGATGATCACCCCGATGATGGGGGCATATTTACTTGAGAATAAGTATCACAAACAGCATCCGAAGCAGACAAATGCTTCCTTCCCTAACTCTTCTTCGCAGCGGCGCTTTCAGCCTTATAAATCTCTCTTAACTTGGGCATTACGCCACAGGTTAACCACGATTATCTTCGCCTTCGCATTCTTCATTGGCAGTCTCATGCTCGTTCCTTTGATTCCCAAAGGTTTTATTGATAATGGAGACATAGGTATTTCCACTGTTGCTATAGAGCTACCGCCTGGTTCTACATTGGGAGATACTAACAGGGTTGTAGCACAAGCAACAGACATACTGCGGCAAAACCCCAAGGTAGGTAGTGCAGTGGAAAGTGTCCTGGCTACAGAAGAATTAGATTCTGCTACCCTCACTGTTAAATTTAAGCCTAGAGAAAAGCGTCAGGGAATTTCGCAAGTTAAGTTTGAACAAGAAGTACGTAAAGATTTCCCAAAAATTTCGGGAGCAAGAGTGAGTTTTCAGTCACAAGGTGGCACTGGTAGTCGGAAAGATTTAACGATTCTGCTTAAGAGTGAAAATTCTGAAGCATTAGATCAAGCTGCTGATGCCTTAGAAAGGCAGATGCGGAAAGTGTCAGGCTTGGTAGACGTGACTTCTACTGCTAGTTTGGTACAACCAGAAATTTTGGTAGTTCCCAATCCGCAACAAGCAGCTGATTTGGGAGTGACAGTGCAATCTATCGCCCGAACCGCAACACTTGCGACCATTGGCGATAACAATTCGAGTTTGGCAAAATTTAATTTAAGCGATCGCCAAATTCCCATCCGCGTCCAAATCGACCCCAAAGCCAGGGAAGATATCAACACCATCAGAAACCTCCAAGTTCCCAGTCAAAATGGCAGCTTAGTTCCCCTCGTAGCGGTAGCAGATATCCGCTTTGGCAGTGGCCCTGCGCAAATTAATCGCTACGATCGCTACCGTCAAGTTTCGATAGAAGCCAACCTGGAATCTGGCACATCCTTAGGTGATGCAGTGCAAGCAGTTAACCAGCTTCCTGCCTTACAACACTTACCGCCCTCCGTCGTGCAGCAACCAGCCGGCGATGCCAAGATTATGGGAGAAATCTTTGGTCGCTTTGGAACTGCTTTGGGGCTGTCGTTAATGTCAATCTATGCCATCCTTGTTCTGCTGTATAATAGCTTCCTCCATCCCCTAACAATTATGATGGCATTGCCTTTTTGTTTAGGTGGTGCCCTGATCGGGTTAATGATTGCTCAAAAATCCTTGGGATTGTTCGCCCTCATTGGAATGGTGCTACTGATGGGAATTGTGACCAAAAACTCAATTCTCCTAGTGGACTACACTATGATCAACCTAGCAGAAGGAAAAACCCAACGTCAGGCACTGCTAGATGCTGGGGTGTCTCGCCTGCGACCAATTTTAATGACTTCGATCGCAACTATTGCTGGCATCCTACCCCTAGCATTAGGATGGGGTGCTGGGGCTCAAGTCCGCCAATCAATGGGAATTGCAATTATGGGCGGCTTCACCACTTCCACGGTGCTTACAGTGGTTGTGATTCCCGTCTTCTTCTCCTATGTCGATGACTTCCAGCACTTTGTTGTTAACTCGATAAAATATGGTTTTGGCAAGAAGCTTAAGGAGTAGGGAACACTCCCCACTCCCCATTACCGTCCTGACTATGTCATTTTAGAATAGACCAATAAACAATTTTTATACTAAGAGTCATTTATGATGTTCAATGCCACTGAAGTTTTAATCGATGCTTTTGTTGACCAAATTCGGGACGGGTACCGTCGCACCTACGGCTGTTTAAAGATTGATTACCAGGACATCATCGCTTGGGTTGGCAGCATGGCACTAGAAAACATTGCCAATAGTGACGCACTATATCACAACATTGAACACTCTATTTTAGTCACTCTAGTAGGACAGGAGGTTTTACGCGGCAAACATATCCGCGAAGGTGGTGTTTCTAGTGAAGACTGGCTGCATTGTATCATATCCTTGCTGTGTCATGATATTGGATATGTCAAAGGGGTTTGCCGCCAAGACCGCGAGGAGGATAACTTTTATGCTACCGGTAGAGACGGGAAAATGATTCCTATCCCAGCCGGGGGATCTGATGCTAGTCTTACACCCTATCATGTTGATCGGGCTAAACTTTTCATTGATGAGCGTTTTGGTGGTCATAAGTTGATAGATACTGAGATGATCAAGAGCAATATTGAATTAACTCGATTTCCAGTACCAGCCGCAGAAGATCATCAAGATACAAATAGTTTTGCAGGCTTAGTGCGTGCAGCAGATTTGATCGGACAACTCAGCGATCCTCGTTACTTAAAGAAAATTACTTCTTTGTTCTACGAGTTTGAAGAAACTGGTATTAATAAATCTCTCGGTTATAAAACTCCTGCCGATTTACGCAAAAATTATGCCAAGTTCTACTGGAACGGCGTTTATCCGTATATCCAAGATGGACTACGTTTCCTTGCCCTGACACAGCAAGGAAAACAAATTATTGCCAATCTCTATTCAAATGTGTTTGTTGTGGAACACGAAAGACATCAGGAAGAACACCTGTCTTTGGAAAAGTTAAGAGTTGTTAGAAGTTAAGAATTATGAATGATGTAACCACATCGTAACTCATAGCTTATAATAGGAAATTTACGACTTCCAAATCCTAAGTCCTATGAATTGGTGGCAAAGATTAAAGAAAAATCCTCTGGCGAGATTTGGGGCAATTGTGTTGTTAGTTTTTTATGTGGCAGTCATTGCAGCTGATTTTGTTGCCCCTTACGATCCCTATGCTTCACAACCAAACGGTTCACTGCTGCCACCAACTCAGATTCACTGGTTTTCTCAATCAGGGCAGTTGATTGGACCTCATGTTTATCCAACGACTCAAGGCAAAACAGATCTCAACACGGGCGATCGCCAACTGATTGTAGACCTTAAAAAGCCCTCTCCCCTTAGGCTCTTTGCTCAAGGACCAGAGTACCACCTGTTTCATTTGAGTTTGCCCCTACCGCCTAAGTGGGAAGAAGTAGAAATCATTCCAGGCATTCCCCTGAATTGGCATTTGTTTGGTACTGATAGTTCAGCAAAATTCAACCTTGTGGGTACGGACGATCAAGGTCGCGATCAATTCAGTCGCTTGGTGCATGGCGGTCGGATCAGCTTATTTATCGGGATTGTGGGAGTCGCCCTCACCTTTCCCTTAGGAATGCTCATTGGGGGAATCTCTGGCTATTTTGGTGGCTGGACTGATAGCATCATCATGCGTTTAACAGAAGTGCTGATGACCTTTCCCAGCATTTATCTCTTGGTGACCTTAGGTGCAATATTGCCCCCTGGTCTATCCAGTTCCCAGCGCTTCTTAGTGATTATTTTGATTACTTCGTTTATTGAATGGGCTGGATTAGCAAGGGTGATTCGCGGACAGGTACTCTCAATTAAAGAGCGAGAATTTGTCCAAGCGGCACGAGCAATGGGCGGTCAACCAATATATATTATCCTTCGCCACGTTTTGCCACAAACTGCAACTTATATTATTATCTCTGCTACCCTTGCCATTCCTAGCTTTATCGGGGCAGAAGCGATACTCAGTCTCATTGGGTTGGGAATTCAACAACCAGACCCATCTTGGGGCAACATGTTATCTTTGGCAACTAATGCTTCAATTTTGGTGCTACAACCTTGGTTAATTTGGCCTGCTGCCTTACTAATTATCCTCACTGTGTTAGCTTTCAACTTACTGGGTGATGGGCTAAGGGATGCTCTCGATCCCCGCAGTTTACAAAGATAAATAAGGAGCCAGGAGTCAGGAGTCAGGAGTCAGGAGTCAGGAGTCAGGAGTCAGGAATCAGGAGTCAGTTGGAAGTTAAAACTCCTCACTCCTAACTCGTGTCAAAACCGACCTAAGTCCACATTGTAATAGAGACCGAAGAACCAGCCATTAAAATCAATGCTTTGGTCGGTAGAACCACCCAACGTTACGCCACCCTGCAAACTAACATTGCTATAGTTGGATATTCCATAAGTTAAGTGAGCAAATAGCTGATGATATTGGTCTTCTCTTGGGCGCTCTGTAAAATTTGATAAACTAAACTGATAGTCAGCACCTACTTGTAAAGATTTTTGTAAGTAGTAGCTCAAAGAAACCGAGAAGGAATTAATGACTCGGTTGCGGTTATCCTGACCACTTGGGGGGTCAGTAAAACTCAGACGCAATTCGTAGAAGCTATCTAACATTAACTTGGAAGTAAGTGGATCTCGCCGTCCTAAGGATAGGCGCAGAGAATTCTCACTTAAAAAGCGTTGACCAGCACTATAGAAAGAGCCATTGCTGGCATAAAACAACTGTTGATTGCTCCAACCGAAGTCTCCATACATTCGCGGGGTTAGCTGCTGGTAAATGTCGAAGTTAAATCTTACCTGGCTGTAATTGTATTTTGATTGATTTATATAACGAATCAGGTTGCCATCAATTGACCCACTCACAAAAGTCTTGGGACCCAAGTGCAAAGGTGCAGAGCCAAGCGTTAGACCAGAAAAAATCAAGCTGTCCTCTACAGGATGAATTGAGGAAAAAATGTTAGTTGCGTGGAAGTAGCCGACATGAGCCAACAGGAAGCCAACGGGTTTAGACTGAACTATGGGCGGCATTGAAGGAAGCGGTAGTTGTTCTAGCTGTTGTTGCCGCACAAATAATCTACCCAGTTCACCGCTGTGGTCTGACTCAGTAGCCGTTTTGTTCTTTTGCAACCGCCGCAGTAGCCGCTCTCGTCTTTCTGTGTAATCTATTTCATGAGGTACTTGCAGGCGTTGTTCTATTGGCGTGGGAGAAGTGTTAGGAAAATTATCAGTAGGCTGTCCTTCTAGCGGCGGTGGCTCATTCCGCTGTTGACTAGTTCCTAGAGTGTTGGTTGGTACTGGCGATGCCTCCTTTGGCAGTATCTGCGAGTATAGACTTGACGATTCACTCAACTTCTCTTGCAAACAATCAGAAAAATCAGGGGCGGTAGGGTGGGTGACTCCTCCCGATGCCCCTGTCATCTCCGTACTCCACACACTATTTGTCTCCCCTGCTACCTCCACACCCTCTGCTCTCAGTAGCTGATTGCATGAAATATCAGTTACCCGTAAGCTCGCAAAAGATGTTATACTTGAGACAGCGTCGTATTTACGACTCCACATGTTTGGACTTTTAGCCGTCGCTGCATCTACCATCGTGCAACACCAGTTTGCACCAACAGAGGCTAATAACAAAATCCAAGAAGACACATTTTTCCAGCCTTTAGGTTGCATATTTGATAATAGGTTCTGCTCAACGTAGACTAATAAAGTGCGTTGAAGTTTCCATCTGGGAATATCAAATTTCCGAGCAATTTTAGCCACGGTAAAATATATTTTTACGGAGTTAAAACAATGAAAAAAATCGGCAATTTTACATGCTAGTATCTACACATCTAATTATTCCTAATATAAACTTAAATAAATGATTTGTTCAAACTGAGGTTGGTAATTTTATTTATTTAAATTTTAATAAAATCATGCAATTTTGCGTGAACAGATTTGCTATGAGAGTCAAATAATAAAGCCTGTATTCAAAGTTTGGCATTAGCAAAATTATCTGAGGCTCTAAACTATGTTTCGCAAGTTTTTCCCACTCGTGGCAATAGGTTTATGGGGAGTGATCGTGCTACCTCTACCAAATCGAGCAAGTGCTAGTACTCCTCTGAACAAAGCCGAGATTCAAGATCTCCGTAACTTAGTGCAACTTATGCCCCAACATAAGCCGAAGCGTCAGGCACACAAACTTGATGCCCTGATTCCTGGGGATGCCTTATCCACTGGTCGATCTTCCCTAGCAGATGTCCGCTTTAACGACGGTTCTTTGGCACGGGTTGGAGAACAGGCATTATTTAGGTTTTTACCAAAGACGCGAAACTTTCGACTGTCAACCGGGACTATCTTGATGCTCATCCCACCAAGACAGGGGCAAACACATATAAACACGCCAAATGCAGCAGCAGCAATTCGTGGTTCGGCATTATTTGTGCGCTACGACAAGGAAACAGATACCACGATTGTAGGTGCATTAACAAATAGTGGCATTCAAGTCTTTAATAAAGATGCTTCTCAACATCAAATGCTTCAAGCAGGGCAACTGATGGTTATAGTGAAAGGTAAATTTCAGGGTTTATATGATTTTGATTTGAGAACTTTTTATGAGACGAGCGATCTGGTTCGGGGACTTAACCTGACTCAGAATGGTGTACCAAATCCCGACCCGGCGATCGCAAAGGTTCGAGAGGAAACTATTGCTGCGATCAAAGCACAGGCACCAGTCACCGGTAAGGGCGTAGTGGAAAATCCATCTTTTTTAAAGCCAACCCCTAATTCCGCAAATTTATCTAGCCAAGAGACTATCAAAAACAATGACCTAACAAATTCCTTACTAGACGTAGGACAAATCTTTCCCAGTAATAGCAATAATAACTCAGTAAATAATAACCAGATTCCTCCTAGAGATACAAGACCGTCAAACCAACTTGAAAACCAGACACCGTCATCAACTAGTACAACACAGATCCATCCCACAACCATAACAACACAACCAGTCACTCCCACAACACCAACAACACAACCAGTCACTCCCACAACACCAACAACACAACCAGTCACTCCCACAACCATAACAACACGACCAGTCACTCCCACAACACCAACACCACCACCAGTCACTCCCACAACACCAACACCACCACCAGTCAATCCTGGCGTAGGAGGTGGTTCTCCTAGACCAACCAATTAAGTAGGTGTAAAAATATTTACAGTCATTGCGAAGGTCGTGTAGACACCTTCAGGGGCTTCTCACAGCGTAGCAAGCACAACCCTTGCGGGTGTACCCCGCGAACATTCTGCTTTGCTCAATTGCGATGAAACCTATCAATGAGGCGGTAACGTAGAAGATACCGATGGTGTTTCTTCCAGTATTCCTGTCCAAGGTGTGGTGGGAGTGTCTGAATCATCTTCTAATGGTAAAGTAGGCATTGATGAGTCGTCTGTTGGTAAAGAGTCTTCAGAAGTTATCAACGCGTCAAGGGCCTTAAGCACCTCTGAGGCAGATTGATAACGCTGTTGGAAGTTTTCCAGCACCATTGTACTGAGAATTTTAGCCATGGCGTGGCTCACGCCTGCTTTGTCAACCCATCTCAACTCTCCATGAGCGTCTCTTTCTATTTCATGGGGCGCTATACCAGTTAAGGCTTTTATCCCAATCATGCCGACTGCATAAATGTCACTGCTGTATTGTGGACGCCCAAAATATTGCTCGCTTGGTGCATAACCCTTAGTCCCAATGCCAATGGTGAAGGCACTTTGCTCTTGGCTATCAAGCAATTGTGTTGTCGCTTCTTTAACGGCACCAAAGTCAATCAGTACCAATTTATCGTCTGAGTGTCGCCGGATAATATTACTGGGTTTAATATCCCGGTGAATCACACCATTTTGATGGACAAATGCCAATGTTTGCAATAAGTCCTGCAAAATCTTCCTCACCTCAGTTTCAGAGATGCGTTTGCCTGCCTGTAGTTCCTGACTTAGAGGATGACCGATAATATACTCTTGAATTAAATAAAATTCGTCTTCTTCTTCAAAATAAGCAAACAGCTGAGGTATTTGGTTGTGCGTTCCCAGTTTTTGCAGTGTTTGGGCTTCTGAATTAAATAAACGTCTGGCAACTATCAACTGCTCTGGTTTATTGTGGGCTGGTTTTAGCTGCTTAACAACACATTGAGGGTTACCAGGAAGTTTGGTATCTTCGGCAACATAAGTTTCGCTGAATCCTCCTGAACCAAGAACTTTGGCAATTTTATAGCGTCCGTCAAGGACTTTTCCTGATATTGCTATTTCCCTTTGCTGGAGTAAGTCTTTCAGGTCATCCTGTTGAGAGAGAATCTCTCGGACAACATGGTGAGATGAATATTTTTGAAAAACATCTAAAAGTTGACTTTTCCTTAATATTTCCCTAGCCATTTCCGTTCCCATATAGCAGAGTCCGATAGTGGCGATCGCAACGACTGGAACAGTGGTCGGAAAAATTAACTGACTATAAACAAATAACACATAGCTAATTCCACCCCAAGTTATGGCAAGGGTAAGGCTGAGGAACAATCTAACGATACCTCGCTTTTTTCTTGCCACGATCAAAGCACATCCACCAACTAAACCCAGCACGAATAAACTGCTCATTCGGGAACTGTTGAGTGCTTCTTGCACCGCTTTACCTTCCATTAAAGTTGCGATCGCATGAGCGTGAATTTCCACTCCCGACATTCCCTCAGGAGACAGCCAGCTTTCGTCAGCAGCTACTGGATAATAATCGTGTGTCAGCTGGGTTGTTGCTCCAATTAGCACGATTTTGTCTTTAAAAACCCTTCCCTGCTGCAAATAGGTGTTCCAATTCTGTGGATCAAGTACGTATGAGAAGGGAATGACGTCAAATGTACCCCCAGGTCCGTCAAAATAAATTTGATTGCCCTTAGGTTTAGGATAATTTACTTGGGCTGCCCTCAGAACTGCTTCATCAAAGGAGGGTATTTTGTCTATTATGGCATCACCTAACGACTTGGGAAACTCGCTAGCCAATTTGTGAACCTTACCATCTGCCTGTAGCGGAAAATTAACTGAACCAATAGATACAGACCCTGTCTGAAACATCTGCAGCGGTAGCGTCAGTTGCGTAAAGCTCCCTTGGGCTGTCTCAGAATTTTCATAGAACGCAGCTAAAGTAACTTGACTTCCATGACGCTGCAATAACTGTTGCAACTTTTCATCATCATCTTTCCCGTAACTGCTTGGTGTATCAAAAACTACGTCTAACGCTACAGACTTTGCTCCAGCCTGAATCAATTTCTCAGTGATTTGGGCGTATGCCTCGCGTTTAAAGGGAAAAGCTTTCAATGGTTCCCAATAAGCATACTGTTGTGGATTTGTTTTATAGTACTGTGCTGGTGTTGAGATGGACTGATCGTCAATTGCCAAAATCACTATGTCCTTGGTCGGAGTTATCGGTCCTCGGATCAGATAAAACAGTGTTTGCGCTTGACCTTCCATAAATTGAGTTAGGCTCAAACAAGAAGCTGTTAGTATCGCTGCTCCTACTGCTGAACTAGCGTTGAGCAAATGACCCAAGTGAGCCATTAGCTTTGGTGAGCGTGCAAACCCCGTTACAGTCGCTTTTGTGAGTTTATTTAACTGTCGATTAGTAGTAGAGACATATTTTTTGGTTAATGTAGATATAAGTTCTTTTGTCATCTTGTTTTATGCATAACGCCTTGATTGATGAAAAAGTAGTAGAGACACGATCTTTCTCACGTCTTTACACCTAGGTAGAACAAACACCTCCCCCACTCCCCATTGCCCCTAATCACTCTTTGGGGACCCCGAGTTCCCCACTCCTGTACGAGACAGTAAAATTTTCTCATCCTATCAGATCATTAAATGATATGTAAATTAACCTTGCCCCCACCAATGGCTTCTGATTCCTTTCCTTTTGTCCAATCACTTTGATTTCTGACTTATATGAAAATCTTATACCTTTGTGAAATATTATCTATTCTTTACAAAACTTGTGTAATTGTTACTTTTTCGTAGATCCCTGATTTTCGTGGCGCATCCTCTACAGTAAGAGGCATGTAAACCAGATAATGTACAACTTGATCATTGTCTGATTTCGCTAACTTGAGTTATTGTTCCACAGACACATGAGGCGTGGCAAGGGTCTACCACGATTAATAGGAAGCAATCTTTGAGAACTTTTGGCTAAGGCGTCTAGGTGTTGTGTACATTTGTGTAACGTTTGCCTTTTACTCGATCAAATTTCATTAAAATTACGTAAAAGTTAGCCAAATGAGGATTCACGGCGGATGGGGCGCCTGATCAACCCTGCTTGTTAATAGGCGGTTGTGACACCAAGAGCCATCTAAACAGCAAGATTGCTAACCTAATCCCATTCCTTAACCCCTAGGAGCCGTTCATTAGGCTTTAATCCCACCTTCAAAGCTTTGAGTACAAAAGCTGAGGGATGGTAACACCCTACCCTAAGTCTATTAAATACCTCTTTGGGAGTAAACTTAACTGATATACAGCGAAGAATGCTGTTCTTTAGTCAATTTATTGGTAGATTTTGATTACGGGATGTCTATGACTATGCCGAAGGTGAAAAAGGTTTAGCACATGATAAGCTCAACATCAATGCGTAGCGCGGATTTTCTATTGAGAGAGAGGTTAACTTAAAGCTATATATGACAACATGTTTATAGATGTTAGCAAATTTATGATTTTATAATTGCTATAATCTATTGTTAAATCTAAATTCTTTTCTATTATTAGGTGTAATTTTGTATGGGTTCTCCGATGAATCGTCTGTCTATTTTTGTAGACGGAAACAATATGTTCTATGCTCAACAAAAAAATGGCTGGTTTTTTGACCCACGACGCGTCTTAGAATACTTTAGAAACGAGCAGTCAGAGACAACCTTAATCAATGCATTCTGGTACACTGGCTTAAAAGACCCACAAGATCAGCGAGGTTTCAGAGATGCTCTAATTAGTCTAGGATATACAGTCAGAACTAAAATTCTCAAAGAATACTATGATGATTCCTCCGGTCGTTACTCACAAAAGGCCAATTTAGATATAGAAATTGTCGTAGATATGTTTAATACAGTAGATCAGTATGACAGAGTCGTTCTATTCAGTGGGGATGGTGACTTTGAGAGAGCTATCGAACTATTACGCTCGAAAAATACTCATATTACTGTGGTATCAACAGAAGGGATGATAGCAAGAGAATTACGTAATGCTACGGACAGGTATATAGACTTAAACGATATACGCGACCAAATAGAGAAAACAGAAGGTTAGTAGCCTTAGTAATTATTGTTTACAAAGGTAAGAAAAAGAAAATAAAATTTAAGGTATTTTAAGCGAAAAGTCAACATTAAACAACGAGCAGGAAATGAAGACTAAAGCAGATAGAATCATCATTTTTGACACTACACTCAGAGATGGCGAGCAATGTCCGGGTGCAACGCTGAATATAGACGAAAAGCTCGCGATCGCAAAGCAATTGGGTCGTTTGGGTGTGGATGTCATCGAGGCAGGTTTCGCTTTTGCTAGTCCTGGAGATTTTGATGCCGTTAGCAAAATTGCCCAAATTGTGGGAATAGAAGATGGTCCGATCATTTGTAGTTTGGCAAGAACGCGGCATGATGATATCAAAGCAGCAGCAGCAGCGATCAAACCTGCTGCTAAGGGGAGAATTCATACTTTCATTGCCACGAGCGATATTCACCTAAAGTACAAACTGAAAAAGACAAAATCAGAAGTGCTAGCGATCGCTGAAGAAATGGTAGCTTATGCCAAAACCTTCATTGATGACGTAGAATTTTCTCCTGAAGATGCCGGACGCTCTGATCCAGAATTTCTTTACCAAGTTTTAGAGCGAGTCATCACCGCAGGCGCAACAACAGTTAACATTCCTGACACTGTTGGCTACACCACACCCGGCGAATTTGGGGCGCTGATTAAGGGCATTAAGGAAAACGTACCCAATATCGACAAAGCAATTATCTCGGTTCACGGGCATAACGATCTAGGTTTGGCAGTTGCCAACTTCTTAGAAGCAGTGAAAAATGGGGCGCGTCAGTTGGAATGTACCATCAATGGTATTGGTGAACGTGCAGGAAATGCAGCCCTAGAAGAATTGGTCATGGCTTTGTACGTGCGGCGGCAATATTTCAACCCGTTCTTAGGACGCCCAACTGATTCTGAAGAATCCCTGACAAACATCGATACTAGACAAATCTATAAGACCTCGCGCCTAGTTTCTAATCTGACGGGAATGCTTGTGCAGCCAAATAAAGCAATTGTCGGCGCAAATGCCTTTGCCCATGAGTCTGGCATTCACCAAGATGGTGTGCTGAAAAATAAGCTCACTTACGAAATTATGGATGCCCAATTAATTGGATTGGCAGACAATCAAATAGTATTGGGCAAACATTCAGGAAGAAATGCTTTCGGCACTCGCTTACGGGAATTGGGCTATGAGTTGTCCGAAACTGAATTGAATAAGGCATTTATCAGGTTTAAAGAGGTAGCAGATAAAAAGAAAGATATTTCTGATTGGGATTTGGAAGCGATCATTAATGATGAAATCCAACAAGCCCCTGATTTGTTCCGTTTAGAGTTAGTGCAAGTTTCCAGTGGCGATCGCGCCCGCCCTACCGCTACAGTTACCCTTCGTACCCCAGACGGTGAGGAATTAACTGATGCGGCGATCGGTACAGGTCCAGTAGATGCTGTTTACAGAGCAATCAACAGGGTGGTAAATGTGCCTAACCAGTTGATTGAGTTCTCCGTACAGTCGGTAACAGCAGGTATTGATGCGATCGGAGAAGTCACCATCCGTCTAAGGTATGAAGATAGAGTTTTTTCTGGTCATGCAGCAAACACCGATATCATCGTCGCATCCGCCCAAGCTTACGTAAATGCACTTAATAGATTGTATGGAGCATTACAAAACGATCAAAAGCCAGAGCAAGTAAATGCTCATTAAAGGGCAACTCGTGTCATCCTATGGCACGCCCGGTTCTCCTTCCTACCCTCTGCGTAGGAATCCATAAATTGAGCAGCTAGACTCGTTGGAAAACCCTCTAATTGCAGACATATTCCAGTTATGCCCTTGCTTGCTCCGGTGACTAGGGCAATCTTTTTGTCATGACTTTACCTTCGTTCGTAGTTCTTGGAGTTAAGGACTAAAGTCCTTACTACGAACTTCTCAACCCGTGAGAATTAATGACATGGACTACTACTATCCCAATCTTGCCGCTTCTGTTTGTAGTCGATTCCCACAACCTTCATAATTAAGCTTGTACGAAGCGTATCGTATTTTTTTGTCTGAGAGACAATTCGTATCGTCTATTTTTAAGCTCTGAAGAAATATTTAACTAAAGTGTAGTCTGTACCTATGTCAAAACAGCTAGAGAACAACAATGCTCAAACACCATCTTCAACCAAATTGCCCTTAAATCGGAGACGGAATGAGCGTTCCCATCAGGCAATTCTTAAGGCGGTGGCTGAGTTATTAGAGGAAAAAGGCTATGGCGGTGTTAGTATTGAGGCGATCGCATCTCGTGCAGGGGTAGGCAAACAAACAATTTATCGCTGGTGGTCTTCCAAAGCGGCGGTAATCATGGAAGCTTATAAAGTTGAAATCCCACACAATGTTCCGATACCAGATACAGGTGAGGTTAGAGAAGATTTATACCAAATTCTGCAACAACAGTTTACTATACTGACCACAACAACTGCGAGATCTGCTATCACTGGACTCATTGCTGAGGCGCAAATGGACTCCAATGTGGCTCAGGCTTTTCGCCAGCAGTTCGTTGCGACTCCTAGAGAAGCGACCCGCACAATTTTGGTAAGAGGAATCACACGCGGTGAACTACGTACAGACCTGAATTTGGAATTGGTAATCGATGCAATTTATAGTCCAGTTTGGTATCGATTGCTGTTAAAGCACGCACCGTTGGATGATGTATTAGCAGAAGAATTGGTGAATTTGGTGATGGAGGGTATAGCTAATTCCAGAAGTCAGGAGGAGGCACCGCGTTGGGCGGCTTCGCCGACTTGAAGCGACTGCCGTTCAGGAGTCAGAAGTCAGTCCCAATGAAACAAGTTTCACCGCCAAGCATGAAAATGTTTTTCCCCCTGCTCCCTCTTCCCTCTTCCCTCTTCCCTCTTCCCTGCTCCCTCTTCCCTCTTCCCTCTTCCCTCTTCCCTCCTCCCTCCTCCCTCTTCCCTCCTCCCTCCTCCCTACTCCCTCTTCCCTCTTCCCTCTTCCCTCTTCCCTCCTCCCTCTTCCCTCTTCCCTCTTCCCTCTTCCCTCTTCCCTCCTCCCTCTTCCCTCCTCCCTCCTCCCTGCTCCCTGCTCCCTGCTCCCTCTTCCCTAGTCCCTCCTCCCTGCTCCCTGGTCCCTGCTCCCTGCTCCCTGCTCCCTACTCCCTACTCCCTGCTCCCTGCTCCCTGCTCCCTGCTCCCTCTTCCCTAATGACAACCACATTCCCTATCGCCTGTCCACTTTCCACCGCTTCATGAGCAGCCGCAATCTCAGATAAGGGAAAGCGCTGAGCAATCACGTGATGTAAAACTCCTGCTTTTAAGCAAGTCGTAACATCCTCTGCGGCTGCTTGATGGGAGGCTTTCGGCATAACGTAGACCAACACATAATGAACCGTGATATTTTTGTAGAGCAACGAATAGAAGGGGATCTGAGGTTGAGGGTTAGAATCTGAGGCATAGGTGGCAATGACGCCATTACGCTTCAGCACCGCCAAGTTTGTCTCCAAGTTACTCGCAAAATCAACTTCAACGACGCGGTCAACACCTTTTTTACCTGTGATTTCTTTAATTCGATCTGCCACATCTTCTGTTTTATAGTTGATGACGTAATCTGCTCCTACCGCACCAGCGATTTCCGCTTTCTGGGATGAACTCACCGTGGTAATTACCTTTGCACCACCCCACTTTGCCAACTGAATCGCGTAATTTCCAACCGCACCAGCACCGCCAGTGACGAGGATTGTCTGTCCAGTGACCGCGCCATCACTGAAAACACTGTAATGGGCTGTCATTGCAGGAACACCCAAACAAGCGCCTTCAGCAAATTCTGTGTTGTTGGGTAAGAAAACAGCATTTTCACTCGGTACAACCACATATTCCGCCGCCGTCCCAAACGGGCGACTCAAGGTAGCTTCATAAATCCACACCCGTTCCCCAACCCTTTCAGGGGATACACCTTCTCCTACCGCTTCAATGACCCCAGATCCATCATTGTGTGGTATTACCCTTGGGTGTCGCATTTTCAACCCACCCCAACCACTACGCTGCTTAACATCTGAAGGATTGACCCCAGAAGCATGAACTTTCACCCGCACTTCGCCAGGATCGACTTCCGGGATATCGACTTCCCCTACAGTAAGAACGTCTTGGGCGTTACCAAGTTTTTCGTACCAAGCTGCACGCATTGTTTCTGTTACCTGATTTTCTATTTTTCTATAGTGTATGCCCTGCTGCTTGCAGTTTTTCGGTGACTGTTCACCGGATCTGCGTCACCTGATGCAGATACATCGGAGAAATTTCAGCGACTGAAGACGAGTCATTGAAATAGAAGAGAACCTAATAGACATCTCCAGAAATGATGTAGGGGCGTATTGCAATACGCCCCTACCAAGGGTTTTAACGAACGCATAATTAATTTTCACGACTATGTCTAATAGAAACTACCAACCTGCGCTAAAACTTAGTACAGGTTGAAAAAAATTAAAATTTCTGCCCCGTATAAACCGATCGCACTTCTCCGTTACGGCGGATGACGGCTTCACCGTTAGCGACATCTACTAATGTCCAACCACTTGAGCCGATACTTTCACCTATATCGACACGGCGGGTAATACCATCAATTTTAAATAAAGCGGCAGATTTGTGTCCTAACTCTAGCAATCCCTCCAAAATATGGGAAGGAGTAGGAATCGCAGGAACGGAGACAGCTACCATTTCCCGTCCATCTAGTGGTGGTTCTGTTGTTTTGGCTGTGGGTCGTTTTGATTGTGTAATGCGAGATGAGACAACAGGTAATACAGGTAAAGGCTTAGGTGGTTGCCCTATAGTAATAGGTGTATTTCGTATAGCCACAGGCTTGATTTCAGGTCGCACAGTGCCAGGCGCACTGACAGCCACTGGCTTAGCTGATGTTGGCACAGTGTTCAGAACTGTTTTTACAGGAGCGGGTAAAGACGTATTCGGCGCAATATTTTTAGGTGGTAATGCCCATCGTGATAAAGGGCTGAGATTACCAAGAATAGGTGGGGGCGCGTAGCGCATGGGCGACGGCGCTTGATAAACGGGGATATAGAGTCGCTCAACAACCGTTGTTGAGGGACTAGGGGTTGATGGAGTGTTGTTAGCTGCCACAGGTAATGGTGGTAGATTACCTGTAGGTCGATAGCTCATATAAGCAAAGGCTGTTTGGTTAGCTAAACCAGCGGTAGCAAGTAGGGTTTTGGCAGATTTCTGATTGTTGGCTTCTTGCCGATCAATAGCTGCCAGTGCGCCTAAAATATAGTCAACTATATCTGCTTCAACTTTTGCTGTTGTTGGTAACTTCGGCTGTGGTTCCAACAGCGCCTGTTGGAAAGATTTGGTAGTGAGACGATTTAGCAGTCTAGAGTGCAGCGCCCAAACAATAGCAGTAATGATGAAGCCCAAGGTGACTCCTACGGAGAGCAGTTTGCTCAAAGTGCGCCGCCATTTCTGACGTGGTTTGCTCACTTTATGAACGCCGGGAGTGTCAACCAAAACTTTACTCAATTGCTGGTTCCTAACCTGAGGAACTGAGTGTACATGCTGGATCAACGTTTCTGGCAAGACAATTTGCGGCATCCCAACTGTTTGCAAAGGAACGTATTCTAAAGGTAGCGCTGTGGGCTCTACCTCTAACTTCTGGAACCACTCGCGTGGGTCGGTTTCCTCCGTTAGGGTGCCAGTGCTATAGGCAGGTTCCCCTCCCATTGACTCTTGGTGTCGAAGTGGGGTGTGACTGCTGTTCGATAGCCGTTCCGCTGTAGCAATTCGTGTGTGAGTGCCACGTTGTTGCAAAATCTGGGGAAGGAGATTACCACTCTTCTCTAAAATCTGATCGATATCGGCAAAGATTTCATTCATCAAGCCGTCAGCATAGCTTTCTATCGCCCAAGGTTCGCTGGCAATTAAGTCCTCTGATGGTTCCAAAACAATGAGATGGGTGCTGGCTTCTTGTAACATAGCAATTTTCAGTTATGGCTTTTCGGGCGTAAAATTTTGCCCTGATTGCCTGCTTTGTAAGGATTTTGAATGCAATATCTAATCTCCCCGTCTTGTTAGACGAGTTGATTATTAAATGGTATTTAAAGTCAACTGTAATACGGAAACTGTTGAAGATGCCAATTTATAATAACATGTCATCTATCATACCAATCTCCTGATGTTTCACTTTACTACTATACTCGTGCTTCAAAAAGTGTGATCCAAGCTAACGCTGGAAACTCAGTTTGGGCATGAGTTTTACGAAATTCGAGATAGATTAGTAAGGCGTTGATATCGGCTGGATTCACGCCACTGATACGAGTAGCTTGACCGATAGTCAGTGGTTTTACCTGACTTAACTTCCCCCGTACTTCTTTGGAAAGGGTATCAATCGTTGCGTCATCCAAATCCGCAAGAATGGGGTGTGGGGGAAGATAAAACAACCGATTAAAACGCTAACCGAACCGTATTGAAGGTAGTATTATATGATCGAAAATCAAACCTGTCAAACAATAGAGCCAGTCAAATGGACGAAATACGCGGTGTCTGGATGACTAATGTTGACATTAGTCCAGTCTTAACCTCAAAGCAAGAAATTATTTCAGCCATGCATTTCCTGAAGCAAACGGGCTTCAATGTTGTGTTTCCTGTTGTCTGGAACAAAGGGTTCACACTCTTCCGTAGTCACGTCATGCGGGATACTTTTCATGTTGATCTCTTTCCACAATTGAAAGGTCGCGATCCTCTAGCCGAAGTCGTTGAAGAGGCACATCGTGTTGGAATCAAGGTCATTCCTTGGTTCGAGTATGGATTTGCTTGTTCTCCCGATCACGATGGTGGACACATACTTAATAAAAAACCTCAGTGGAAAGTTCGGATGCCAGACGGTACCTTGCTTAGAAGTGGTCATTTAACGTGGATGAATGCTCTTCACCCTGAGGTACAAGACTTCATGCAGCGCCTCATAGTTGAAATGGTTACGAAGTATGACGTTGACGGTATTCAGGGAGATGACAGACTCCCGGCGTTTCCTAAAGAAGGGTTACAGTCGCCAGATATTGACCCTAAACTCAAAAACGTTAAAGCTGGTGCTAAGGCTCTCACTGACTTTCTAACTCGCCTTCATAGCGCTGTTAAAAAAGTGGGACAGCATAAGCACAAGAATCTTGTCGTATCGATCGCACCCAGTCCATACAACTATTGTTACGAGAATTTTCTTCAAGATACTCCAGCTTGGGTTCAGCAGGGACTTGTCGATATTATACATCCACAGATCTACCGCGAGATATCGAAGCAATACCACGATGAAGTCGATCAAATAAGGAAGGATTTTCCCAAAGATTTAAACAAATTTGCTCCTGGTATAGCATTTAAAGCTAACAAAGTTAACATCACATCCACTCAACTCAAAGATTATATTCAGACCAACCGGATCAAGGGGTTGGGGGGACATGTATTGTTCACCTACGAAGGACTTCGCAGGAACAATGATGAGATGGCTACAGCTTTAATTCAAGGTCCTCATGCCCAACTTGCTTCACTGCCTTCACCATTTAGAGCTTAAAAGCCGGTTTGTAAATAAAATATTAACTCACACCGAGTTTGGCTATAGCAGCAGGTGAAAAGGTCACTAAATTTACCCTTGGACATGTAGCGAATAATAATCTATAATTTGGTTGCGATATTTCCAAGAATATTCCTCCCAGATATTTATTCTTGACTCATAGATTCTGCACCAAAGGTTAGGCATGGAACACTCTGATTCACCAGGGAATGTCCAGGAATTAGATCCCAAACGGGATGGACATCAAACCTCCGTAGTTCTGAAGCAGGCGCAACGCACTGAACTGCCCAAACAAACTCCCCCACATGACCATCGCCGTCGTCAACTAATCTTGATAATTCTGGCGGTGTTGGGGGTGATTGCTATCGGCATTTTCGGATTTCGTTGGTTGCAATTTATACAAGACAACCAGGAAACTGACGATGCCTACGTTGCCGGTGATATTCACCCAGTTAATGCCCGCATCTCTGGTACAGTCACAGAGGTCTTGGTTGACGATAATCAAATTGTGAAAACGGGGACCCTGCTGGTGAAGCTTGACCCCAAAGACTATGAAGTCAGCTTACAGCAAGCAAAGGCGTCTCTAGAAGCAGCTCATGAGCAGGCAAATGTGGCGCAAGCGAATATTGGTGTCGTCAAGACCAACGCTGAAGGTCTAACCACCTCAGCACAGGGAAATATTGATGCTGCTGTTGCTAGTATTTCCACCTCCCAAGCAGCAGTGACAGAAGCCCTCTCAGGTGTTCCAGCGGCTCAAGCACAGTTGCGACAGGTTGAGGCAAATTTAAACAAAGCTCAACTCGATTATCAGCGCTATATCAGTCTATATCACACTGGAGCCTCACCCAAGCAACAGTTGGATGCTGCTAAGGCAAATTATGATGCCCTCGTGGCGCAACGAAATAACGCTGAAGAACAGGTGAAGCAAGCGCAAGCAAGAGTTGCCCAAGCACAGAAAAATTTGACGAATGCTCAAGCAAAGTTAGCTGCTACCAAGGGCAGTATGCAACAAGCTCATTCAAGTACTCAGCAAACATTAGTCAATCAGCGGCAGTATAAAGCCGCACTCGCAGCAGTTTCTCAAGCAGACGCACAACTGAAAAATGCTGAACTCCAATTGTCTTACACCAATATTGTTGCTCCTGCAGATGGAATGGTGGGAAACAAAAATGTGCAGGCGGGACAGCGTTTGCAACCTGGGCAAACAATCATGTCTGTTGTAGAACAAGATCCCTGGATTGTGGCTAATTTCAAAGAAACTCAATTGGAAAATATGCAACCAGGGCAGCCAGTAGAAATTAAAATAGATTCTTTCCACAGTCGAACTTTCCTGGGAAAGGTCAATAGTCTCTCTCCAGCGTCAGGAGCAAAGTTTGCTCTGCTACCGCCAGATAATGCAACGGGCAATTTTACCAAAATTGTACAACGGGTGCCAGTCAAGATTGTGTTTGATCCTCAAAGTATCCGGGGTTACGAGTCACGCATTAGTCCTGGTATGTCGGCGGTTGTAACTGTGACGGTTCATTGAAAGGTAAACACTACCCTGCGGTTCGTCAAAAGTCAAAAAAACAAAACTCCTAACTCTCGTGAAGACACCCGTGACCAGCACAAGCATCAAACCTTCAACTTCAGGACTCTCACCTGACAACATATCTGTTAAAGATTGGATTGGAGTGATGGCAACCCTGCTGGGTGCTTTCATGGCAGTGCTAGATATTCAAATTACTAATGCGTCCCTGAATGATATTACTGGAGCATTAGGTGCGACTATTGATGAAGGCTCTTGGATATCAACGGGGTATCTAGTGGCAGAAATTGTGGTGATCCCTCTGACAGGATGGTTGTCTCAAGTCTTTTCCATCCGCCGCTATTTGCTAGTGAATGCCTCGCTTTTTCTCTTGTTTTCTATTGCCTGTGCCTTCGCCGCTAATCTCCCGATGATGATTATATTTCGGGCTGGTCAGGGATTTACAGGCGGAGTTTTGATCCCAATGGCTTTTACGGTGATTCTTACCAAGTTACCACCAGCAAAACAGCCAATTGGGTTAGCGTTATTTGCAATTACTGCCACTTTTGCACCTTCCGTTGGTCCGACGATCGGGGGTTGGCTGACTGATAATCTGAGTTGGCAATACATTTTTTATCTCAACATTGTCCCAGGAATTTTACTGATCGCAGGGGTTGCTTATGCGATCGCCCCCAAGCCTATGCAGTTGCATTTATTCAAACAAGGCGACTGGTGGGGTATTTTGACGATGGCGATGGGCTTGTCATCTCTGGAGTTTTTTCTCGAAGAAGGTAACCGCAAAGACTGGTTTGGTTCCCAAGAGATTGTGCGGGCAGCTGTAGTGGCAGCAATGACCTTGCCAATCTTCGTTGTGATTCAGTTTACTAACAAGCAACCCCTGCTGAATCTGCGTTTACTGGGACGGCGTAATTTCGGTTTATCAATGGTTGTAAATTTGGCAACAGGTTTGGGGCTTTACGGTTCAGTGTTTATACTGCCTTTGTTTCTGGCACAAGTTCAGGGCTATAATGCCATGAAAATTGGTGAAACCATCATGTGGTCAGGGATTCCTCAATTGTTTATTATCCCCTTTGTGCCGAAATTGATGAAGCGCTTGGATTTACGATTTGTGATTGCCGTCGGACTCAGTCTGTTTGGGGTCAGTTGCTTGATGAACTCGACAATGACGTCTCAGACAGGTATGGATCAGCTGATGTGGTCGCAAATTGTCCGTGCTTGTGGTCAGCCATTGATTATCACTCCCCTTTCTAGCGTAGCAACATCAGGGATTGAGCCGAAACAAGTTGGTACTGCTTCGGCTTTATTTAACATGGGGCGCAACTTAGGTGGATCGATAGGCATTGCGATTTTAGGAACTTTGCAATCCGTGCGGGAGAAGTTTCATTCTAGTCGTATAGGTGAGTCGGTTTCATTAGGAAATCCTTTGACACGCGATCGCATTGACCAACTCTCCCAGTTGTTCAGTTCTTACAGTAGCGATCCTGTAGAAGTGCAAAATCAGGCGATCGCACAAATTGATCGCCTAGTTCGTCGCGAAGCCAACGTCATGGCATACAACGACTGCTTTTTCTTTATGGGTTGCGCCCTATTTCTCAGTGCGTTGCTGGTACTGTTCTTCAAAAAAGTTAAACCTACTGGCGGGGCGGTAGGGCACTAAGATCAATACCAAGACTCATCAATCGTTGGCAATTTGGACAGTCATCGAAAGCCGGCGGATACTCCATAGGAGGAACCTGATACCCGCAAGTGGTACAGTTTTTGTTATATTGGGGAAGCTTGTTCCGAGAGGTTGCTAGTACTACAGCTTGGGTGAGGACTCCTAAAGCAATGAGAATTATTGCGGTAACCATAAGCTTAAGGCAACGCTTTTCGACTATCAAACCATATCTGCGGTTGTTTGTAAATATTTTGAGACAAAACTTTAACAGGAAATCAGCCAGTGGCTCATCACTCTAATAGTCATGTAACAAAACTTCCATCCACTGCACATCTTCAGGAGAGAATATGGGAGGTGGAGGTGCTTGTGTATAATCAATAGATAAATCATAAGCAGCCTCGTCGTAGATAGCACTCACGATATTGTCAAGTTCCAAAGGAATATCAGGGTCAGGGGCACGAAGAGGTACGGGAATTATAGGTAGCTTATCTTGTAACCCAATAGTCCAAACATTTACAACTCCAGACTGAGCGCGAGTTAAGGTAATAAGGTAGGGAACATTTGCAATGCGGGGGTGATTGAAAGGTCGAGTCCCTCGTCGCAGTAAATCAAGTTCAATTAAATGGACGTTACTCTGATAAAGTGAGGAGCGTTTTTGCCGATATTTGGTCAAACCTGGTTCTCGTTTGTTGACTGGGGAAAGGATTTCAATACTAGTTACTAACACGTTGTTAGCAGTATCTCGAATTTCCACACTAGGGACTCGGACTTCCACAGGTTGCACAAGGGGTAAGGTGAGTGGTGCAGGAGTTGTCATGACACTTCCGTCTGCTTGGGCGGACAACCTTGAGGGTCCACTCATTTGTTTGACCTGAAGAACTTCAACATCAGGATAAAGAATACCAATTTCCCCTTCTGGTGCCGTGTCTTCCACCAAATAAATTTCCAAGCGTGCTGTGTAGCGGGGTCGCAACTGGGGAGTCAACATCTGCCGAATTTTGTTAGCAAGCGCACTATGCACATCTGGCCACAGGTAACCTTCAAGATATGGGTCCATACCAGGGAAAGGAGATGGCATAATTGTTTTGTGGAAGTGTCTAGCTCATTTTAGCAATTTCCACCACCAAAGTTAAAAAAGGACGGTGAAATATGGTGAGACATCAATCACTGAGACAACAACCAGATGTTGAACTCACCTCTGGTACTCCGATTCCGCCTTTAGAGAGTGGCGATCGCCTCTCCCGACATGAATTTGAACGGCGTTATCAGGCAGCGACCCACGTCAAGAAAGCAGAACTGATCGAAGGAGTTGTATACTTGGCATCACCGTTACGTTTTGAGCGCCATGCAGAACCTCATAGTAAAGTCATTACCTGGCTGTGTCTTTATCAAATTGCAACTCCAGGGGTAAGATTAGGGATTGAGCCAACGGTGCTTTTAGATCAAGACAATGAACCTCAACCAGACGGGGTACTATTTATTGATCAAAAGCTGGGAGGAAAGTCACGCCTGAGTGAAGATGACTATATTGAAGGCGCACCGGAATTAGTTCTAGAGGTAGCAGCTAGTAGTGCAGCTTACGATCTGCATGACAAGAAAAAAGCATATCGACGCAATGGTATTCAGGAATATATCGTCTGGCAAATATTTGAGAATAAGCTGCATTGGTTCAGGTTGAGTGAAAGCGAATACGTACCTTTAATAGCCGACACAGATGGAATCATCCAAAGTCAGGTATTTCCCGGATTGTGGTTAGCGGTGACCGCCTTGTTAGAAGGGGATATGGCAAAGGTAATAGCAATTTTACAAGCAGGATTGAATTCGCCAAAGCACGCGGACTTTGTTCAGCACCTTACTCCTAACTCCTAACTCCTGACTCCTGACTCCTGACTCCTGACTCCTGACTCCTGACTCCTGACTCCTGACTCCTGACTCCTGACTCCTGACTCAACTATTCCTCACTCTTCAACGCTCTTCGTGCCAATTTTACATAAGTTTTCACCGTTTCATAAGGCATCCCTAAATCTTGGGCCACCACCTGCAACGATTCTCCCATCTCTCGTCGTGCTAAGATTGTCGCCCATTTTGAGGCTGTTTCCTCCGCTCGTTCTCCTCCTGTGCGCTTACGTTGCGCCTTAAAAATCTCTGCCAAATATTCAATGCGTTTTGCCAGAACAGTTTGCACATCAGGTAGATCTTGCACAACTTGAGATGACCAACCCAAACGTGTTTGTCCCAAACCAAAAGTCGTTTTATGACCAGTACCGCAGTAGGGTGCGAGTTTCCCTAAAGCATAAAATAACTGCTGAAACTCTGGCTGTTTAACTGCATCCTTCGTCAAACTAAACTCGATCGCGCCAGTAAATCCTGTGACTGCGCCTTTCTTTCCCGCTAGTACCTTCGCGGTAGTTAGTTGACAACGATTAATTAATACACAATCATCTACCCAAGCTAAGAAAGTCTCCTGATCAACAGCCATCCCAGAAAAATCATTCCAGCGCCGCAGGTAGCTGTGAAACACATTCATTGGTACTGGTAAAGGGAAGTGATGACCTTTGCGGCGAAAACTCGTAGGACTTAAGAATTTTAGGGTGACAGTCGTCTCACCATGGTCAGAGTTTAGCAGTTCGGTGTATGTCGTGGGAAGATGGGCAATACTGACAGAGCGAATCTGCAACGGTGCATTCTTCAAATCAACCACCTCTGGCAAATTTTCCATCCACCGCGCCATCCACTTTTGCACTTGACGAGATAAGGCTGTGACAGACCAGTGATAGGAGGTATTTGCAGATAATTGTACCTGCCTGCCGCTACTGATCATCGCTCCATCTAAAGCTGAGACAGTAAAAGGCTTCTCTGATTCTCCATCGTGGAGGTAAGCAGAAAGTTCTGGGTCTGTGGAACGCACTTGGTCGAGAAACCACGCGTGGAGTCCAATAGTATACTGGGGATAAAGGTAAAAATCTTTTCGCGGGACTAACTCAAACACCAAGCCAACCAACTCTGTCTCCGGTGACCACGTCAGATAAAGTGGAGGCGTCTTCGGCTTATTTTGAGAGCGTCGAGGCATGGTAAAATTCGAGTCATTTTGTTAGAATATTCTATCTTGTCTTTGTCTCCTTTAGGCTACAGATAAAAACAGTCTCAGAATATCGCCTCATAAGTAGGAGTTTGCTGTGGAATACAGTCTTGACGCATAAGGGCAAGAAGCAACACTACTTTCTAAAGTAGAGGTATGAGCTACAGGACTGACTAGTAATGAATTCTCTTGTTCAAGTTGATCTCGTGTCAAAGCCAATAGCCGACGAGCATGACTTAAATTTAAGCTATCTTTCCCATCCTGATCAAAAAGCTGTAAATAAGCTAGAAGAAATCTAATACGTAAGCCAAGATCATCTGTAGCTTGCAAAAAAGGAAGGTCAGATTCAACCATATGGCGGATAGCTAATAGGGGAATAGGGCTGCGTAGTGGACGGAAGTTTGGGTTGTGCAAACCAGGGCTTTCCGTACGATTATGAAATTCCCCTAACATCAATCCTTGTTCAACAAAGAAAGGCTTAAGTTTTTGCTGAACACTATCAATGAGTCGAGAAGTATCATCTATATGAACATCAGGAAAAATTAATATTATTGCTTTGTTTAGAGCAGCTTGTCCCACTCGTGGTTCTATCTTAAGGAAGATATCTCGGTAGAGGAAAACAATCTCTTCAATTTGCTTTGTCTCCAACTTTTGAGGACGAATAACTGCTAGCTGAAGATTGTTTGATTTGAGTGATTGAGGCACAAAAGGGCAAACAGGACCAGGTCTGCCTAAATCGGGATGAGGGTTTCCCAAAAAATCTTTAACCCACTCCGTAATTTCAATTAAGTAGGGGAGGTCTCTCTGGAACTGTTCAATTTCACTAAGCTGATAGAGTTTCATAGTTGAAAGGTCTCCTGATAAATGATGAATTATGAAACTAATTTGTCTGAATTTTTGATCAAGGAAAGGTTGTTGATACCTTGTTGAGGTGCAATATATTGCACCTCAACAAATCTGGTTTATCGAGGGATGATTTCATTTTTATCAACATAAACTGAACTACAAACTGAAGTTTCGACTTTTCGGATTCTTTCCCAGATATTTTTGCAAAACGGAGATGCGCCCTCTATCTAAGATGTAAATTCGATCAAGAAACTTGGGTTCAGAGGGAACTCTTAGCAGGGAAACCCACAACTAAAGTTTTCTCGTTTCTTTATTTCCTGCTAAGAGCTCCCTGCTTTTGTAACAGTTCCATAGCCTGGGTTAAGCAAGTTTGCAATTTTGCTGCCACTACCCTTACATGAGGTTCTTTAAGGACGGAAAGGTGAGATCCTGGAACGTAATGGAGATCTATTCCTCCGGCAACAAAATCGCCCCAACCGAAGAGAGGGTCGTATTCTACGCCTACAGCTTCATCCCGATTCTGATCTTCAGTTCGCAAGAGGGTAATAGGACCAGGGTAAACTTGCATGACATACTCGTCCATCGCCTTGACATTAGCGTCTATCACTTTTAAATGTTCATCAGTATCAGATATCTGATGTACTACACTTAAGTAACGCTTGTATCTTTGTTTGAGATTGTATGTACCCCATTCTCTCCAGCCGACAATCTTTTGCTTCAGATAGGAAGATCCCTGTTGTAAAACATGATTAAGATGCAAGAAAACTCGCTTTCGGAATGGCGCTCGCTTTTCACAACCTGGAAGAGAAATATCAATCATCACTAGAAGACCCACTGTCTCACCAAGCCTATGGAGTTGCTGAGCCATCTCGAAGGCAATTATTCCTCCAAAGGAATACCCGCCAAGAAAATAAGGACCATTGGGCTGAATAGTTCGCATTTCCTGAATATAGTGAGATGCCATCTGCTCCATCTGAGTATAGGGAGGCTGTTTTCCATCGAGCCCTTTTGGTTGTAGCCCATAAACAGGTTGCTCTGACCCTAGATGCAGCGCCAACTTTTGGTAACACAGCATCTCTCCGCCAAGGGGGTGGAGAAAGAACAAAGGCGGCTTGGAACCGTTGGGTTGAATTTTCACCAAGGATGACCAAGTTGCGTTAGAGTCTTTGACCACAGCTAAGTCTTGATTCGCTAGTTCTTGTGGTTGACAAATCAACTGAACAAGAGTCTCGACAGTACCTGACGTGAAAAGAGAGGCTAGAGGAATTTTTGTCCCGAATTCCTTCTCTATCTGAGTAAATAAGCGTACCGCTAACAAGGAATGCCCCCCTAAGTCAAAGAAATTGTCCCTCACGCCAATGGATTGGATGCCTAAAACCTGCGACCAAATCTGCGTCATTGCGCGTTCTAACTCATTGCGGGGGGCAACAAAGGTCACTTCTGGTTCTTGCCTCAGTTGCTCAGGTATTGGCAGGGCTAGGCGGTCTACTTTACCGTTATTTGTCAGGGGTAGAGCCTCTATGATCACAATTGCTGTTGGCAGCATATAGCTTGGCAACTTATCCTTGAGAAAACGCCGCAGTTCATCGGTTGTAGTCACTTGCTCTTGGTGTAAAACCACATAGGCTACTAGACGTTGGTCACCTGGTTGGTCTTCGCGGGCAATAACCACAACTTCCCGGACGGCGGAGTGCAGACTTAAGAGCGTCTCAATTTCTCTTAACTCGATGCGGAAGCCACGAATTTTCACTTGGTGGTCCATCCGACCAAGGAACTCGATGTTCCCGTCCGGTAAATAACGCACCAAGTCCCCGGTTTTGTAAAGACGAGATCCTGGTTCGCAACTAAAAGGGTTGCAAATAAACTTCTGTGCACTCAAGTCCGGACGGTTGAGATAGCCCCGTGCCAAACCAGCACCACTAATGTGTAGTTCACCCGATTCACCAACAGGCACTAGCTGCAAATTTTCATCTAAAATATAGGTCTGTAGGTTGTGGATGGGGCGACCAATCGGAGCCGTTGTACCCTCATTTCCCCGTTGGCACATCCAGTAGGTGGAATCGATCGAAACTTCCGTTGGACCATAACAATTGTAAAGAACATTTTCTTTCTTCAGACAGTTTAAGAACCGTTCCATAAGTTCGATCTGTAAAGCTTCTCCGCCTGCTGTCACATGCTTTAGACTTTGGCAATTCTCTAAACCCTTTTCTTCCAGTAACATGCGAATTATGGAGGGTACTAAGGCAATGATAGTGATCTGCTGCTCAGTGATTGTCTTGACGAGGTATGCACTATCTTGATGTCCACCTGGGCGAGCCATAACTAACTCGGCTCCATGACACAACGGCCAGAAGATCTGCCAAACTGAAGGGTCAAAGCTAAAAGAAATGGTCTGCAAGACTTTGTCAAGTTCTGTGATTCCAAAAGTTTTTTGCCGCCATTCCAGCTGATTGCAGATCCCACCATGAGGAATCATCACACCCTTAGGCTGTCCTGTTGACCCTGAAGTATATATTATGTATATTAGGTGAAGAGGCGTCACCCCACTCACAGGATTTTCTTGGCTTAATTCGGCAATTGCTTCCCAATCTGAATCCAGACAAATAACTTGTGCCTCAAGATCTGGTAGATTCTGAACAAATTTCTCCTGGGTTAGCATCACTTGTGTCTGGGTGTCTTCTAAGATGAAGGCTAAGCGCTCTTGTGGATATGCTGGATCTAATGGTACATAAGCACCACCTGCTTTGAGAATTCCCAAAATTCCCACGACCATTTCTATTGAGCGCTCAACACACAAAGACACTAATACATCGGGTTTTACCCCCAGTGCTTGCAAGCGATGTGCCAGTTGGTTTGCCCGACAATTCAATTCCCAGTAGGTTAGCTGCTGGTCTACAAAGACTATCGCCACCGCGTCAGGCGTCTTCTTTACTTGCTCTTCAAACAATTGATGGACACATACATCCAGAGGATAATCTATTGAAGTGTTATTCGATTCACAGAGCAATTTTTGCCCTACGTTAGAGTGAGATCTTGCCACAGAATTTCCAGTCCATTGCATCCTTTCAACTAAGTAGGGAGTATCCTGTTGGATATATTCACGCTCAGTTTGTTTGTAAAGTTTCATTCTTGGAAGGTTGTTTGCAAATTTTTGATTAAGGAACGATTCAGTTTTACTGATGTAGAATCAGGCAAAATCATGACATAGCAAACAGTATTAGCACTCATTTTTCATGGCTCTCTTGAGAGCCATGTCTAGACAAAAAACAGAAAATAATGCTAAACCCCGGTTTTTTTTATTAAAGGTAGTGCAATTTTGGTAGATATTCGGTGTGGAGGTAGACTTACTATTTAGATACCTGATTATCTCTTTAAGAAAGTAAATTTAACAAGATCAGAAGCCACACTCAGGTACAGTAAACAGAATAAAATGTATTTCTCTCCTAAATTCTATATTGTTCCAAATATGTTACTTAATCTATATATTTTTTTATCATATTAATTATGAAGTTGAAATAACAAAAAATGTTTCAATTGTGAAGCTTCAGTATTTTACTTGAAATTTTTTTGATTTATTTGAAGAAAAAATCTTTTGTATGAGATGTGCCACATCTAAATATAATGTCAATTAAGATATATAGAACTAGTATTTAATTTTTGAAATATACGTAGGGTATGTTAGACGAGAGTACGGCACTATCTAAGGCTCTTGGTGCGTTACGGACTACCGTCCTAACGCACCGTACAAATATTTAGGTGGGAGTAGCGCCCACCAAGAAAAAAAGATGTATTTCGAGACGCTCCGTGCAAGAAATACGGCGTCATTGTTTCATGATTAAGATACGGTCAAAAAAAAACCTCAGCTAAATAGCTGAGGTTAAAAGGGGAAGTCCAAATGTTATTGGAAGATACCAATACCGAAATCAGAAAATTTTCGCTCACACCGAAGTCAACCAAAATGAGAGTGGTAACGAGTCTAGTAGCGAATGCATCCTGCAAAATGTATTTGCGTTATTCTCAAAATTGCTGGATACTGCGCATGATAAATCTGGGTTTCAGTAGCGTAGTTTTTAAGAACACTGTTTTCATGAACTGTAGTCTACGTAGCCTGTTTTTCTAGTTTATTAATTTATGTTAATAAATATAACAGTACTGTTATGAAACTGCAAGAGTACTTGACACAGAAAGATAAATGGTATCTATAAGATCTAATTATCAAAGCGTAACTATCAATGGAGCGATCGCCAAAAATGCGTATTTGGCAGGCAGATTTTTATCGTCGTCCCCAGAAGGATGCAACGGGGGAAGTGTTGTGGGAGTTGTTGATTTGTGACGCAACCCGCAGCTTTGAGTATGAGGCTACCTGTCCTCAAAGAGAAGCAAATTCAACTTGGGTTGCGTCTCAACTTCGGCAAGCAGCCCTTAAGCAACTACCGGATGTCATTCAGGTATTTCGTCCTCAGTCTTTGAGTTTAATGGAACAAGCTGGACGGAGCTTAAGCATTTCTGTAGAACCGACTCGTCGCACTTTGGCATTAAAGCAGTGGTTGCAAGCAAAGAATTATCCCATCTCTTTGGACAAGCCACCACCTCTACCGTTGCCAGAAAGCCTTTGGGGAGAAGAGTGGCGCTTTGCCACACTCCCGGCTGGTGATATTGAAGAGGTGTTTGGCGATCGCCCGATGCCAATTTTACAAATGCCAGAATTTCTCCTACCCATCAATTTAGGTTTGGCGTCAACGTTACCAGTTCCTGGCGTGATCATTTATGGTGGACGGCTATCGATGCACTTAGCACGGTGGTTACAACAAGCCCGTCCTGTAGCACTGAATTACGTAGCAGGTGAACTGGATGGGTTGGTGTTAGAAGCTGGTTTAGTAGATCGGTGGGTTGTTGCGACGTTTGCAGATCAGGAAGTCACCGCAGCTGCTCAAGTTTATGAACAGCGCAAACAACAAAGTCAAGGACTACACTTTTTACTAGTGCAACCTGATAATTCGGGAATGACTTACACAGGCTTTTGGTTGTTGCAAGTAGAAGATTGAAATATTGTTTTTGACGGGCATTAAAATTCCCTTCAGGCTTACCCCATGCCTGAAGTCAGGGCTAGGAAGCCAAGAAAGCCCTAGTTAAACTTCATACTTCCTCAAGCGTAGCAGAGATGATTAATCTATCGTTAGGCTCATCAGCTTTCAGCAGGTTTTGACTATTTTGGAGCTTGACATTATATTCAGTCCAGCTTTTCACGTAATGAATTCCTCCTGTCAAACGATTTATCCGAAACAAATTGATAGTTGTTACTATCGGCTTTTCTGTTTCTTGGTCAAGAATCCGCTGCTCTTCGTAGTAAGTACGATAGAAGATAGCTATGACAAGATCATTTAAGAGTTCCATTTACTGGTATGGATACGCAAGAGCTTTATAATATCTTGGCACAAAATTATTTGTTTTTACTAGCCATAAGGAATATTTAGAGTTAGGAGTTAGGAGTTAGGAGTTATCAGGGTTTAGTATCTGTCTTTACAGATCGCAACGGCTGTTGTGATCTCCCGATTCTTTAACAATTCTGACTCCTGACTCCTGACTCCTGACTCCTGTCTTCTGACTCCTGTCTTCTTACTGTTATTTGTCGGTGATAAGTGGGAATACTAAAGCAGTTCAGTTAAACGCCCTGTACTGTAAGAGGCGCAATTTCTACTTTGTTCTAGTCCGCACTTGCTTCACCATCGCAATCAGGGTGTGGTGAGCATCTTCTGCATCAGCTAAAACATGATCAAACTGTATGCGAACTGGCACAGTTTCGCCATTTATTTGTGCTGTTAAATCCATCCCTTGAGCATCAATTGAAACCATTTCTGCCGCTGTTGCATCAGCTAAATTACCGAAAGCCTGGGCATAAATAACCACGGCAGCAGCATGATCTTCATTCATGTGATTACAGATACGCGAACTTACTTCAGCAGAAAATTGTTCAGTCATGGTCAAACTCCACCAGAATGTCATAAGGAAATTGTATGGTACTATACTAGTAATTTGCCCATCGAAGGAAATACTCCTAGGGGCGATCGCCCATCGAATACCGAATCACCCAGATATTTTTTAATTAAAAGAAAGTGTTGGTAATAATTTCTGCCTCTATTTACGAAATTCATGCCCTTTCTCTTGTAGAAGAAGTGTTGGCACAATTATTCAAGCAAAGAGCCGATGAGCGCAACTAGCCACCGCCGAATTGTAATTGGGGATGTACATGGTCACTACAAAGGTTTAATGACATTGTTAGAGGCGATAGCTCCCACATCAGATGATCAAATCTATTTTCTGGGAGACTTAATTGACCGTGGTCCCCAGAGTTCACAAGTAGTAAATTTTGTCAAGGATAATCACTACAGGTGTGTGTTAGGGAATCATGAGCAGATGCTATTAAACATTCTTACCAACGGACACATCCCTACCCCAACAATGCAAGCATGGCTATATAGTGGGGGGCAAGCGACGGTAGCTAGCTACCAACAAGCTACAATACCTCCAGATCATGTGGAATGGTTCAAAGCTCTGCCTACATATATTGACCTAGGAGATGTTTGGTTGACTCATGCTGGTGTTGACCCCACCATGCCTCTGGTAGAACAAACAGCAGAACAGCTTTGCTGGGTAAGAGACAAATTTCATAGCATTGATAAACCCTACTTCCCTGATAAGCTGATGATCGTTGGTCATACCATTACCTTTACCCTACCAGGGGTTTCTCCTGGTAAACTGGCACAAGGACATGGGTGGCTAGACATAGACACTGGAGCTTATCATACCCGAAGTGGTTGGTTAACAGGACTCGACGTGACAAATTGGCTAGTTTATCAAGTCAACGTTTTCAAACCCAGTGTTCGTACTCTGTCCCTAGAAGAAGCGGTGACCACGATTGAGCCAGCCAGAGTCATGGTTAGTGGGGGAAAGGGGAGGTGAGGAGTGTGGAGAGTGTGGGGAGTTAACAACTCATAATTCATAATTCATAATTCATAATTCATAATTTAGACTGTAGTGATGTAATCAATAAACTCCGCTCTGATTGGAGAACGCTTTTTATGGCTATTTTAGATTCCAAAGGTCGCTTGTTCGGTAAACTCAATATTCTTGATTTCGGTGCCGCACTAGTAATTTTACTAGTTATCTTTGGTATCTTTTTCTTCCCCGGCGGTTCTGGTTCCGTTGCCCAAATAGGCACGAATACAAAACCTGTAGAGGTAGACTTAGTTGTCCGAGGGTTGAATGTACGTGACCCTCAGGAGTTATTGAGGAAAGGATTAATACCAGGTGGCAAGACTAATATTATTATCCGTAATCAACCCCACGGTGCAATTACTATAAAATCTGTTCAACAAATTCCTAGAACCCTAATGGTTCCCCAACCTAATGGTTCCGTTAAAGAATTACCCGATACTAGATCAAACAGTTTTAGTACAGATATGCTTTTGACTTTGGCAGGTAACGCGCAAATCACTGATAATGGCCCAGTGATTGGTCCGAGTAAACTCAAAATTGGAGTGCCAGTTGAGTTGGACGGGTTTAGTTACAACTTCTACGCTACGGTAATTGATGTGCGCATTAAAGATAAATAAAGGATTCTGAAGGGGGACAGACAATTAATATTCATAACCTTAACCCTTTCTTCCGCAGGAACAGAGGGGCGGCTACCGTAAGTCGGAAGAAAACTTATATTGACTTTATGACTGAAGATCCATCAATTTTAAGCTTACTTGAAGCAGAACGAGAGCGTTACATTTTAGAAGCAGCTTCCTTAGAGCGTCATCTCCAACACGTTCGCCACCAAATCGTCAATCTAGAAGCTCTGATTTCAGGATATGCCACAGAAGTACAGATGTACTCAAACCAAAGGCATTTTTCTCCTTTATCTTCCACACAGGCAATCCTTCATGGGAGTTATGAAGATGGTGAGAACTCAGATGATGAAATTGATTACACTGAACAAGATACAGAACTTGAATCTCATAGCTCATCCCCAATCCCAGTTAATGAATCTACAGTCGCTTCTGCGATTGAGCCTGACATTTCTGACATCCCCAAACTTCCTACCCCCAGAAAGCCTGGAACTTTGCCCTTGGTACCCGAATTCCAAGAATATTCAGTACAGAATGCCATCCTGATTCTGATGCGCCGCCGACCAGACTTGCATCTGCATATAGATGCAGTTGTCCGCGATTTATATGGGGATAAGCTCACGCAACAACAGTTGAAGACGGCAACCTCAAATGTTGGGACTGTGCTTGCCAACGGGGTGCAGCGAGGCTTATGGTATCGGGTATTGCGTGCATCCGGGGTGTATACATTGCAATATGACAAAGGAGTTACAAGCAAACAACTGATGCGCAGATAGATAAAATTGGGATGAAGCAAAAACAACACAAGGTTAGGGACGATTATTGACCATAATCTTTTATAAGGTAAGAATACATCCGTCAGAATACACGAGTCAGTTGTGTTTCTTCCATCTGGAATTTAATTAAGATTTTCTTGGTGCATCTGCCAGAAGGATTAAAATTGGAAGTGAGAACACCCCACGGGCGGCGCACCACCATTCCTGCAAGGGCGGGGAGACCCCGCTCCTAGGAATGTACAATTTAAATGCGCGACAGCTTATCACTCACCAACTGCAATTTCCATATCGTTATTGCTAGATACAGATGGTTTTGCTCTTCGTCTCTTCGGGAAAAGGATAGGCTTGGGTGAGGGTTTTGTGGATGAAGATTTTGGCGGACGACATTGTTCGCAATAAAGCGGAAGGGATGGATAGCAGATACGTTCAACTACTTTATTGCATTTTTTACAGACGAAGCGATAGGCTTTTTGCTTGATGACACGAATGTGAGCCTTAACATGAACTTCCTTAGTTTCCACTTGTTTGTTCCTTCTCCTTAGTAGTTCCTACGACTGAATATCCATCGATTTTAAGCTGACTTGAAGCACAACGAGAGCGTTACATTTTAGAGACAGCTTCCTTAGAGCTTTGTCTCTAACACGCTTGCCACCAGATTGTCAATCTAGAAGCACTGATTTCAGGATATGCAACTGAAGTACAAATATACTTAAACCAAAGGCATATTTCTTATTTATCATCCACACAGGCAATCCTTCAGGAGAGTTATGAAGATGGTGAACACTCGGAAACATCTGGATCTGATTGATCCCGAATTTCTCACTTCCGTTGGTGTGGGAGGTACTTTGCGCCCACACTCCCTGGATTTGTTGATGCTTTCAGTAGAAGTTGGACTGGAGTGGCTAATTAAACACTGCAACACCGAAGCTCAAGGAAAGACAGTCTCTTACCGACAGCCAAAAGTTTACTCTGGTGGAAGTGGTCTCAGCGCTCAAAGTCATTTGTGACTGGAGGTTGTTAAGTGGGTATTAACTGATACTAAGAAAGAAACCAAAGCCGTGGAGATCACGTTTTTATTAACTGTCGTCCCAATTTAACTCTTGAAATTAGAAAAATATATTGAGCCATTTGATTTATAATTCTAGATCCGTCTCATTAATTATAGAAAAGCTTGAAAGTTGTATGTCCAGCCTGAGTTCCGACATGGTTCGCGTTTATTTGCAAGAAATTGGTCAGTTTCCATTATTAACATCAGACCAAGAAATAACTTATGGCAGGCAAGTACAGCGAATGATTGCCATTGAGCAACACAAAGATCAGATGAGCCAAGAATTGCATCGGGAACCGACGTTAACAGAATTAGCTACTTTTGTGAACAAGAGTGAAACTGAAATAACTCAAATACTTCATCTTGGTCAGCGAGCCAAACAAAAGATGGTAACAGCGAACCTGCGACTGGTGGTCTCGATAGCTAAAAAATATCAGCGCCGCAATCTAGAATTCTTAGATTTGATTCAAGAAGGGGCAATAGGTTTACAACGAGGTGTAGAAAAGTTTGACCCCAACCGGGGCTATAAATTATCAACCTATATATACTGGTGGATTAGTCAGGCGATCACAAGAGCGATCGCAGAAAAATCCCGCACGGTTCGCCTACCGATTCATATCACCGAAAAACTCAATCAAATTAAAAAGGTACAGCGAGAATTATTTCAAACACTCGGTCGCCGTCCCACTGTCACAGAAATTGCTCAGGCATTGAACTTACAGCCAAGTCAAGTTCGAGAATATCTCAGTGCTGCTAGTGGGACAGTTTCTCTAGATTTAAAGGTTGGAGATAACCAAGACACAGAACTCAGTGAACTCTTAAGCGATGAGGGTATCTCACCAAATGAACATATCACCCAAGAACTTCTGCGCCAAGACTTGAATAATTTGTTAGCATCACTTAAACCCATGCAGCGAGAAGTATTAATTTTGCGCTTTGGACTCTTAGATCATCAAGAACAAAGTTTAGCCCAAATTGGGGAGAAGCTAAATGTTAGTCGAGAGCGAGTTCGCCAAATCCAGCAGCAAGCTATGAATGTTCTGCGTCGTCAACAACCTGAAATTGGACAGTATCTATTTTCTTGAAATGTTCAACAAATGTAAGAATACAGGAGTCAGAATTGTTAAACAATCAGGAGATAACAGGATGTGAGTGATAAATTCTGACGAATATCTCCTGACTCCTGAATTCTTACCAACAAATTTCGCTTCCTCCACACTCTTCATTTAAATAATTAAGAGAATCTAAGATTTTTGATTTTCTTTTCCAGAGTTAGAATAAATTGGTTAGTTTGGGTTAAAGTAATTATTTTACTAAAAAAAATAATTTTTCACTAGACCAATAAACTCCTGATATGTATGTTATGCTTGCCATAGGAATCGAAAAAGTCAAAGTCTAAAAAAACTTCAAGAAAAAATTGAGGCAAGCTCAATCAATCTCTTTTGTTCTGGTAAATCCACTTCACTTTACTGCAGCTTTTTGTAATGAAGAGATATAACCAGATGAATTAGAATAGTGACCTTTGTAACAAAGTGAAGTCAATTAGAGCTTGCCTGAGTATAAGTCAGCAAGATTTAACGAACCTAGCTATAGCGATCCTAAATAATTCATGAGCGTGGAGAAACTCGGTTTCTTTAAGAAACCGGGTTTCTTGTACTTTGAATCGTCACAAGTCAAATAGGATTGCTATAACATTACCGTAAGAATTCAGGAATCAGAAGTCAGAATTGATCAGGGTTTAGTACCTATCTTTAGGCTCTTGACGACATCCTGTTATCACCCGATTGTGTAACAATTCTGACTCCTGTATTCTGACTCCTGTATTCTTACAAATGACCTACCAGATGCGATTACCCTTTGAGTCTGATCAGAATGACTCTTTGTCCCATCTAGTAAATCGATAGGAATTAGAACAGTGACTGACCTGAAGTTGTAGCAACCATTGAGAGTGTATTGTCATTTTGGTTGGTTGTGTGGTTCAGGGAAAACTCTGCGTAAATTTGAATTTCTACTGTAATCACTCTTAACGGTTTGAGCCAACAATTGGGTTTCTGTTACAACAACCGGCAATGATTCAGTCAAGCTCTTAAAGGTCCAGTCATCGGGAGATATCTCACAACTTCTTACATAAAGCTTCAGACTCATCCACAAAATAATTGTAGGAAAAAATTAATCATGGCTACTGACGAAAAAATTAGACAGATAGCTTTCTACGGTAAGGGCGGTATTGGTAAATCTACCACCTCTCAAAATACCCTTGCGGCTATGGCGGAAATGGGACAGCGCATTCTGATCGTCGGTTGCGATCCCAAAGCCGACTCTACCCGCTTGATGTTACATAGTAAAGCTCAAACAAGCGTTCTCCAATTAGCAGCTGAACGAGGCGCTGTAGAGGATATAGAACTCGAAGAAGTGATGCTGACTGGATTTCGGAACGTACGTTGTGTGGAGTCTGGCGGTCCTGAACCTGGCGTAGGTTGTGCTGGTCGAGGTATTATCACCGCCATCAACTTTTTGGAAGAAAACGGTGCTTACCAGGATGTTGACTTCGTATCTTACGACGTGTTAGGTGACGTTGTCTGCGGTGGTTTCGCTATGCCTATCCGTGAAGGCAAGGCACAAGAAATATACATCGTTACCTCCGGTGAAATGATGGCGATGTATGCAGCTAACAACATCGCTCGCGGTGTTCTGAAATATGCTCACACTGGCGGCGTGCGCTTAGGTGGTCTAATTTGTAACAGTCGTAACGTTGACCGGGAAATCGAGCTGATCGAAACCCTGGCAAAACGCTTGAACACCCAAATGATTCACTACGTACCGCGTGATAACATTGTGCAGCACGCTGAATTGCGTCGGATGACCGTGAACGAGTACGCACCTGACAGCAATCAAGGTAAGGAATATCGGATATTAGCTGAAAAAATCATCAACAACAAGAAACTCACCATTCCCACACCCATTGAAATGGAGGAACTAGAAGAGTTGTTGATTGAATTTGGTATTCTCGAGAGCGAAGAAAATACTGAAAAGCTGACTGGTAAGTCACCTACTGAATTAAAAGTAACAACTACTACCAAGTAATTAAAAGGAGTCAGAATACAGAATTCAGGAGTCAGAATACAGAATTCAGAATCAATTGAATGGGGATGTAAACCCCTGTACTCACCTACCAGTCGTACAGAATTCCCAAGCTGACTCCTGACTCCTGACTCCTGATTTCATGCGATCAGTCCTGGGTGTACCGATCAATGACCTTGGCTAAGTCTGGCACCGCATCCTCTACGTGTTTCTTGGCTGAACTGCGGAGTTTGTCGTATGTTCCTCGGACAAGTGCGCGATTACTGTTCTTAATCCTCTCGTCGGTGATGCTCAGTAACGCATCCGCCACAAGCGAGCGACTAGATACGAAGTGTTCAACCGGGTCAGCCTTCTGCACACCCTCATTCCAGAGGGGATCAAGAGCCGTGAAACACTGCGGTAGAAGCATCTCGACAACATAGGGGATGTAACCCGGCTTGACTCCCTTTAGGGCAGCAAAGGCGGTTTTCAGAGCTATGCCACTTATGCCTGATTTGGAAGCAAGCTGCACATCTATCATTTTACAGCAGTCATCCACAACTATGGCCTTCTTATTCGGGTTCAAAAGTCCGTCGCTAAGTCCCATTTTACTTCCTTCTCTTCTCTCGTGCTCGTAGCCAGTACTGATATTAGATGTTACTATAGCATCACTTTTGTTTTCTGCGCATTACGCCTTGTGGCTAACCATTGGCTTCGGTTTTTCCCTCTAGCTGTGAGACATATTGGTTACCCGTGATGTCTCAATGTACTTGAAAGAACTTTTTGACACTCCCTGCTCATCAATGTTAAATCAAAAAATATACTTAGGCGCTGCATAACAGCTTGACTAAAGAAAAAATATAGTTATATAATATTTTCACGAAAGAAAAAGCCAGTTATCAGATGCGTTAAAGAACACGTAGTAACCTACAGTGTATCAAAAACCTCTTAAGTAATTAAACCTGAGTCAACAGGGGCATTTCTTAACCAAGACTTAAATTATCATTTTTGCATCTTTTCTTCCCTACCACCAAAGACTCCCGCAGCGTTGGTACTCAAAGAGCGCGGAAACGTTAAAAGTGGCAAGGAAACAGTTGAGAAATGTCCAATTTCTTTGCCTACCATAATTGGGGGCTTCTTTTTGGTGCATCTATATATGATATGTATGTGACTAAAAACCCATGATTAAAGTTTGTCTTTATAAACAGGCAAACGCTACCACCGTTGGTACCAGGTTGATAGCGTTTTTTGAGTAGCTTTATTTGTGAAGGGTCTTTTCCAAGGGGTTTTAAGATTTTGAGCGCTAAAAAATTAGGAGATATTAATGGCTAACAACTTAACTAACGAACAAGCCTTTGAAATAGCGAAGGCTGAAATTAAACGAATTTGGGAAGCAGCTAATAAGTTTTATATAGTTTCGGCAGAGTTTAAGGATGGTGACTGGAGATTAATAGTAGGCTGGGTGGACTACTACAATTCAGAATTAATCAACAGTGACCACAAACAACAGTTGGGGCTGGATTATAACAATAATAATATTCACACTTCATTCATTTATCACCAGACTCAAGTTGTCGTAGGGGTTAATGGAGATGTAAAGACAACTACAGATGAATTTCTAGATATTAGTGAACATCCAAATTACCAGAGTGAAGATACGGTTGGGGAATTGGTCAGGACACTCGATCAATCTCGAATTGCTCGAAAAATGCTATTTCAAAGGCTTACGTTCAAATCAACATTGTACGACTTATTCGCACCTGTGGGTGTGTCAACCACCTTACCATTGTCCTTGAACCACTGGTAAGCTTTAACGATCAATGGTGCTTTGCATCTCTAGGTGTCACTGAAAAACAGCAACAAAATGCGCTTTCTAATACGGACAGATTTATCATCAAACCCCTTGTTCAATGCGATTAAATAAATCTGGATTCAATCCATATGTAGCAGGATAATGAGACTTGATTCTTCTAACTGAATCAAGAATACTCGTGGTAGTTGCAGCGAAAATTTCAGCAATGATCTCATCAAGATAACTTTTTCTTTCTTGGTCTGAATCGTGAAGACTAAAATAATCAGCTAAACAAAACGCTGCCAGTTTTTGGAAGCCTTCAATGATCAGGACATCCTGTTTTAGAATTTCGTACTCGTTCAGAGGAGCAAGCATTTCCTCAACTCGTTCACAAGTTTCTCTAATATCTGAATTGCTAGGAGCAAAATTCCTCGCAATTTCCAACAATTGAACTGCTGCTGTCAATAAACCTACATCAGCAAATTTTGCACCAACTCTTGCTATTTCTAACCCCATACCAGCAAATCGATTTGCTGCGTATTGTTGTGCTTCTTCACTGTCGGGTAACAACGATGCAATTCTCTGTGCTGTTTTTTCTATCTTGTGTGATTCACCACTATAAAGGTGAACACGGCAGATAAAGAAAAGAGCATCAAAGTTAGAAACATCAGCTTTCCCGTCAGCATTAATAGCACGTTCAGCCCAAGCTATTGCCTCAGAGTAATTCCTTTCTTCAAGATAAGTACGAGCTATCTCTAGATAATGCTCACAATTGAATGACTCCAGTTTTATGGCTCGTTGAAAGCATTCACGGGCATTTTGGTACAATTGCGCGTTATGGGAAGCATCTTCATCATGCAAAGACTCAGCTTGTTGTTTATAGACATGACCAAAGTTGCTCCAATAAATCGGCACTTCTGGGTTCGTTTTAGTTAATGCCCGATACACTTTAACGGCAAAATCCCAGTTCTCTAGGTGAATGTAGCAAAGACCCAGCAGATTGCGAGCGCCATCTGCTGCTGGTGCTAACATTAACACACGCTGTAATAAAGGAATAGCACTAGACCATTCTTCTTGGTGCATTTTCTCTTCAGCAAGGTTTATCAAGTCTGGAATTTGATCCCCATACTGTTGCAGAGAGTCATAATTTTGTCTCTGTTTGGGATCACACAATGTGTTGTAGGCTCCCCGAATTTGCTTAAACTTTTCTGGCTCTTTTTCTGGGGAATATTTGCGAACTAACCGAAAGTAAGCTCGTTTGATTTCGTCAGCGGATGCTTGGGGCAATACTTCCAGCATCTGATAAAGTTCATATGCCATTTTTTATATCGTTTTGTATTCTATCTGCATGTATCTGCGGTTACAATTCTGGATGAGTTATTTTAATTCATGGAAGGGTATTATTCCATGTTATTTTCTAGGTCAAATAAGAAGTCTACTAGGCGATCGCCTGCTTTTTGTATTTGTTCAGTATTGTCATTGATCAGCGCTTTTTTGAGATCCATGACAATATCCGATAATGGTGATCTTTCCTGAGGGGGGATATCTACCATAAACCGATCTGCTTTATTAATTAACCCTTCGTATTCTTTCGCTTTGGCATTCTGTTTCCACAGTTCTTTGAGGCGAGAAGCTGCATCAGTTATGTCTCGGCTATCCATGCGTATAGCAGATTGAGCATACTCTAACTCTACACTTCTATTAATGTTAGGAATCGTAGCTTTCAATTTAGCTATGCCATTAACGTCATAGGAAAACTCTACTTTCACTGGATAGGGGTTGCCATCGGGAGCTGGAGGAATATCAGTAATTTCCGCTTTTATGCCAGTATTAATAGCATCATTCGCTAGCTTTGCCTTGCCTGTATTGTCTTGATAAAGACGAACTTCAACCCGCTTTTGATCTGCTCTCAGCAGAGAATAAGTTTTATTAGTAGAGTAGGGAATCGTTGTATTTGGCTGGATCAAAGGTTCATAGGTCAGCATGTATTGTCTGCCAATTTCACTCACGACTTCAATGCCTAATCCAAAGGGAGCAACATCCGTAAGAATAATCCCTGAGTCGCTTGAGATTAAACCTTGGACGATCGCAGCGCTAATTGATGCGCCAACGCCAACAGCTAAGTCAGAACCGACATCTGGGGCTTTCCCTTCTTTCCCAAACATCTCGGATATTAATTGGCGTACTGCAGGGATGTAAGTTGTACCCCCCACCAATAATACTCGGTTGATAGCACTGGGACGTAGTTTTTTGGCATTGAGTGCTTGCCGCACACATTGCTTTGCCTTGTCTAATAAAGGGGCGATCGCATCCTCAAACTCAAGGCGTGTCACTTCTACCTCTAAGTCAACAGATTCGCCATTGCAGGTAGCAAAATACGGAATCCTCAAATGATGCGAAAACGAGTTAGAAAGAACTTTTTTAGTTTTTTCTGCTGCTTCTTTAAGCGCCCCATAAGCCTTATCAGAAATTTCCGCCCCTAAATTCTCGGCTTGAAATTTCCCCTTCAGCAATGTCATCATTGCCTCATCGCAATCCTTACCGCCTAGTTGTGGATTACCAAAACTACATTTAACATCAAGAACACCTCCAACCATCTCCAGCACGGTAATATCTAGTGTGCCACCGCCAAAGTCAAAAACCACAAGCTGTTCTTCAACATCAATATTTTTGATCCCAAAAGCTAAAGCAGCCGCCGTTGGTTCATTAATCAGGCGAGTGATTTTCAGTCCAGCCAATTCACCAGCGTTAAGTGTTGCTTGTCGCGCAGCATCTGGAAAGTTAGCAGGAACAGAAAGCACAACCTCTCGAATCGTTATTCCTAATGCTTCTTCAGCATTTTCCTTCAGTTTGCGAAGAATCAGCGCCGAAATTTCTTCCGGTCGATACTCTTTATCTAAAAGTCTCACAGTTTCCCCTGTTCCCATCTTCCTCTTAACTTCCCGAATCCCGCGACCTGATACATCAACCCAACTGCGAGCATCTTCTCCCACAAGCAGTTCACCCTTTTTACTAATAGCAACAATTGATGGAATAATTGCCAGTTTTGTCACCGGATCGGAAATCGGGAATGATTCATGATTTCGATAGACACAAATCTCAGATGTAGATGTCCCTAAATCAATTCCAATAGCATAATCTTTTATCATATTCTCGCTTACTCCTTTACTATATTTTGTGTTAGTTATTCTGACTCATCCTCAACAATTAACTATTTTATTCGTCCTTTTGCCACAACCACCTTTGCTTTCTGAAAGACATTTTCGCCAATTCTGTAACCACATTCAGTACATCTCAAGATATTACCTAGTACAATATCTGATTCTTCTTCCTCTACGGCTTCGTGAAATTTTTCATTCAATGATTCATCATACTGTGGAATTATGCGTTCTAGCCCTAGGTTAAATACAGTCCTTTCAAACTCAGATAAGATTTTTTCTATTAATTGTCTATTTTCATCATTTTCACAATCTATTGCTCTTTCTAATAAACCAAAGAAATCTATAGCAGATTGTTCCCAAGCTTGGATTTTTCGTTGGAATTCCCCCTCTTTCTGACGCTGTTCTATCAGTATTTTATCTAGATATTGTTTAACTTTATCGTGTAATTCTTGCACAGCAGTACTATTTTCTTGTATAGCGACTGTATTTTTATAATACATGCGTATCACTTGTTTAGGGTCTTCTATGTCGATAGAAGTAGCTATATAATTATTTAATGTTTCTACGATAGAATTTTCTATAGAATTTTTTAAATGTTCATCTATAAACTTCTGGAGTGTATTATTTACAGACTGTTGTATAATTTCATCTATGTTTCGTGAGTTTTTATCACTAGGTTTTTTGGTATTCATCTAATTTTATCCTTAAAAGAAGTTTAATTCTATGGAGAAACATAAAACAAATATAAGAATACATGCATTAGTCTTCAGGCTCTTGAGATATCGTGTTGTCTCCCGATTGCATGACAATTCAGACTCCTGTATTCTCACGGATGTATTTTTACAACATAAAACAAATTAGCTTTGCTAATTGTATATCGGTTTAGAAATTCGAGATTATGCACGAATCAAAATGTCAAGAAAATTTCATTAAATTTTCACCATGATCGTAACCTACCCTCCATTGTTCTTGGGTAATTTGGTATTTCTCCATATTGAAGGCTTGAACCATGACTTCATGCTGCGGTCGTTCTGTTTCACGACTTCCTGCTTCAGTTGCAGGTGAACCCATCAGGAATCTTCCGCTCGGAATGGCTACCATTTCTAGGTTAATCCCAAGGACGAGTTGTAAATATCTTTGCTGTAATTCTTACCATACCTCACACATTATTTTGTAGTGTGAGGCATAGTCGTACGAACTGGGTCATGATGACGTTAGCGAGCCCGCAAGGATCATTACGAATTACGAATCACTTGGTCATTTCCCTTCACCTGTGATATCTATTAAGGTATCCAGATTATTAGGGTCTACTTCATAAGTAGCACCAAAGCTCATAACAAAGCGACCTTGACTTGGGGCCAGTTGAACGATGCGAAAATCTGGCAAATCACGAAAGATCTGAATAATTTCTCCGAAACGTGCTTCAAAGCGCTTAACAATTCGGTTCCATAACTCCGTATCACGTTCAATGTACTGCGCTATGCAGTCAAACGTGAGGCGGCGACGGGCAAAAATTTGCTGAGTGTGAGACTCATCTTCAATAAACAATACACTTGCCCTAGGAACGTTAGAGAGATTTTGAGTGTGAATAGAAAGACCACTGACATAGATGTAAATATTTTTGCTTTCATCGATGACGAAAGGAGCATAGCTAGCATTGGGAATGCTATCTTCGCTAACGGTACTCAGGATAACGCTTTGAACGAGGTCAGTGAATCCTTGATAAGCGGTGAGGGCTGTTTTAAATTGTGACATGGAGGAAACTCTATGAGATGTATCCATATTTGTTTGGGACAAATTACCATTAAATCATTTAATTCAAATGAGAAATCAGTCATTAGCTAGAGGTAGTCAAGAGGAACCCTAGGTTAATCTAGCTAATAGATAGAGATTTCAACAACCAACGTCTTGCAAAGAATTACCTATCGTAAAACTTGGAGACATGTAGGTTTTTTGAGACAGTCACTATTCCTATTATTTTCACTTCTTTCCTGGGGTGCAGAAATATACCCCTCATCTGCTAAATAATCGAGTGCGTAAAAATGAAAAAACTAACCTTATTTCTCCTCAGCAATATTTTACTGTTAGGGGCTGTTGCTTGCCAAGACACTGCTAAGACTAGTTCTAATGCTCCTGATTCAACCCAGGAAAGCCCCAAAGTACCGGATGCAAAGACAGTTCAGGCAAACCAACAGGATGCCCAAAGCCAGACTCGCAGGAATCAGCTCAATGCTGATATCAAGGCACATGAACAGCGCAATAATGCCTTTAACGACGGCGGGACAAATAGAACTGATGCAGCTGTAGCTACAGAAGTTCGAGATAAGTTAGAGGCTAACATACCTGGAAGTCAGCTGCTCGTTGAAGCTAAAAATGGGGTGGTGACCGTATCAGGAACTGTTGTTCACCAGCAAAATCTGAGCAAGATTGAACTAGCAAGGCAAATTAAAGGTGTCAAAACTGTAGTAAATAAGGTAAAGCTTGTTGATCTGAAGACCAAGAACTAAAGAATTTGGCAAAGACTAAGTAGGACTTACCTTTTCATCTCGGCATTTTGGCATGTGCGTAGATTTAATTATGGATACTATATGAACCAAGTGCAAGAGTGTCAAAATATATCAAGCCCCGGCTAAATGCCGGGGATTTTTATTGAGCGCTACTGAAACTCTCCATTTTTAGGGCTAAAGATCAAGAAGCAATCACAAAGTGCCGAGGGAGTTAGTCTGTGGATAACTTTAACTATTTTTTGATAAAATCTAGTAAACTCTTTCAGCAGCTATCCAGGATAGAGTTATTGTAGAGTCAAGCTCTCATAAAGTTTTGGATTTTGGATTGTGCAACCCAAGCCCGTAGCCAGTTTGATAAATTTATCTGTTGCACATCATCAACAAAACGTATCAGAGATCTGTTGCTACTCAATAGCTCATACATGACAACCTCTTTGCATGGATTGGTTCTCCTTACACAGGACGAAATAATTAACCTTGTTTACATCCCTTCAAAACAAGGCTACGAAGTACAGGAAAAATTTCCCATCAAGTCTTTCGTCATCGCTCAAGACTATCAGGTATTGCCACAAATGGTTGCCCTTAATGATTTTATCTTCATCGGTATGAATCAACACAAAAAATCATTGGTAGTACGGCTGGATGCTCCAACTTCACTACTACCACAGCGTTCAATAGCTAAATCTTTAAGTAAATCCTTTGGACGGCTTGGTGCTTTAGGTACTGATGGTGAACATCTTTTAATTGCCGCAGAGGGTTCACTAATTTTGCTCGATCGCAATTTAGAAATTCTTGACCGCGTTCAACTCATTTCTCAGAACTGGTCGGGTTCAGAAAATAAAAATGTTCATGATATTCTTGTCTATCAAAATAGGGTTTATTTACTTGACAACATTTTATTACCTGCTTTTCTTTTTCAAGTCACTATAGATACAGAAAAAAAACTGCAAATTACCAGAATTTTGGAAATTCAAGATGTTTATCCTCATTTAGATAGACAGTGGCTTAACCCTGAATTAGAGCAATGGGTGGTTATTCAGTCTAGTTTCCGTCAAGGGAATTATCGCCAAAACGCACATATTTTTCCCCTCATCCAAGGAAGAGAAAGACTAGCGTGGCAAAATCTGTATCCAAATTTCAGGAACATGGGAATATTAAATAGTGTAGGTGAAGTTGAGAGCTTCAAAATTCTTAATGTTACCAAAATGTCACCAGCTTGGGCAATTATTAGCCAAGCAAAAGAGTCTTATTTAGTAAAAATAAATACTAATAATCATAGAATTGAATTGGATGAAAAGCTGCAACTGGGAATAACTATTCGAGGTTATACTCGAAATTGGCTAATGCTAAACCAGGATAAATATATATTTGTCTTCAACTCCACTCAAGAGCGATCGCCTAGTTTTTTAGGTTGGATGCGAGAGCAATTCAGTAACAGTCTAGTTGTTGTTGATATTCAAGAAAATCCGCAGGTTATTTTGCGGCAAAACTTGCCATTTAAAAATACTTCAATGTTGAGTTTTTTACTGTACTAAGTATTAAATAATTCAGGAGTACCAGCATCTTGCTCGCTTGTACTACACGTCATTCGCTTCTCGAAAGTCAAAATTATAAATTCAAAATTCAAGCATTTATACACCCACGCCTGAAGTCGTGGGCTTGAAAAAAGGACGTAGTGTTTCTCGCGCTTCGCGTCTCGCAACCCATGTTTTTTTAAGTGGGCTTATATCCCACAACTAAAGTTTTTTTGTTATTTACATTTTGAATTTTGAATTTTGAATTTTGAATTGTTTTGTGAGCTTTCCGGCTCACACTACTGATCGTCTTTTTGCAAAACTGGGATGCTTCCCCATCCAATTGATTCTGACTCCCAACTCCTAACTCAACTTCCCTGTAATTATGAACGCCGCCCAGTAATAAGGGTGATTATAAAGCCTTTTCTCTGCTGGCATTGTACTAATCTTATACATTTCTGTTGTTACAAGTGCCCTCATGCTTAATTCTTCTTGAGGCAATTTAGTCAGTAAATCCTCATACCATTTTTTAAGTTCACCCGCAGTCAATTCTTTCAGCCATTCTGTTGCTGATGACAAAGCAAGATTTGCTGATTTATTTCGCTGATGTCGATAAAATTCGATCATGACCAAGACCCTCGCAGCAGATTCTACAATCCACAGAGTACTAACGACACGAGAAACTCCCTGAAAGAGTAAACCACTGACTAAACCCACATATTCGGTGGTGAGAATTTGGTTACCAATGATGGCAGTTTCGCAAGCTGAGAGAGTAGCAAGGTTATAATTTGGAATTTGATGACTGCAAATTTCTTCTAAAGTTAGTTGATCAACACCTGCTAAGGCTAATTCGGATTTTTGCGGCTGAATAAAATTATTGGTTACATGTCCAGTGAAATGCAATATATTGCAATCCTTATACAATAAGGCATTTTCTAACTGTTGTTTAGTCGCCTCTGACCCTCGAATGCGTTTGACATTATTAAACATTTTGCTAACAGTTTCAGTCTCAAGTTTAGCAAATTTTAGTGGGGGATAATCTGTGCTGTTAGGATGTTCGATGCTCAGTAATGACTGGTTGTGAGTTTGCCGTAGGGGTTCGGATTTGAGAGATAACCCTAGTTGGATGTTAGGTAAATAGGTGATTGTGAAATTAGACCCCAAACTTTGCTCCTCCCAAAGGTCATATAGGTAATAGCTGTCGTTGTAAGTTCTGTGTTCTTGCAAAGGAGAAGAGAGATGAAAAAGTGCATGTAGAGGGAATTGATGCAAGTCACAGTGGGGAATTAAAATGAGTTGGGTGATGTCTTCGAGTTCCTGGATAATGGCAGAAATGTTAAGAATTTTTTTCAGGTTGAATAGCCTCTGTTCCATGTTTGTTCGCCAGGAATGCGTGCTTTTATTTTTTCTCGTTTGATCTTGGCTACAATAATCCTGATATTGTTGATTCCAATCTTCTAACCAATCTTCCCACTCCACTTTAGCTGCAACTGCTTCGGGTAGAGGCATTTCATCAATTTCTGCAACATTTAGTACGGGTGTAAATACAGGGATAGGTTCTGGAGAATTGTATTTGAGGATGAAGGTGCGTAAGGCGCAAGGGCTGATATGCCAGTAAATAATAGCAGTTGTGGGGTTCAGTAGTTGTTGAATTGAGGCATAGCTGGGTGAGACTATTTCGTCACTCCAACCAAAAAGCAGCCAAGATAAACAAGTATTCTTACCATATTCGGCGATTTCCAAGGCTTGCGCTAACTCACCAAACTGCACAGCTATATCAACTGCTAACTGCCCAAAACCTGCAAATTTCAGCCCTAACTCTTTTTTGCTCTCATCGGTGCGATTTGGTTCACTCAGCAAGTTTTGTAATAAATCTATGGCGCGTTGCTGAAATTCTTGTGCTTGTGCTGCTTCTCCCAAAGCTAAAAATGTTCTGACAAGGTTTTGCAAAACCTCTAGATGCAACTGGGGAAAATCAACGGTAGTCAAGGTTTCGAGTGCTTGGTAGTATTCAGTTACAGCTTGATACCAATCCTTGCGGGGTGTAGGGTGTCTTTTTCCTCGGTCGTAGTGAGCATTGCCTAGTCCCAGATACAACCTACCCGATCCTTCAGGATGAGTTATGGAATCAATATATTTCAACCCTTCTTCATAGCTTGCTAATTTCCCTTCATAGCCGCGTTCGTTTAAGGCTGGATTTGTCCAAGCTAGAGGACTTACAAAACTCCGATGTGAGTTACTATTAACTGCATTTTCTGCTGCAATTCCTCGACCAATCCAAGCTTGCCAGTAGTCAAGTTGGATTTGCAAAGAATTGTCATAAGAGGCGATCGCTTCTTCAAATTTTCCCAAATAAAATAGTGTCACACCTCGGTTGTACCAAGCTAAGTGGAAATCGGGGTTGATTTGTATGGCTTTTTCGTAGCAGGCATCTGCCTCTTCACGGCGTCCTAGATTTTCCAAGGCTATTGCTTGATTGAACCAGGCTAGGTAGGAATCAGGGCTTTTCTCAAGGGCTTTCTCCCAAGATGAGATCGCATCATGCCAACGCCCTAAAGAAGCGAGCACCACACCTCTGTCTATCAAGACTTCGTGTAAGTCGGGGTTGATTTCGAGAGCATAGCTGTAAGATCTGATCGCCTCCTCATATTGTCCTAATTTTTCCTGGGCACTCCCCAAAGCGTACCAACCCTCGTATGCGTCGGGATTGATTGCAAGGGCTTGCTGGTAGCTGGCGATCGCATCTTCAAATTGTTCTAACTTAGACAGTTCCACACCCCGGTTATACCAAGCTAAGTGGAAATCGGTTTGGAGTTCTATTGCTTTTTCATAGGAGGCGATCGCATCATGAGTCAAGAGAGCATGAGCCATTGCTATTCCCCGATAGTACCAGTTTTCTTGGTCTTGTGGTTGCAATAGCAGTGCTTGGTCATAACTAGAAATTGCATTCTCAGGATACCCTAACTTGAGTAGTGCCATACCCCGGCTAGACCAAGCTTGGTGGTAGTCCGACTTGATTTCTATAGCTTTGTCAAAGGAGGCGATCGCATCTTCAAAGTCTCCTAATTCACCTTGGGCACAGCCTCGGTTATACCACCCTTTGTAGAAGTTAGGTTTCATCTCAATTGCTTTGTCGTAAGATGCAACTGCCTCGGCAAAATCCGACAAATAAAACAGTGCCAAGCCCCGGTTAAACCAATACTCGTATGAGTAGGGGTTGATTTCTATAGCTTTATCATATGATGCGATAGCTTCAGATAATTTGCCCCTTTTAGCTTCTTGAAGACCCTGGTAAAACCATGTTTGTGACTGTTCTAGATGAGTTTGGGATTTAGCTCGTGTTTCCATTCCCACGTTAGAAGCAAGTTGCTGGGCTAAGTTGCTACTTTGCTCTAACCTGACTAATAACTCATCCAAGGTAACAGCGATGTTTGGCTGTAAAGCCAAAGACTCAACGGACAGTTCCACGCCAGTTGCTTCGGGGCTGTTTTCTCCCCAGACTTGTCCCTCTTCCTCTGGAATTTTCACTAGAGGTGCAGGCTGTATGGTTTCAGTATTGAATTGGTCGTACTCCCATATCAGTTCACCTATCGCCGTAGCCTCTTCTTGAACAGAGGCTACGGCAATATCTTGCCCGTATTTTTCCAGATAGTTATACGTCAACCCTGCTTGAGGGGTTAAAAGCGATGGATGAACCTTGATTGCTATATCTCGTCCCTTAATCTCCCCATTTGGTTCACCTAAGTTTCGTGTCAACAGGCTTACCCCAATATCATGGGCAAGTTCTCCAATTGTCCCGATCCCAAGTTCACCAAGCTGCACCATCTGCATTGCTAACTGATTATTCGGTGCGGGTGACATCAGCAATCTTTCACCAAAGTCCAGTAGCCAATTTATCCAGCGCTGATCGCTAATCCGATTTTCCATGCGTTCCAGATACTTCCGTGCCCAGTGTTGTCCTCGTGCCTGATGCACGCCTTCCAACAGCTGAGTAAACAAAAATTCCAGATCCGCGTTTGTCAGTTCTGGTAGTGGTTGTACTACTTCCTGCATTTTAGGGTTAAGAGAAAGAGTTTGCTTTCTCCTAGAGCGGAACTTCAAAAACTTTTTCAGGCAATGCACTAGCCACTTGAGCATCTGCAGCACTCTTTGATGTTGTTCATCGTTTTCTTCCGCGAGATATCCCAGATAGGCACTAAGCAAACCGGGAAGGAATAGCGGGTCAAGATTAGGGGTTCGACGCCCCTAACCCTTCCAAGCCCCATCCCTCCGTAGGGTGGGGTCACTAACCATAGATTTTAGGATTTTATCGATCTCTGTGCTAAAAAGTCCAAAACTACATAAAAAATCCATAGATTCACAGAGGGAATGGGTAATACTGTTCTGTTATAACTTTAAAAAAGCTACACAGACATCAGGGAATAATATATGTTAACAGCGATATTAGGTGCAACGCCCTATTCGTGTATGGTTATATGAACAAAATTCCGAAATTCTGATGCCACAGGAAACACAGCTTCTCCTGTCACCAGACCTGCAAGGGATGGTTGATGCGCGTTTTAACCCAAAATTAATCAGATTGCTATTTTTCAGAGGACTCGCATTCGGATGCGCTGATCTTCAATCACACTGAAATGTCCTGCCCAGTCAGTTCGAGATGCAATGGCGATCGCCACTTTTTGAGCAACAACTGCACCAGAAGATGCTTTAATCCGAAATAATATAATCCCGCAAGTTGCAGGCAAATGGGAACGGAACGCCAACTCACCAAAGTCTTTATCAAAAGTCAGCAGAATGCGATCGTCACTTTGAGCCCGGTTTAGAACTTCTGTATCGGCAATACCAGGAGCATCAGTGCGAATCCAAATCACATCATGACCCTGATGACGAAGGGCTTCTACAGCATCTGCTGGAAAATTTTCGTTGGCAAGAAAGCGCATAATCTATGCAGGAAAAGCGTAAACTTTTTCAGCTTTAAGAGTAGCACTCGCATAGCTCAAACAAGCCTGAACATCTTCGCGGGTAATACCAGGGTAGTTGCGGAGAATTTCGTCAGTTGTCCAACCTTGAGCCAGAAGGTCAATGATAAATTCAACAGCAAGACGAGTGCCTTTAATAATTGGTTTGCCGACAAGGACGTTAGGATCAATCGTGATTCGGGATTGCCAGTCCATAAAATTAAGTTGAGCTTGTTGTGTCGATTTTATCAGAAAAATGTAGAAAACTCCAGAACTTAGGCACTGTACAAATTGAACATCATGTGTATTAACGGATAAGGGTTGTTTCAGACTTGTAGGGGCGTATTGCAATACGCCCCAGGGCGTGGATGGGAACTCTCCCAATGTGGAAAAATCAAATGACAGACCGCTAGATATCAGTGTGGCTAGATTATTCCACGACGCTTACGACCCAGAGTTCCCATCAGTAATACACTAACCACAATCCCAGCTACGACATTAGGTTCGGGGACAGCTTGAATATTACCCTTTAAACCAATTCCGTCATTACCACACTGCATGAAGATGTTGGCAAAATAGTTCCCCACGCCCAGGGAAGATTTATCAATAGCGAAAGCAATGGTCTGACTTCCCTTAGCGTTGTTGTTCCAGTCAGTGAAGTTCAACCCATTATTTATGAGGTTAGATGTAGTCAGTGTTGTAATTCCACCAACATAGTTACCGGCGCTGATGGTATTGAGGATAGGGGTGTTGGTGCCTGCGGAACTCGTATCTTGACTCCAAGCAGATCCGGTTGGATTAGCGGCAACCTTTTGACCATATAAGTAGCTTAACTCATTTTGCTGGCTTGTGAAGTCACCGTTGGTGCCAAATCCCCAACTAAAGTACCAATTCAGGCTGCTATAACCACCATGTGATAGGGTATCAGTCTTAGCAGAAACCCCTGAGTAAACTCCGATAGGCAACGGATTAGCATAGTCATTGGCAAATCTAACCGCGTACAATTCGTTCTTCTGGCTGGCGGTTTGAAAATTGTCACCAGAGAAGTTGAAGAATAAGTCACCCCATCCAATATTGACTTGGCTACCGGTAGTCCAGTTATCATCAGAAACTCCGCTTAAGGGCATCCCCCCGTTCAGGGCAACGAGGATTTGACTTCCTGTATCCTTAATCGCCATTGCATCAATGCTATAGTCTAAACCGCCGGAACCATTATTAGGATCACCAAATGTATAGTTCCAACCGCTAGAAGACAAAGTTCCTGCCGAAGCTTGCTGAACACCTAAACAAAAGGAAGCAAACGAGATCGTCGCAGAAAAGAAAAGCTGAGAGAAACGCATAGGATAGGCTCAGAAATGACTTTTTAAACTATGCCCAAATCTTAGACAATGGTATGTTAAGACACTGCTAGCACAGAAGGATTAATCCGTTAAAGTTCCTAGAAGACTCAACGAGTATCTTGCACATGTAAATAATAATGTCAATTCCATAACTAAGTGCTAAAGCTTGAAGGCATTCGATATCGAGTAATAATAAAGACATGACTAAATGAGGCACAAAAGTATAAAGTGCAAGAAAACAAGCTTTATCCCAGTTCCAAGAATCAGATAAACATTTTATATGTAAATTTCTATACGAGTATATAAATTAGAAGCTCGATGTTTAGATGTTACTTTTATTCTCTTGTTTTCGGTTAATACGGATTCTTTTTGTCAGGGGAAAGATATGAAAACGAGTATTTCCATAACCAAATAAAAGTTATATCAATAAAATTACTTAGGGCGAAAAACGTATCAGTAAAATAACTTAGCAGCGACCCAATACTTCTTGGATAAGCATTAAGTAGTACGGAGAATATTGAAGCTGAACGCTGAAACTGCCTTGAAGAGGCAGGAGGAACCCACGCTTAAAATAGTCTCTGGTCGCCAAGCCCTGTTTACTCTTACTGGAGTGAGGGCGTCAATTATTGTTTGTACGGTGATCTGTTCAGAAATCAAATATGATTTCTATAGTATGGGAGTAAGTTGTCAAACATGATGGGAGTAGATCATGACTTCACAGCAATTTACAGCAAAGACCAAAGAGTTTACAGAATTCGACATTGCTCATTTGGTCATTGAGGATGATACAGCAGTGGACAATTTTCAATCGGAGCAACAGCAACGGTTACTAGTTGAACCCCTCTACAGTTCGAGGATTCTACCATTACCGTTCCTCGCCGCTGCTAACGTGGGATTATTTTACCAACCAAAAATCGACCCCGTTGTCCCAGATGTACTTCTGAGCTTGGGTATTGAAAGACCAGGAGATTTTTCCCAGAAAAAGAACCGTTGCTACATAGTGGAGGAAATGGGGAAATTACCAGAAGTATGTATTGAGATAGTCTCTAATCGAGAAGGGGACGAATTGACCATCTCCAGAAAATCCCAAAAAAAAGGGAAGACAGTTGCTAAAAGAGATATCTATAGTCAAATTGGTATTCTGTATTATGTGGTGTTTGACCCGTTGGGACAAATTCAGACTCATAAAGATATGAATAAAGCTTTATTAAGAGTATGGAAGATGATAGCAGGTAGGTACACAGAAGTAACAACACCAGTAGGAATCACAGAGATAGGGGAGTGGATATTACTAGAGGAGTTAGGGTTAGGGCTAAAACTTTGGTCAGGAAAGTTTGAGGAGGAACACACAAGGTTGTGGTTAAGGTGGTGCAATGTTGATGGTGAAGTCATTCCTACAGGAGCTGAAGCCAAAGAATTTGAACGTCAACGGGCTGAACAA
>CAIVAU010000062.1 GCA_903903925.1 uncultured cyanobacterium
CAATCAGCCAGTATTGCTAGAGTTATAAAAGACTTAGATGTTGAATCAAATGTTCTTACCTCTCTGAGTGTTATTTACACTGACCAAGGAGATAAACGTAAAGGCATTGAGATAAACTTACGTATAATAGAAATCTACAGAGAGCAAAAAAATAAATTTTTGGAGGCAAATAATTTAATCGGTTTAGGCAACAGGTATAATACCATAGGTGAATATCAAAAAGCTGTGGAGGCGTACGAACAAGCTAGAGCCACAGCGCGGCAAATTGAAATTAGTAAACTAGCGGCAAATTTACAAGATGACGCTATCTCAATTGAGTATCAAGTTTTAGATGGATTAAGTGACAGTTATGGGGATTTAGGGCAAATTTACAAAGCTCTTAATTTTGCCCAACAAGCGCTAAAATATGCACAAACTATCCGCAAGCCAGATTTAGAAGTAAAGGCACTGCTACGATTAAGTTTTCTATACACCAACACTTTCCATGATTTTCCTCAAGCGATCGCTTACAGTCAGCAAGCTTTAACCATTGCCAAACAAATCAAAGAACCCCAACTAGAAGCAGAAGCATTAGATGACTTAAGCTACGCTTACAACCAACAGCGAAATCAACCTAAAGCATTAGAGTACGCAACCCAAGAGTTAGAAATTGCCAAACGACTAAAAAATGCTTTGTCAGAGCGTAGTGCTTTAGATCAACTTATTTCTATTTATGAAAATCAAGGAAATTATCAAAAGGTATTGGAGTTAGCACAGCAACAACTAGCGCTGGTACAAAAGGCAAAACTTGGAGATTTTGAAACTTTGGCTTTCATTAACTTAAGCAGAGGATATCGCTTAACAGGAGACACGACTAAAGCAGTGGAGACGGCAAAGCAAGCCATAAATCTAGCAAAAAAACTGCACAATCCTAAAGATGAAGCGCTAGCTATATTATATCTCAGTCGAGCATACAAAGTTCGCGGAGAATATAATTTAGGCATTCAAGCAGCGCAAAGTGCTTTGCAGTTCTCCCACGCTAGCAAAGACTTTGGATTAGAAGTAGCAGCTACATCTATAATTAGTGAAATTGATGAGGCGCTGGGAGAATATCAAAAAGTCATTGCAGTTGCACAACCAGCCTTAACACAAGCAAAGAAAATAGGCGATCGCATTCAAGAAGCACAGTTAATCCTTAATTTAGGCAATGCTTACAGAGTTATCGGCGACTATCCAAAAGCAAAAGAATTGATTGAGCAAGGCTTACAAATAGCAAGAGAACTCAAAAATCCTCGTTTAGAATCAATTGCTCTTAATAGTCTCGGTTCTTATTACAACTCGCTCAACGATTATCAAAAAGCTTTGTCACTGGCGCAACAAAGTTTAAAAATTGCTGAAGATTTGAAAAGTCCACCTCTGACAATATATCCTCAATTTGCCTTGGGCGATATTTACAGTCGCTTAGGAGATTACAAAAAAAGCCGTGAATTCTACCAACAAGCACTCACCACGGCGCAGCAATTGAAGAATCGCAACAGTGAAGGCATCGCTTTACTTACCCAAGCTTATACATATTTTGCTCAGGGTGAACCTCAAAAAACTGTGGAGTTGTCAAAGCTGGCGTTAACCATTTTCGAGGAGATAAAAGTTCCGCGTCTGCAAGCTTTTGCACATAGAATGCTAAGTGTTGGTTATGGTGAATTGGGCAATGATGCTCAAGCAATGCAAGAAGCTCAAAACTTTCTCACATTTGCTCGGAAAACTCAAAATTCCCTTTGGGAAAAATCAGCACTCAGCCTCATTGGGGGTTTACATGAAAAATTTGGGCGCAAAGAACAAGCTATAGCCACTTATCAACAAGCATTAGCAATCACAACAGATAATCAAATTCTCGGAGCAGATGCATACATTTTAGCAGGTTTAGCTCGCATTTACCGGAATTTAAATCAGCCGAATATTGCTATTAAATACTACAAAGATTCCATCAACAAAATTGAAGAAATTCGGCATGGTATTGAAGGTTTACCGCCAGAGTTACAAAAATCATTTCTAGATGCAACGGTTGATTTTAACAGAGTGAAGGTATCAGATATTTATCGCCAACTCGCTGAATTGTTACTCTCCCAAAAACGGGATAAAGAAGCTCTGAATATCCAAGAACTTTTGCGGAGACAAGAAATCCGTGATTTCATCAGTACTGGAAAAGGTGCAACTAACAAGCCGCAAATTCCTCTGACTCCGACTGAGAAAAAAGTTCCTACCTTTAGTCAGCCCTTAATTGCTTTAGGAAACCAGATTATTGCGTGTGAAGGGAAAAACACTCAGCAATGTAGCAATCTCAGGGATCAACAAAGTCAGATCAATAAGCAGTATAAGCAACAATTGCAAACACTCGACAAGGAAATTCGGGACAACCGTCAAAAAGATGATATTTTCTTTAACCCTAAGGACATTGGGAAAATTAGAGCAATTGTTAAAGCTCAGCCAGACACTGTCATGATTTACCCTTTGGTGACAGAAAAGGAACTACAAATACAATTGTACGCTCAAGGTGATCTTGTCAAAACTTTTCCGGTTCCTGTGGGACGCAAGAAATTAGGAATCGCAGTCAAAGAGTTCCGTTCCTTAATGGAAAATGGTGCTGCGGGGATTCCTCAAGTTCAAGCAGCTAGCCAAAAACTCTACGACTGGTTAATTAAACCAATTGAAGGAGAACTTAAGGGAAGTTCAGTCAAAAATCTCGTCTTTTCACTTGATAGAGTTATACGCTATGTACCCATGAGTGCTTTGTATGATGGGAAACAATATTTGATTGAGAAATACACAATTTATATTGCGCCATCAGCAGAGTTAACAGATACTACAGACAAATTACCAGCGGGAATACAAAACAGCCCAGTGTTAGCAATGGGACTGTCAGAGAAACTGCCAGAACCTCACCGTGATTTCCCGGCTTTACACAATGTACCAAAAGAATTAGATGCTATTGTCAGAAAAAACGCTACTGACAAACAAGGAATTTACCCAGGAGATAAGTACCTCAACAGTCAATTTGACTTTCGTACCTTGAGAGACAACCTCAAAGGACACAAAATTTTGCACCTTGCGACTCACGGTGTTTTTAACCCTGAAAGTGCAAATAAATCTTACATTCTATTGGGTAGTGGTGAAGAACTGACTCCAGATTCAATTTTTGCCTTAACAGGATTGAGTGACATTCACCTCGTGGTATTATCCGCTTGTCAAACCGCCCTTGCTAGTCCCGACACACAAGACGGTGTAGAAATTAATGCCTTTGCCTACAACTTTTTGTACAACAACGCTAAATCTGTGATCGCTTCCTTGTGGCAAGTTGATGACTCCAGTACAGCGCAATTGATGGAGAAATTTTATCGTAATCTCGCTTACTCAAAGACACCCATCACAAAAGCCCAGGCTCTACGTCTAGCCCAATTATCTTTACTTTACGGCAAACAGGTCACTTTAGACGATATTCAGCGAGGGGGTATTGATGTAGAACTAGTCCCTGGTAAACAAACTTCAACTCGTTCTAGCGTTTCTCATCCTTACTATTGGGCACCGTTTATTTTAATTGGCAATGGATTGTAAAAGTTGTTTGTAGTGTGCGCTTCAGCGCATACAATACCAGAAATCACTTACTGACACGCTCCATTATACCACCAAATGAAGCAGCTACGTTGTAACCAATACAAATGCCAAAAAGTCGAGCATACGGATGCTTCGCACTTAGATTGCGTGCTGCTTTCAGCCCAGTTTCGTCAACTTCGTAGTCACCTGTCTCAATGTCGATAATAACCATCTTGCCGATGTTTTCTTCTACCTCCACTTGTTTGCGGATTCCACTTTCATACAATTGCTTTGCACGTCGTGCAACTTCTTCGCG
>CAIVAU010000063.1 GCA_903903925.1 uncultured cyanobacterium
GTCAGGAGTCAGGAGTCAGGAGTCAGGAGTCAGGAGTCAGGAGTCAGGAGTCAGGAGTCAGGAGTCAGGAGTCAGGAGTCAGGAGTCAGGAGTCAGGAGTCAGGAGTAAAAATGGCTTTGTGTCTAGCTTTTAGACTGTCACATTCAAGTTTCTAAATTATTTCTAAACTAAAGGATCTTTCCCATGAGCTACAACGACATTCTTCTGTTAAAAGGTGATGAGATTGTTACGCTGTTCACTCATCGCGAGTCGGAAATCTTACAAACGATCAAATTAGCCTATCAAATCCATGCTCAAGGCAATAGCTGTCTACCCCATTCTAGCTTTTTGCGGTTCCCAAATAATGAAAAAGATAGAATTATTGCCTTACCAGCTTACTTAGGTGGTGAAGTAGATACCGCAGGCATCAAATGGATTGCTTCTTTTCCAGACAATTTAGCTTTGGGTATGGAACGAGCCTCAGCTGTTTTAATCCTAAATTCAGCACAAACAGGTCACCCAACAGCAATTATGGAAAGTTCTGTCATCAGTGCAAAACGCACGGCTGCTAGTGCTGCACTCGCGGCTCAATACTTACGAGGTGAACAATCATTAACCACAGTTGGTCTGATTGGTACTGGTTTGATTAATTTTGAAACCGTTCGTTTTCTCTTAGCCACTCGCTCTGAAATAAAAACCTTATTAATTTATGATTTGAGTCGAGAAAGAGCGGAGAAATTCAAACATAAATGTCAGCAACTCTCTGATAGTGTAGAAATTGCTATTGTTAAAGAACCCAAGACTATTTTTCAAACTTCATCTGTTATTGCCTTGGCAACAACTGCAAGTAAACCACACATTTTTGATATTTCCGAATGTCAGCCCGGTAGTGTTATTTTGCACACTTCTCTGCGAGATTTAGCACCAGAAATCATCTTATCAGCTGATAACATCGTTGATGACATAGACCATGTCTGCCGCGCTCAAACATCTATTCACCTGACTGAACAACAAACAGGGAATAGAGACTTCATTAGATGTACCCTCGGCGATATTCTCAATGGCATTGTCCCACCACGGCAAGACAACAACAAAATTGCCATCTTCAGTCCTTTTGGACTTGGCGTACTTGACCTAGCTTTAGGGCAATTAGCCTACAAACTAGCTCATAAGCAAAACCAGGGCACCACTATAGAATCATTTTTACCAATTTCTTGGTTAGAGCGGGAAGAAAACTCAGAAAAATGATATTACAGCAGAATTCACGAGTAGGGCCGGGGTAACCCCTGCTCCCTGCTCCCTGCTCCCTGCTCCCTGCTCCCTCTGAAAATAAGGCACGTAGAAAGTCATAGAGCGAAGACAGCGCAACTACGAACCTATTTTTTGTGCTGAAAAGCACGATCGCAGCAATCTAACTACATTAATACCACAAATCACTTCAGGAAGCCTATTTATGCAAGTCAAATTACAGATCAGTGAGTCTCAGAAGACGATTTACCCGAAGGAAAATACCCAACTACCGCTATCGGTTGCTCAAACACAAATTTGGTTTTTCGATCAACTGGAACCTGGTCATACCTTCTACAATATACCTGCTGCTGTTCGTCTGACAGGTGCGTTGAACGTGGCGGCGTTGAAGCAAAGCCTAAATGAGATTGTGCGACGCCACGAAACCTTGCGAACCACTTTTACAACTATCGATGGACAGCCAGTCCAACTTATTACCCCTACTTTAACCTTAACGCTGCCGATCGTGAACTGGCAAATGTTGCCAGCAGATGAGCAATCTGTCGAGATCCAACGGCTGGCTACCGAGGAAGTCCAGCGACCCTTTGACCTGACACAAAAACCCTTGATGCGGGCTACCTTGCTGCAACTAGGCAAAGAGGAGCATGTGCTAATCCTTGTAATGCACCACATCGTCAGCGACAGTTCGTCTATGGAGGTATTCATCCGGGAGATAGCGGCGCTGTACGAAGCTTTCGTCACCGGAAAGGCTTCTGTACTACCTGAACTCTCTCTCCAGTACGCGGATTTTGCCAATAGGCAGCGTCAAGGGCTTACGGAAGAGGTGCTAGAGGCGGATCTCTCCCACTGGAAGCAGCAATTAGCTGGGGCAACTCCCTTGCTAGAACTACCCACCGACCGTCCCCGACCAGCAGTGCAGACATTCCGGGGGGGGAGGCGATCGCTATTTCTACCTCAGTCCCTCACCGAGTCACTCAAGATGCTGAGTCAGGAGGACGGTGTCACCCTGTTCATGACCCTCCTGACGGCGTTTAAAACATTACTCTACCGCTATTGTGATCAAGAAGACATCCTGGTGGGAACGCCCATCGCCAACCGCAATGTCGAAACTGAAAACCTCATCGGCTTAATTGCCAACACCCTAGTGCTACGCACTGATCTTTCAGGTAACCCCAGTTTCCGGGAATTGCTCTTACGGGTGCGCGACACCACTTTGGAAGCCTATGACCACCAAGATATACCCTTCGAGAAGCTGGTGGAGGAACTCCAACTAGAGCATTCCCACAAGTTTACACCATTGTTCCAGGTGATGTTCATCTGGCAAAATGCTCCCGTGAGCAAACTGGAACTGTCTAGTCTCACCTTAACTCCCTTTCAACTAGAAAATGTCACTGCCAAGTTTGAGTTGACCCTGTCGATCGCAGAAACAGATGCCGGATTGACAGGGGAATTGGTGTATAATTGCGACCTGTTTGATGTCGCTACCATTACCCGGATGGCGGAACATTTCGAGATTTTGCTTGAAGGCATCGTTGCCAATCCCCAACAACGAATTTCCCAATTGCCCCTACTAAGTGCAGCCGAGAAACAGCAATTGCTCTTTGAATGGAACAACACCGCTGCTGAAGTTCCCTTAGAACAGTGTTTTCCACAGTTATTTGAAGCACAGGTATCACGGACGCCCAATGCCATCGCCGTGGTGTTTGAGGATACTTATCTCACTTACTTCGAGTTGAACGCCCGTGCGAATAGGATGGCGTGGTCTCTGGTAGAACTAGGAGTCGGGCCAGAAACAATAGTCGCCTTGCTGTGCGATCGCAACATAGATTTCTTAACAGCAATGCTGGCGGTATTCAAGGCAGGAGGGGCATACCTACCCCTAAATCCAGATCATCCAGTTGATCGCATGAAATCCTGTTTGGAGCAAAGTCAGGTATCCTTAGTACTGACAGCAAGGGAGTGGGAACCAATTGGAAGATTGGTGACTGGTGACTGGGGACTGGGGACTTCTTCCCAATCGCCTATCGTCAATCACCAATCACCACAACTATTGCTGATTGAAGATCTATTAGTACAAAATCTCTCTGGTGAGAACCTACCCTTACGCTGTCAACCGGAAAACTTGGCATATGTGATTTATACTTCTGGTTCCACAGGAAAGCCGAAGGGGGCGATGCTTGAACATCGGGGAATGGTGAATCATTTGTATGCTAAAATACGGGACTTGGCTTTAAATGCAACCGACGTGGTAGCGCAAACCGCCTCTCAAAGTTTTGACATTAGTATCTGGCAATTTCTAGTTTCCCTGGTAGTAGGTGGGCGAGTTGAGATTGTCAGCAATCAAGTGGCGACAGATCCAGCCCAATTGCTGGAACTGGTAGAAACTCAAAAAATCACAATTTTGGAGATTGTACCATCCCTGTTGCGAATGATCCTGGGGGGATTGGGGACTGGCGATTGGCGATTGGCAATTGGGCCAGATCCTACCCAGTACCCAGTCCCCAGTACCCAGTCCCCAGTCCCCAGTCTCCAATTGCGTTGGTTACTCCTCACAGGTGAAACCTTGCCACCACAGTTGTGTCGTCAGTGGTTAGAGGAATACCCAACAATCCCGATGTTGAATGCCTATGGCCCAACAGAGTGTTCCGATGATGTCACCCATTATCCGATCACCCAACCACCAGCAACAGGAGTAATTAACCTGCCGATCGGTCGGCCAATATTAAATACACAACTTTACATCCTAGACAAAGAGTTGCAACCACTTCCAATTGGAGTGCCGGGAGAACTGTACGTTGGCGGAGTGGGTGTAGGACGTGGGTATTTGAACAATCCACAACTGACGCAACAAGCTTTTGTTGCAAACCCCTTTGGACAACAAGGCGATCGCCTATACAAAACAGGCGACAAAGTCCGCTACAACAAAGATGGCAATATCGAGTTTCTCGGTCGCATTGACTACCAGGTGAAGATTCGCGGCTTCCGGATTGAACTAGGAGAAATTGAAGCAGTCCTCTTACAACACGCGGGTGTCGTTGAAGCGGTGGCGATCGTCAGGGAAGACACTCCTGGAAACCAACACTTAGTAGCCTATGTCGTCCCCAACCAACAGTCTGGTGTCACCGTGAGTGAATTGCGCAGTTTTCTCAAGGAGAAACTGCCCAACTATATGATGCCCTCCGTGTTCATCATGTTGTCCAAGATCCCCCTGACCCCCAACGGCAAGATAGACCGTCGCGCATTGCCCGCACCGGATCTGGAAATGACTCGCCCTAGCTTCGTTCTTCCCCGCACTCCTACCGAAGAGATCCTTGCTAACCTGTGGGCAGAAGTCCTGAATCTCAAACTTGTCGGTATCCACGACAACTTCTTTGAACTGGGAGGACATTCCCTACTGGCGACCCAGGTGATTTCTCGGTTGCGTTCCTTAACGGGAGTAGATTTGCCTATGCGCCGCTTGTTTGAATCTCCCACCATAGCGGAACTGAGTGAGGTGATCGAGGCAGCCCAACATACTGGTTTGGGACTGCAAACACCGGCGATCGCCCCAATCCCACGCAACTCAGATCTACCCCTATCCTTTGCCCAAACGAGATTGTGGTTCCTGAACCAACTGGAGGAGGAGAGTGCCACTTACAACATGGCAGAACCCCTACGCCTCACTGGTTACCTCCAGGTAACCGCCCTAGAAATGGCCATACAAGAAATCTTGCGGCGTCACGAAATCTTACGCACGACCTTCAAGATCGTGAATGGTTCCCCAGTGCAGAGTGTGGGGAGTGTGGGAAGAATTAATTTCTTCCCCTGCTCCCTGCTCCCTGCTCCCTGCTCCCTCTTCCCAATAGTAGACTTGCAACATTTACCAGAAGTAGAACAGTCTGCCCAAGTGAGACAATTTGCTACCGAGGAGGCGCAGCAACCCTTTGACCTGTCAAACGGGCCATTGCTACGAGTCACACTGCTGCGATTGGGAATACAATCCCATGTGTTGCTACTGACAATGCACCACATTGTCTCTGATGGCTGGTCAATGGGGATATTCATCGATGAGTTGTCCACCCTCTATAAAGCATTTTGTGCAGGAGAGCCTAGCCCCTTACCAGAGTTAGCGATCCAATATGCCGACTTTGCCCACTGGCAACGTTCTTGGTTGACCGGGGATGTCCTCGAAACGCAACTTAGCTACTGGAAGCAACAGTTAGCAGGATCACCACCCCTACTGGAACTCCCCACTGATCGCCCCCGCCCTTCAGTTCAGACTTTCCGAGGCAGCAGTGAACACTTTGAACTGAATCAGGATTTGACCCAGAAGCTCAAAACCCTAAGCCAGCAGTCAGGGGTGACCTTGTTCATGACTCTAGTGGCGGCTTTTGTCACGTTACTTTCACGCTACAGTGGTCAGGATGATATCGTCATCGGCTCCCCCATCGCCAACCGCAACCGCAGTGAAATTGAACCTCTCATTGGCTTTTTTGTCAATACCCTGGTACTGCGCACCCAACTTTACGGAAATCCTACCTTTGTCGAACTCCTAGGACGGGTGAAGGAGATGACCTTGGATGCCTATGCTCACCAAGACATGCCCTTTGAGAAATTGGTTGAAGAACTTCAACCAGAGCGTTCTTTGAGCTACACACCCCTGTTCCAGGTGATGTTCGTCTTGCAGAATACCCTGATGGGGAAAGTAGAACTACCAGAGCTTTCCATGACTCCCTTCAAATTGGATGAGGCGATCGCCACTGATGATTTGCTGCTGTCGATGGAGGAAACAGATACAGGATTGACTGGGGATTTTGTCTACAACAGTGACTTGTTTGATTCTACCACAATCACCCAAATGGTAGGACATTTCCAAACCTTGCTCGAAGGCATCGTTGCTAATCCCCAACAACATCTGGCAGAATTACCACTCCTAAATGCCGCTGAGAGACATCAGTTGCTGGTGGAATGGAACAACACCACGACTGAATTTCCCCTAGAACAGTGTTTTCCACAGTTATTTGAAGCACAAGTAGCACGAACCCCGAATGCAGTGGCGGCGGTGTTTAACAACCAGCAAATGACTTACTTCGAGTTAAACGCCCGTGCTAACCGTTGGGCAAGGCATCTGGTAGAGTTGGGAGTAGGCCCAGAGACAATTGTCGCATTACTGGTGGAACGCAACCTTGATTTCTTAACAGCAATGCTAGCGGTATTCAAGGCGGGAGGAGCATACCTACCCCTGAATCCAAATCATCCAGTTGAGCGCATGAGATCCTGTTTGGAGCAAAGCCAAGTGCCTCTAGTACTAGCAACTAGGCAATTTGAACCGATGGTTGCCTCTGCCCTCAACAGCCTCTCAGGGACACCACCGCAGATATTACTGCTGGAAGACATGGCAGCACAACAGCACTCTGATGAAAACCTGCCTGTACGCTGCCTACCAGAAAACTTAGCATATGTCATTTATACCTCAGGTTCCACAGGAACACCCAAAGGGGCAATGCTCGAACATCGGGGGATGCTGAATCATTTGTATGCTAAAATCAAAGATCTAGACTTAACAGCTAACGACATAGTAGCGCAAACTGCTCCCCAGAGTTTTGACATTAGTATCTGGCAATTTCTGGTAGCACTGTTGGTCGGAGGGCGAGTTCATATTGTCCCCAACGAAATGGCAGATCCCGCCCAACTGCTGGCACTAGTCGAGAGCGAGAAAATATCGATTCTAGAAATTGTGCCATCCCTGTTGCGGATGATACTTCAAGAAATAGTCCCCAGTCCCCAGTCCCCAGTCCCCAGTCCCCATTTACGTTGGTTACTCCTGACTGGTGAAGCTTTGCCACCACAGTTATGTCGTCAGTGGTTAGATTACTACCCAACCATCCCCATGTTGAATGCCTATGGGCCAACAGAGTGTTCCGATGATGTCACCCATTACCCGATTCAAGAGCCACCTGATTTGGGGATGCTCAACCTCCCTATAGGTCGTGCAGTGTCGAATACACAATTATATGTACTTGACAAACAGTTGCAACCAGTGCCAATTGGGGTAGCAGGAGAACTGTACGTTGGCGGGGTCGGTGTTGGACGTGGCTATCTCCGCAATCCACAACAGACACAACAGACCTTTATTCCCAACCCTTTTGCTCAACAGGCAGATTCTCGCCTCTACAAAACTGGCGACAAAGTCCGTTACCTCAGAGACGGCAACATCGAGTTTCTCGGTCGCATTGACTACCAAGTGAAGATTCGCGGCTTCCGCATCGAACTTCAAGAAATTGAGGCAGTACTGGCACAACACCCCCAAGTACGAGAAGCTGTAGTTATTGCCAGAGAAGACCAACCAGGTAATAAGCGCCTAGTTGCCTATATTGTGTCCAACCCTGAACCACCTACCACAAGCATTCTGCGCAGCTTCCTCAAGGAGAAACTGCCTGACTACATGGTGCCAGCAGCATTCGTCATATTAGAGAAAATGCCCCTCACCCCCAACGGCAAAGTAGACCGCAAGGCATTTCCTGCACCCGATTGGGCACACCCTGAATTAAACAGCACGTTCGTCGCACCCCGTAGCCCAATAGAAGAAATGCTTGCAGGCATCTGGGTTGAAATTCTGGGGCTAGAACAGGTCGGCATCTACGACAATTTCTTCGACTTAGGAGGACACTCTCTGCTAGCAACTCAGGTCATCTCCAGAATCCGCGACTCCTTACAGGTAGAACTTTCTCTACGTACATTCTTTGAGACACAGACAGTCGCTGATCTAGCAGCGAACATCGTCCTGAGTCTAGCTCACGAAACAGAGGATGAAGAGATGGCTCGCATTTTAGCTGAGTTGGAAGAACTTTAAGAGGGAGCAGGGAGCAGGGAGCAGGGAGCAGGGGGGGTATGGGGGGACAGGGGAGTAATATCTTCTCCTCCCAGACTTCCCAGACTTCCCAGACTTCCCACACTCCCTATTCCCTATTCCCTATTCCCTATTCCCTGCTCCCTGCTCCCTCTTTAATCAACCAAAGTCGTTTTCCAGGAACAATCAGCCATGAGTGATTTTAGTCAACGGATCGCTAATCTTTCTCCCAAAAAGCTAGCACTGCTCCAGCAGCGCCTGATGAAAAAGGATAATTCTGCTGTCAAGAACCAACGAATTCCTCGCAGGGAAACATCTGAGCCTTGCCCATTGTCTTTTTCTCAGCAAAGGTTATGGTTTTTGGATCAGTTAGATCCTAACAGCCCCTTCAATATCTGTACAGGAGTGCGCTTGAGTGGTACCCTGAATGTGGAAGCACTGTCACAAACGCTCCATGCTCTGGTGGTTCGCCACGAAGCATTACGTACCAATTTTGTCTGTGTGGATGGAAGTCCGGTGCAGGTAGTGACTGAGAGACAGTCGGTGGAATTGCCACTCATTGACTTGAGTCAGTCGTCCGGGGGCGATCGCGAAGCAGAAGTTCAACGAATCCTCGAAAAAGAGGCTCAGCATTTATTCAACTTGTCCTCTGATTTAATGTTGGCAGCAACCTTGCTGCGGTTGGCATCAGAGGAACACATACTGCTGTTGGTGATGCATCACGTTGCTGCTGATGGCTGGTCTATCGGAATCTTGTTTCGGGAACTCGTGGTTCTTTACAAAGCCTTCTCGACTGAAAGTCCCTCGTCACTGCCTGAACTGCCGATCCGATATACTGACTTCGCTCACTGGCAGCGGCAGTGGCTTACCGGGGAGGTTCTCCAAAGGCAACTTGGTTACTGGAAGCAACAGTTAGCAGGCGCACCACCCCTACTGGAACTGCCCACGGACCGACCCAGACCGTCAGTTCAGACTTTCCGAGGTCACAGTAAATACTTTCAACTGAATTGGGATCTAACGCAGAAGATCAAGACCTTAAGTCAGCAGTCAGGGAAGACCTTGTTTATGACTCTCCTGGCAGCCTTTGTCACCTTACTTTCACGCTACAGTGGTCAGGATGATATCGTTGTCGGCTCCCCCATCGCCAACCGTAACCGCAGTGAAATTGAGTCTGTGGTTGGTTTCTTTCTCAATACCCTGGTGTTGCGCACCCAACTTCAGGGAGACCCCACGTTCCTAGAGTTACTAGAACGGGTGCGTGAGACGACATTAGCAGCCTATGACCACCAGGATATACCCTTCGAGAAGCTGGTGGAGGAACTCCAGCCACAGCGTTCTCTGAGTTATTCCCCTCTGTTCCAGGTGATGTTCGTCTTGCAAAATACTACAGCAGAGAAACTGGAACTGCCGGGGCTGTCTGTAACGACCTTCGACCTTGAGGACTTCACGATCGCTGATGATTTGTTTCTGTCGATCGAGGAAACAGATGCCGGATTGACAGGGGAATTGGTGTATAATTGTGACCTGTTTGATGTCGCTACCATTACCCGGATGGTGGAACATTTCGAGATTTTGCTTGAAGGCATCGTTGCCAATCCCCAACAACGAATTTCCCAATTGCCCCTACTAAGTGCAGCCGAGAAACAGCAATTGCTCTTTGAATGGAACAACACCGCTGCTGAAGTTCCCTTAAAACAGTGTTTTCCACAGTTATTTGAAGCACAGGTATCACGGACACCCAATGCCGTTGCCGTGGTGTTTGAAGAGACTTATCTCACTTACTTCGAGCTGAACGTCCGTGCGAATAGGATCGCCTGGTCTCTGGTAGAACTAGGAGTCGGCCCAGAAACAATAGTCGCCTTGCTGTGCGATCGCAACATAGATTTCTTAACAGCAATGCTGGCGGTATTCAAGGCAGGAGGGGCATACCTACCCCTAAATCCAGATCATCCAGTTGATCGCATGAAATCCTGCTTAGAGCAAAGTCAAGTGCTACTAGTACTAGCAACTAGGCAATTTGAAATGATGGCTTCCTCCGCCCTCAACAGCCTAGAAGGTCCACCACCGCAGATATTACTGCTGGAAGATATGGCAGCACAACAGCACTCTGGTGAGAATCTGCCCATACGCTGCCTGCCAGAAAACTTAGCATATATCATTTATACCTCAGGTTCCACAGGAAAGCCGAAGGGGGCGATGCTGGAACATCGGGGAATGGTGAATCATTTGTATGCTAAGATTAACGACTTAGCTCTAAATGCAAACGACGTAGTAGCGCAAACCGCCTCTCAAAGTTTTGACATTAGTATCTGGCAATTTCTAGTTTCCCTGGTGGTGGGTGGGCGAGTTGAGATTGTCAGCAATCAAGTGGCGACAGATCCAGCCAAATTGCTGCAACTGGTAGAAACTCAAAAAATCACAATTTTGGAGATTGTGCCATCCCTGTTGCGAATGATCCTGGGGGGATTGGGGACTGGCGATTGGCGATTGGCAATTGGGCCAGATCCTACCCAGTACCCAGTACCCAGTCCCCAGTCCCCAGTCCCCAGTCCCCAATTACGTTGGCTACTCCTTACAGGTGAAACCTTGCCACCACAGTTGTGTCGTCAGTGGTTGGAGGAATACCCAACAATCCCGATGTTGAATGCCTATGGTCCAACAGAGTGTTCCGATGATGTCACCCATTACCCAATCACCCAACCACCAGCAACAGAAGTGATTAACCTGCCGATCGGTCGGCCAATATTAAATACACAGTTATATGTACTTGACAAACAGTTGCAACCGGTGCCAATTGGGGTAGCAGGAGAACTGTACGTTGGTGGAGTCGGTGTTGGACGGGGCTATTTGAACAATCCACAGCTGACACAAAAGGCTTTTATTCCTGACCCCTTTACTGAGGTAGCAGGTGCTCGCCTCTACAAAACTGGAGATAAAGTCCGCTACAAGGACGATGGGAACATTGAATTTCTTGGTCGCATTGATGATCAGGTTAAGGTGCGGGGCTTCCGGATCGAACTTGGAGAAATTGAGGCGGTGCTGGGTCAACACCCATGGGTGCAGGAAGCTGTGGCGATCGTTCGGGAAGATAGTCCCGGAAACCAGCACCTAGTAGCCTACGTCGTCCCCAACCAGCAGCCTAGTGTCACCGTCAGTGAACTGCGCAATTTCCTGAAGGAGAAGTTACCCGACTACATGGTGCCATCAGCGTTCGTGATGCTTCCGTCTTTGCCCCTCACCCCCAACGGCAAGATCGATAAGAGGGCATTGCCTATGCCAGATATTGAACTGAGTCTGGCTGATAGCTTTGTCCCTCCCCGCACTCCGACTGAAGAAATCCTCGCTAATTTGTGGGGCGAAGTCCTGAATCTCAAACTTGTTGGCATCCACAACAACTTCTTTGAACTAGGAGGACATTCCCTCCTGGCAACTCAGGTGATGTCTCGGTTGCGATCGCTCTTCGGGCTAGATCTGCCTCTGCGCTGTTTGTTTGAATCCCCCACCGTCGCGGAACTCAGTAAAACCATTGAGGGGATTGGGGATTGGGGATTGGGGATTGGGGATTGGGGATTGGGCCAGATCCTACCCAGTACCCAGTACCCAGTACCCAGTACCCAGTACCTACCCCTATCCTTTGCCCAAGCCAGACTGTGGTTCCTCAACCAACTGGATAGCGAAACCGCCACTTACAACCTACCAGAAACCCTACACCTCACTGGTTTCCTCAACATTGCCGCCCTAGAAATGGCATTGCTCGAAATCCGGCAGCGTCACGAAGCCCTACGCACCACTTTCCAGATGGTGAACGGCTCACCGGTGCAGAGGGTGGGGGGTGTGGGGAGTGTGGGGAGTGTGGGAAGAGAAGATATTACTCCCCAGTCCCCCCACCCCTCCCACACACCCCCCTCTCTCTTCTCTCTCCCCATAATAGATCTGCAACATCTACCATTGGAGGAGCAGTCAATAGAAGTGAAGCGATTGGCGAATCAGGAGGCAAGCCGACCCTTTAACTTGTCAAATGGTCCGTTGCTGCGAGTGACGCTGCTGCGGTTGGAAGCACAATCCCATGTGCTGCTACTGGTGATGCACCACATTGTCTCTGATGGCTGGTCGATGGGGATATTCGTTCACGAGTTGTCTGTGCTCTATGAAGCTTTCTGTGCAGGAGAACCTAGCCCTTTACCAGAGTTGCCGATCCAATATGCTGACTTTGCTCATTGGCAGCGTTCTTGGTTGACTGGGGATGTCCTCGAAAAGCAACTCAGCTACTGGAAGCAACAGTTAGCAGGCGCACCACCCCTGCTGGAATTGCCCAGCGATCGCCCCCGCCCTTCAGTTCAGACTTTCCGAGGGGGCAGTGAACACTTTCAACTGACTCAGGATTTGACTCAGAAGCTCAAATCCTTAAGCCAAAAGTCAGGGGTGACGCTGTTTATGACTCTCATGGCGGCTTTTGTGACTTTACTCTCACGCTACAGTGGTCAGGATGATATCGTCATCGGCTCCCCCATCGCCAACCGTAACCGCAGTGAAATTGAACCTCTCATTGGCTTTTTTGTCAATACCTTGGTACTGCGCACCCAACTTCAGGGCAACCCCACCTTTGTGGAACTGCTAGAACAGGTACGTGAAACGGCATTGGATGCCTATGCCCACCAAGATTTTCCCTTTGAGAAGTTGGTGGAAGAACTCCAACCACAGCGTTCTTTAAGCCATGCTCCCCTGTTCCAAGTCATGTTTGTCTTGCAGAATGCCATGATGGAAAAACTAGAACTGTCTGGTTTGACCATCACGCCTTTGGAACTGGAGGATGTGACTGCCAACTTAGATTTGACCCTGTCAATGGAGGAAACTGAGGCGGGACTCATCGGCTCGTGGGAATATAACCGCGATTTATTTGATGCGGCTACAATCCAGCAGATGGTGGGACATTTCCAGACTTTGCTCGAAGGCATTGTCGTGAATCAACAGCAACGTCTATCGGAATTGCCCCTGCTGAGTGAAGAGGAGCGACATCAGTTGCTCTTTGAATGGAACAACACCCAGAGGGAGTATTCTGAGGAACAGTGTATCCATCAATTGTTTGAAGCACAGGTAGAACGAACCCCAGATGCGATCGCAGTGGTCTTTGAAAACCAGTATCTGACATACCAGGAGTTGAATGCCCGCAGCAATCAACTGGCACACCACCTGCAAGCCCTAGGGGTCGGCCCGGAAGTCCTCGTAGGCATCTGCGTCGAGCGATCCTTAGAGATGGTCGTAGGACTGCTAGGGATTCTCAAGGCAGGTGGTGCTTACGTCCCCCTAGATCCAGCCTATCCCGAAGAAAGATTAAGTTTCATGTTATTAGATTCACAAGTGCAGGTGGTGATCAGGAGTCAGGAGTCAGGAGTCAGGAGTCAGGAGTCAGGAGTCAGGAGTCAGGAGTCAGTAGGAATTCTCCCCTGCTCCCCACTCCCCGTATTTCTTGATGCAGACTGGGAGATAATTGCTCAACAGAGTCAGACCAATCCTGTCAGTGGTGTGCGTTCAAGTAACTTGGCTTATGTGATTTATACGTCTGGGTCTACAGGCAAGCCGAAGGGTGTGATGATCCCCCACCGTGGGGTCTGCAATGAACTGGAATGGCGACAAACAAGTTTTGGATTAACGGCAGTTGACAAAGTTTTACAGACGATTTCTTTGAGCTTCGACCCCAGTGTGATGCAGATCTTCTGGACATTGTCATTTGGGGGACAGTTGATTCTTCCTCGTCCAGGGGGACATCGGGACACGAACTACCTTGTTAAGTTCATTGCTGAACAGCAAATTACTGTCACTGCCACAGTGCCGGCGATCCTCAGCGTTTTAATCGAGGAGGAGGGTTTTGATCGTTGTCAAAGCCTGAGGCATGTCACCTGCGGTGGTGAAGCTTTACCAGTGGAACTATACGAGCGCTTTTATCGGCGGTTGAAGAAGGAAAACGTGCTGTATAATTCCTATGGTCCGACAGAAGCTTCTATAGAAACGACCTCTTGGATTTGCCAGGGTGGGACTGAACGAAAAATTGCGCCCATTGGACGTGCGATCGCCAATGCACAGATTTATATCCTGGATCAGAATTTGCAGCTTGTGCCTGTTGGTGAACCAGGAGAACTGTATATCGGTGGTGCCGGTTTAGCGCGGGGTTATCTTAACGCCCCAGAGTTGACGCTATTAAAATTTATTCCCAACCCATGGAGTCAAGAGGAGGGGGCACGCCTCTACAAGACTGGCGACTCAGCCCGTTACTTAAGAGATGGTAACATTGAATTCCTCGGTCGCATTGACGAGCAGGTGAAGATTCGCGGCTTCCGGATTGAATTGGGAGAAATTGAGGCGTTGCTGAATCAATACCATCAAGTGCAGGAGGCGGTGGTTATTCTTCGGGAAGAGACGACCGGGAACAAGCACTTGGTAGCTTATGTTGTCCCCAACCAAGAGCTAAGTCCCTCCAGCGATGAACTGCGTAGTTTCCTGAATACGATGCTACCTGACTACATGGTTCCATCTGCGTTCGTACTCCTGAAAACTCTACCTCTGACCCCCAACGGCAAGGTAGACCGCAGAAAACTTCCAGCCCCAGATCTTCGACTTAGTGTGAAAGCCAGTTTTGTCCCTCCCCGTAATCCCCTAGAATTGCAACTCGCCCAGATCTGGGAAGAGGTGCTCAATGTTCACCCTGTAGGAGTCTTGGATAACTTCTTTGACCTTGGTGGTCATTCCCTGTTGGCCGTCAGCCTGATGGGGAGGATTGAGCAGCAGTTTGGCAAGAGTCTGTCTTTGGCAACACTCTTTCAAGGCGCGACGATTGAACACCTGGCAAGTCAACTCCAGGCTTCAACAGCTTCTCCATCTTGGTCTACCTTAGTTCCAATTCAGCCGAGTGGCACAAAGCAACCCTTCTTCTGCGTCCATCCTGGTGTTGGCACTGTCCTCGCGTACATTGATTTAGCGCGTCATCTTGGTCCAGAACAACCGTTTTATGGTCTCGAATCACTGGGCTTGGATCAGGAACACAAGTCTTACACTCGGATCGAAGACATGGCGGCTCATTATATCCAAGCAATGCAGACTGTTCAGCCACAAGGCCCTTACCTTCTCGGCGGCTGGAGTTTAGGTGGTCTCATCGCTTTTGAGATCGCCCAGCAGCTTCAAGCTCAAGGTCAGCAGGTATCCTTTTTAGGGTTGCTGGATACATCTGCTTTCATCGATCTCGAAGAGTTAGAAGAACCGGACAACGCTGCTTTCTTGGTGGACTTACTGTCAAAAGAGCACTCCCTAGAGTTGGATCAAGCTCAAACTCAACGTCTCGTTGAGGGCTTCTCTCTTCGTCTCCAAGCCGCAAAAAACTATAGCCCCCGACCTTATCCCGGTAAGGTGACTCTCTTTTTGGCCAGCGAGGAGGGCGTTGCAACCGACTCCCAAGATTTAACTGGCGGTTGGGATCAGTTCGCTACCCAAGGTGTCGATATCCACTGGGTTCCTGGCAATCACAACACTATGGTTAGCAATCCTCATGTCGAGCTTCTCGCTCAACAGTTGCAGGTTTGCCTTAAACAATCCCACGCTGATGATTTTAGCATCAAAATTTGCTGACCACCCACATTGTAGCACACTTTGATCTTGACTGCGACTGCCATTCGCGTCGTATTCATCCCACGCCTGAAGGACGGTTGAGGATTTCGCCCCGCTCAACCCGAGCACCTCGTGGGCTTTCTACTTTGATACTGTAAAGGGGGAACGGTCAACACCTTTTATTAACTCAACAATTTTTTTGTAGAACTTCTTATCCAGCTTAGACCACTCGTTAAAATCTTCAAAGGCACTCGGTTCAAATACTACTCTTCTATTCATTCCAGATTTTCTACGTCAACCTCAATCAAGTTAGAGCCGCTCTTTATAATACTCTACACAATCAATCACACGGAAGCATAACTTGCACAAGTGTTTTTTCATCTGGCGTGCTATCGATTTTAAGTTCACCGCCGTGTAATTCAGCCAAACGCTTAACGATGATCAATCCTAAACCAGAACCTTGTTGTTCGTAGAGTTTACGCTCAAATTGCCGATATGCTCCCAACTCGGCAATCTGAGCAGATGTCATACCTCGTCCATGGTCAATAAAAGATAGCGTAAATTTATTGTTAATATACGTACTGTTAACCTGAATCATTGTTCCCGATGAGGAAAACTTCAAGGCATTATCAATTAATTCTTCAATAATTTTATACAGTCTTGTTTCACTAAGTCGTGGATGACAATGGGTATGTAGATCTACTTGTAAATCTTCTAGCCGTCCTGCTCGTTTTGTTTTTTCAGTTATCAAGTTGGTCAAAGCTATTGTAGGAAACACTGTTTGATAACTTTGCAGCAAGTTGATTCGCTCTTGATCAGTTGCTATGATTTCAAGCTCTGCATAGAGCAAAAAGTTCTGAATCAACCTCAATAAACGCTCAGCAGATTTATGAATACCTTCTGCCATTTCGGCGATTTCGTGTGAACTGAGGATATTGACGTCTTTAATTAAAAGTGCTGAAAAACCCAAAATACCATTCAAGGGTGTCCGCATTTCATGAGGAAGGGAGAAGGTAATACTGCTACGCAAGTCATCCAGCTTTTGTTGGGACTGTTGATTGATGATGATTTGTTTTTCTAATCTGGATGTCATAGCGGCCAGTAATTCTGCTCTTGTAAAAGGCTTTGTTAAGTAATCATCAGCCCCTAATTCCATACCTTGACGAAAGTCAATTTTATCAGATTTAGCCGTCAGAAAAATGAAGGGAATAGTCGCTGTGCTAGGTTCTTGGCGTAATAGTTTCAAAACGCTGTGACCATCTAATTCTGGCATCATCACATCGCAAACAATGAGATCAGGAATTTCCCTTTCAGCTAACTGAATACCGATGCGACCATTTTCTGCAGCAATTACTTTGAAATCCTCAAGTAAGAGCAAGTCTAAAAGATTTTGTCGCACGCTTGTATCGTCTTCAATAATTAAAACTTTATACATACTGAGTCACACATGAGAAAATAATTGATTTGAAATTTTCAGATTCTGAATGGTGATGATTTCCCATAATACTAACTCATTAAAACTCAAAAATATTTGGATTACACAAGCAAGTTTCGTGCGTTCAAACAGTTGTCAAAGAAACAATTTATCCAATTGTCACATTAGCCTGCTTTAATAAGCGTCTGGTAACTGCACTTAATAATTCTGCACGCGTAAACGGCTTTGTGAGATAGTCATCAGCTCCGAGATCCATACCTTGATAAAAGTCAACTCTAGAAGATCTAGCCGTGAGAAAAATAAACGGCATTGTTGCTGTAAAAGGTTGTTCACGTAATGCTGTTAGCACACTATAACCGTCAATTTCTGGTAGCATTAAGTCACACACTACTATGTCGGGATCTTCATAAAGCGCCAACTGTAAACCAATTCTACCATTGGCAGCAGTAATGGTGTCAAACCCTTCAGCTTCTAGCAGATCTAAAATATTTTCTCGTACTGATTCTTCGTCTTCAATTATTAAAATTTTAGTCATTGTTAGTTGGTGATTGGTGTTTATTGGTTGATTGCTGTATTAACAACTAACAAATAACCAATGGTAAGCTGACAGTAAACGTCGTTCCTAATCCGACTTCACTGATCACTGAAATTTCACCCTGATAGGTATCTACACACTTTTTTACTATCGCCAGTCCCAATCCTGTACCTTGGATATTGCCCACATTCGTAGCGCGAAAGAAAGATTCAAATAGGCAGGGTAAATCTTCTGGCGGAATGCCAATTCCGTGGTCTTGAATTTCAAATATTGCTCGCCCTGCTTGACAAGTGAGAGTAAACTTGACATTGCTACCAGTTGGGGAATACTTGATTGCATTCGAGAGTAAGTTACTGAGAATATGCCCCAGCAATTTTTCATCCATAGAGCATGGCATGGATTTTTGTTGACTGTAAAAAGTGATAGCGTGCTGATTGTTGACATTCAGTTGTAATTCTTCCACCACATAAAGGCAGTATTCAACCAAATCAAAGGGTGTTGGTCTAAAATCTAGTTTTCCCGCTTCCGCCTTAGCAATCACTAATACATCATTTAACATTTCAGTCATGTGCTTAACAGCGGTTTGAATCCGATGCAGGTGAGTGAGTTGTTTTTCCTCCGTCCATTTATGGCGGTAATGTTCTAGTAACTCCGCAGAAGAAAGAATGGTACTCAATGGCGTGCGAAACTCATGGGAAGTCATTGAGATAAAACGAGATTTGAGTTCATTGAGTTCTTTTTCTTTTTCTAAAGCACTTCTTAGTTCCGCCTCCAGTTGCTTGCGTTGCGTAATATCTGTCCAGTAACCAACAATTTCTACTTCTTTGCCAGCCTCATCCCGCACAAGCTTTGCTTGATCGTATACCCAGCGATAAGTGCCATCCTGGTGTAAAAAACGGTACTCAACACCGTATTGTCTAATCTCTTCAAAAGTACCCAACACACCCATTACATAGCCTTCAGCATTATGCAATGGGACTTTATTTGTCTCCAGCCAAGCTTTTGTGCCATCCTTTCGCAGATGAGATTGGATCATGTGATATTCTGGGACATCCGTCTCCATCACCTTGGCGTCAGATGCACGGTAGAAGTCAGCTTCTTGTTGGTCGGAGAATAAATCGTAGTCAGTCCTACCTACAATATCTTTGGGACTGTCAAAACCAACAATTCTTGCAAAGTTAAGATTACAACCCAAGTAAACAGAGGCTGTGTCTTTCCAGAAAACACATTGGGGAATGTTGTCCATAATTAATTGCAACATTTTTTGAGATTGCATGGTGTGTCCGGTGCAACAGCCATTTGATAAAAATCAATTGCCGAATTCCACGATGGTAGTAAGAGCAGCTGAGCTATGGCGTGCATAGATGATTGCAATAGCCTTCATGAAAAAACTGTTGTATCAAGCAAGTATTGTAATTATTGTCCAATATTTTATTTTTACTTTGTACAGAGACAATATCTTGAGTATATGCACCGAAAAATTTAAAATTTTGAGTGGGGAGTCAGGAATAGGGTGTGGGGAGTCAGGAATAGGGTGTGGGGAGTGTGGGGGGTGTGGGAGGTGTGGGGAGTCAGGAATAATCAGTTGGTGAGGAAGACATTACTCCCCCCTCTCCCCCCTCTCTTCCCTGTGTGCCCGTCCACCATAGTTTAAAAGCCTTTCTATGGTAATAAGGCGATTTTGCCAGACTTTGACTTGATATGGATTTGCGATCGCCTGTGGGCGCATCCACACCAGAAATTGAGATTGGAAGCGATTTAGTAAGGCTTTTGCCACGATAAACTTACTAGCATTTGGCTTGGCAGCAAGCTGATCCAAAGCATTTTGCACAACTTCTGCTTGAGCGTTAAATTCTTGTCGTGACGTAGTCGGTACTCGCATCTGATTATTTTGCGCAACTAGCTTCCATTCCTCCTGCAGGGCAGTGTAACGCGCCGCAGCTGTTTTAAAAGGTTGGCGGTAAGGGATGAGTTCTTTTTGTTGGCTTTGTCTATTACCTTGAGTGCTGTTAAAAACTTTATATAAGTCGTTGCTGAAATTTTCTGCGGCAAAAAGGGCATAACCACTCACTGGCAAATCCCTTGTCAGTTGAATTTGATCAAATGCCCCAACTATGGGTAAGGAACGCAGGCGAATTCCTGGTGCCAATAAGCTAGAGCCTAATTGTTTAGAAACAATCCAGGGTTGTCCTAATCGCTCAAAGCTCATGGTATCTTGGGCATAATTCATCGGAATAATCAAATCTACATCACCGCGCTGTGCCCAAAGTTCCCAGTGTTGTTGGATCTTCTGAATGCGTTCTTGCTCAGGAAGGGGAAATACGGCAACTGACACAATCAGGTTAGGTCGCTTTTGTCGCAATTGTCTTGATACTTGGGCAACAAAGCTATCGATTAAAGAAGTGCGAAATTCCGTCCACTTTTGCCACAAATCCCGCTCGCTAGGAGAAATATTCACTGGATCTACGCCAGTTAGTTGCTGAAATTGTGTTCTTGCCGCTTTGCCATAGCCATAAGTCCGCCGACTCTCAGGGTCTTGAAATGGATAACGAATATAATCTAGTTGTAGACCATCAACGTGATAGCGATCGACAATTTCCTCGTACAAGCTGAGTAAGTACTGCCGCACTTCAGGATTCGCTGGATCGAAGAAAGGCTTGTGTTGATTAACCGGAATGATCTGACCACGATTATCGTAACCTGCCCAATCAGGATGAACGGCAAGCACTGGTCCTGGATAATTGGGGTCAAGATGGATAATTTCATTGTGAAGTTGGTTACCAGCAGCAAAAGCCCAAACCCAGGCATGTAATTCCATACCGTGTTCGTGAGCTAACTTGACTGCAACTTCTAGGGGATCCCACCCGCGAATTAGTGGGTTTTGCTGTGGGGCTATTTGGCTAGGATAAATAGTATAACTGGCGTTAACGGTTTCAAAAAACACAGTGTTAATCCCCGCCTGGGCCAACCGCTCAAAAATCTGGGCTAGTCTCTCCTCACTCCCAGCACGGACAATTGTTCCCCGGTCAAGCCATATTGCCCGGATTTCTGGTTGAGCTAATCTCCGATCAGTAGGAAACAGGTTCAACAAGTTCGTTTTCGCCATCAGCCACTGGTGACGCGCCTGAGCATAATCTTTTTCGGCAATCAACTGAGGCAAGTTTTTGAGCACTTCACGAGCCTGTGCTAAGGCAGACTGTAGGCTTAGAACTGGTGCTTCAGGTTTTGTTGAGGCAATTTCTGCCTGCCGTGGCTTTATAGCGGTAAAGTTGCTGTCATACCCGTTATATACTGATGCTGCTAGATTGGCACTTTCGACTCTACCAATAAGATTTTCTAGCTCTTGCTGAAGCGCGATCGCTTCGGTGCGGTTAATTGGGGAATCTGAGTTGGGCAGAACATCCAGACGCACCTTTTGTTCAAGTTGGTCGATCGGCTCATCTTTCTGCTGTAGAGGTGCGGTATTAGGAACGGGTCTGGATTGGGGGGCAGAGGAGATGGGAGAGGGAGGGGAGAGGGGGGGGATGGGGGAGGAAGTGACTCCCCCTGCTTTTACTGCTACTGATGTAGCGCAGCTTTGAGAACCTCCTTCTATTCTATTTGTGACAACTGAGGAGGTTTTTATATGTTTGAGGGTAGCTTGTAACCAAGCAGTATCTAACTCGGCTGGTGAGACTGCGTCTACTCCCCAGCGCCAACCGAAAAAGGTAGAACGTTGAGTTGCCACTACTGCGGCAGGAGTATCTTTGGAATCCCATACGGCAGCAGCTTGACTTGTGAAATCGTCAGCAATCACAACGCCACCGTGTACTTTGCCAAACAGCTTGCTTTGGCTTGCCCAGTCCTGCATCCTAGTTTTTGAGGGTTGCAGCTTTTGTAGACTATTCAGGCTGAATCCCCAATAACCTCCTAGAAGTGTTCGCAACAACTGGCGTACTCCTGGATCTGACAGACTCCCCACAGGACCACTAGCAATTAGGCTTCCACCTTTACTCATCCATTCTTCTAGGGCGATCGCTTGTGCTGGTGTTAATGTCTCCACATTTGGTAAAAACAACACCGTGCGATCGCCCAAGTCTGCCGCATTCCTGACACTCTCTAGAGGAATCACACAATACTTCACCCCAGCCGCCTCCAAGCGATTTGTGATCCCTCTCCACTGATTCGCATTTTCTTGGCTCTGAACCACGCTTAGTACTGGTTCTGAAGTCCCTCCCATTGCTGGCGAAAGGTGAAATAAATAAACAATAAACAATTGAAACTTAAGAATAAATAATCCTATTTTTTTGATTTTAGTCATTGTGAGATTGCTTCAAGGTGTGATGCAGGTCTTGATTAAATCTTCAACTCCTGCTATTGGAAATATTTTTGTATCCAGTTTGCTAGCAACTTCCTCAATACTTATATCATCTAAAAATATCAATTCTCCATGTTTTAGCATTATATTTGGCAGCATAATTCCATCTCCCAAATCTTGCCCCTGTAATTTTAAAAGTAAATCATGACCAGTGAGTAAGCCTGTAACAGTGATACTCTGTCCCCAGTAATCGCTGTTTAAAGCACACATCTTAACCTCTAAACCCTCAACAGAGTTCAACTGCTTGAGGATAGGTTGAAATGCTTGTTCTACTGCGTTGCCGACCACCCAAGTCATTTTTCGTTTCGTGACTTTTGGTGGCAGTAAATTTTTCGCTGCCAAAGAAAATTGGCTGAGAAACAATCGAATAGAACCAACACCGTTATCAATTTGGGGATAATCTTCATATTCAGAGTCACATGGTATTTCCTCTCCTGCAATCAAAAACCACTCATCCGCTAACCAAGCAAAGGTAGAACCTAACTGACGCTGAAATTGCCCAGAAAGCGATCGCACTTGGGAAATCACTTCCATCGCTTTTTTGCGCGTTACAGGTGTGAGTTCGTCTTTTGGCGGACGAAACCGCGTCAAGCCTACTGGAACTACTGCCACAGATGCAACAGCAGGTACTTCAGTTGTATAAAAAGATGCTAAATCTTGCAATGTTTGTTCTAAATGCTGCCCATCATTAATACCAGGACAGACCACAACTTGTGCGTGAATTTGCAGACGCCTTTCTTGAAACCACTTGATTTGCTGCAAGATTTCTCCAGCACGTGGATTTTTTAGCAGTCTAATTCTAACTTCGGGTTCAGTGGCATGGACAGAAACATATAACGGAGACAGCCGCATTTGTTCAATCCGCTGCCATTCCCGTTGTGGCAGATTAGTTAAAGTCAGGTAGGAGCCATACAAAAAGCTGAGCCGATAATCATCGTCTTTCAGATATAAGCTTGAGCGCTTACCTGGTGGCTGTTGATCAATAAAGCAAAACGGGCAACGGTTATTACACTGAATTAAACCATCAAATAGCGCGGTTTCAAATTCCAGTCCCAAATCTTCGTCGTAGTCTTTTTCGATTTCAATGCGATGGGTTTTGCCAGCAGCATCTATAATCTCCAATTCTAGCACTTCATCAGCACACAAAAACCGATAATCAATCAAATCACGGGGAAGTGTACCGTTGATGCTAATGATTGCATCTCCCGGTTCAAATCCAATTTCTGCTGCGATGGAATCAGGTAACACTTTAGTAATTCGGGCAGGAGGCATGGTAGTTAATAGTCAATCATCAATCGTCCATAGTCAACTATTAACCGTTAACCGTCAACCGTCTAAATCGTCATCTTCTAAATATAACATCCCACTGCTTTAACGGTAGGCTTTGTACAGAAGGTGAATCACCCCATCACTATACTTTTACGGCTCCACTGGGGCAGCTATGCTTTCCGTTCTCGTATAAACAATTACATCAGTATATCTGCCATCTATTTGCAGTATAGCTCCTTGCCCCAAGGGAAGTTATACTCTGAATTGGCATTAGATTCGTAAATCTGAAAAACTTATCTAGTCTTGGTTTCAGCCTTAATAAGCAAAATTTTTCCGTTGCTAAAGCTAAGCTCAATTGAAGCTACTATCAAGATATTCCGAAGAGATTGACAATATATCAATTGTTCACATACTTTGGAGAGATTACCATTAAAATAGGTTCCGGTTATTAATGTCTAGATTAGTATCATCATAATTTTTACCAAGCCCCTTCCAGGCGGGAACTCTTAATGCCTCTTTCACAAATACTGTAGTTTATATATTTATTCTGGAAAGTTCCGCAGATTGTTATCTCTGGAGCTAAGGTAGGTTAAGACATGAAGTAATGAACTCTAATAAGCTACTTACATTTAAATGGTTTTATGATTTATCAATTCGGCGTAAACAGCTAATTGCTTTGTTTATTTCCGAAGTAGTTTCTCTTGTAGGATTGGTAGGAACAGGGTCTATTTTAATTATTCATGGTGGGCGAAGTATTTTAGTCAATCAGGCGAAGTCAGAACTGGCTGTGACGGAGATTAACTATAATATTAAAATTAATCAGATGGGATTTGGTTTTCGCGGACAATCTGATAACTTGGCGATTATTGCTGCTGCCCAAAAGCATAGTCAATCTCAGACTTTAAGCCCTGAGTTACAACAGAAAGTCAATAAAATATTACAAAATGAAATTAAAGCCCGAAAAATAGAATATGCCACGTTAGTAGGTCGAGATTTAAGAATTATTGCGAATGCTAATCGCGATCGCACAGGGGAAATCTTTAACCCCAAAAATTTAGTGACAGAGGTTTTTCGTCAACCGCAGCAAATTAAAACTAGCGAGATTATTACCTGGCAAGAATTAGCTAAGGAGAATCCTCCCTTACCACTAACAGTTCCGGGGAAAGAATCCTTGATTCGTTACACAGTCACACCAGTAAAAGATCCACAAACTGGTCAGGTTATCGGTGCTTTGTTATCTGGGGACATTGTTAATCAAAAACCACCGATTGTCAGTCAAACCTTAGATTCACAAGGTGGTGGTTATAGTGCAATTTATTTACAATCTTCTAGGGGAGAATTACAGTTAGCCACTTCTGCGATTGAGACGAATCATGACAATCGTTCCCAGAAACCAGAAAACCAAAAATATTTGCTAAATTTACCCCTACCAAACACATCCCTATTGACAAGTGCGATCGCCATCACAACAAACAATAATATTGTGACTGAGCGTATTTCTCTCCAAGGACAAACTTATACCGTAGCTGCCAAAAAACTTGTTAACCATGCAGGGCAACCGGTGGTAGTATTGGTAAGGGGTACACCTGAAACAGATTTAAATATCCTACTCAGAAAGAGTCTATCATTACAAGCAGCGAGTACTGTCTTCACATTAATAATTGATATTGTATTAGCTGGAATTTTAACAACAGCAATCACTCGTCCGGTCAGATATCTTACACAAGCATCTCAAAACTTTTCCCAAGGTAACATGACAGAACGAGCAGAAGTTCTCTATAAAGACGAAATCGGAGAATTGGCAAAAAGTTTCAATCAAATGGCAGAACAATTATCATTGAGACAACAGACAAGTCAACAGCAAATGCAGCAATTACAAGCTACTTTAAAAGAATTAAAAGAGACTCAGATTCAGTTAATTCAATCAGAAAAAATGTCGAGCTTGGGCCAAATGGTAGCAGGGATTGCCCACGAGATTAATAACCCCACTAGTTTTATTTATGGCAATCTATTACATTTAACTAACTATACTGATGATATTCTTAAATTATTGCAACTATATCAGCAATATTATCCAGAAACCAATCCGGAAATTCACCAGTTCATTAAAGAAATAGATTTAGATTTTTTACAGCAGGATTTACCTAAATTAATAGATTCTCTCCAAGTGGGTAGCGATCGCATTCAAGACATTGTCCTTTCCCTTCGCAATTTCTCCCGTCTGGATGAATCAGCGTTTAAATTGGCAGATCTTCACTCAGGAATTGATAGTACTTTGATGATTTTGAATCATCGGTTGAAAGTCCAACCTCATCGGTGTGCGATAGCAGTCATCAAAGAGTATGCAGAATTACCTCTGATCGAATGTTACCCTGGACAGTTAAATCAGGTATTTATGAACATCCTCAGTAATGCAATTGATGCTTTGGAAGAAGCAATGGAAAACAATTCCATCCAACCCCAGATTCAGATACGTACCCAACAAATTACCTCAGAAACAATTACTATTCATATTATAGATAATGGCTTAGGAATGCAAGAAACACAACTTGCCAAAATATTTGACCCCTTTTTTACTACCAAACCTGTAGGTAAGGGCACTGGACTTGGTTTATTCATCAGTTACCAAATTATTACTGAGAAGCATCATGGTCAGTTACAGTGTCTCTCTATCCCAAGCAAAGGTACAGAATTTATCATGCAAATACCTATCACTCAAAAGAGTCCCCGCAGTCTGGGTGTATGCGGATAACCCCAGACTCATAGTAAAATAAAAATGCCCTAGGGGGGGATAATATGTTATGTTATCTTAAGTAACATAAAGTTAAGTAACAAATATTAAAAACTTTGGTTAACAATACATTGCCCTCCTACTCTACTTCCATCCCCACGATTGAACTGGTCGCAAGTCTCGATTCCTTGGAGACAAAGGACAGAGAAGACAATGAGACAGAGAGACAAACAGACACATCTATCCCCCCCCTCCCCCTATCTATTTGTTACTCTCCACAATTGAATACAACGCGGTGTGGGTTAGTACTTGCAGCAGCAGTGTTTCTGGTATCTGTACCAGTGTTTGTGGAAGCGCCACTAGTGCGATCGCTCCCGTGGCTCAGTTTAGCTCTAACAGCAGGCTGGGTTTGGTGGAGTCTTCGATTAATGTCACAACCTGTCACCTATCTCTGGGGAGATTTACTCTTAGGATTTAGCTGGAGTTGGTTGACAGGAGCAATTTACTGGGGTTGGCTGCGTTGGGAACCGTTATGGCACTTACCAGTAGAGGCGATCGGCTTGCCATTTGCTTTATGGTGTCTAAGTCGGAATTGGGGCAAAGTGGGTAACTGGTTTTATTTGGGTTCCTTGCTTGGTACTGTACTAACAGACATATATTTCTACCTAGTAGACTTGATGCCTTATTGGCGGAAAATTATGCAGGTAGAACCAGCTAATGTGTCACCAATTTTACAAAGCGCTGTCGTGCAAATACAAACACCTTGGGGGCAAGCTTGGGCGCTAATTCTTGCTATAGTGCTATTGACAGTGGGGATTTTACCCTTACGTCAAAAACAGCAGCACTGGTATGCTTTTAGTGGAGCGGTACTGAGTACAATTTTGGTGGACAGCCTATTTCTGATAGCAGCTGCTTTGGCATAAGAGTCAAAACCCAGAATTTAGAGCGGTGGCTTCTGCCACTATGGATCTCGGTACGACTAATTTCCAACATCCATACCGTATCGCAGGCAATTAAAAAATGCTTTGAATAATTTTTGCAAAAAATACAGTAAAACCCAGTACTAGCAAGTATTGTGGTTATTGATAAGTTGTATATTAGTTTCTGATAACTGCTGTGTGTTGATTAAGCTACAAGCTTCTAGTCAAGAGTCAACAGTAAAAAAACCACAGACTATTGACCCGTGAATGCTCTTAGCTTCAAGCTTTGATTTCAGTTTGATTGAAAGAGGTTGAAAAATCGTGAAACAATTTGTGCGTTTATTAACAGTGTTTAGTTTGTTGGTGGGATGTTTGGGATGGTTGGGAACACCTCAGATAGCCCAAGCTGCTAATTTCAGCAGTGTTACTTTTCAATCAGTCCCTGTTCTAGCGGTTGAGGGCACTCAACCTTTACGGAACCGGGCAGATCAGAAACTAGGAACGGAATTCGGGAAAAAAATTGACTTGAATAACACCAACGTGCGAGCTTTTCTCGAGTATCCGGGGCTATATCCTACCCTCGCTAAGAAAATTATCTCTAGTGCTCCTTATCAGAAGGTAGAGGATGTATTGAACATTCAAGGATTAAGCGAACACCAAAAAGAAATCCTTGAAAAAAACCTAGACAAGTTCACCGTCACAGAGGTCGAATCTACCTTCAACGAAGGATTTGACCGCTTTAACAACGGTATCTATAGATAGAAGAGTTAGGGGGAGTGTGAGAAGGAAATTGCTCCTCCCTCTCCCCCCCTCTACCCATACTCCCCCCACTCCCCCCACTCCCCACTTTGTCTGTTAACAATATTCAGAACAATTTTGATGTATTAGTGGTCGGCGCTGGTGCTGCTGGACTATACACAGCACTATGTTTGCCAAGTGATCTACGAGTCGGTCTCATCACTAAAGAAACAGTTTCTTTGTCTGCCAGTGAATGGGCGCAAGGTGGTATTGCCGCTGCGATCGCCCCTGAAGATTCCCCACAATTGCATATTGAAGATACAATAAAGGCTGGTGCAGGTTTGTGCGATCGCCCCACTGTAGAATTTCTCGCACAACTTGCCCCAAGCTGTATTCAAACCTTAGTCAACTTGGGAGTAGCTTTTGACCGTAAAAGCAGCGAATTAGCTTTAACTTTAGAAGCAGCCCATTCTCGCCATCGAGTCCTCCATGCCGCTGACACGACAGGGAGGGAAATTATTACCACCCTCACCGCCCAAGTCCTGCGACGCCAAAACATTGAGGTTATTCAACAAGCTTTAGCATTAGGTCTGTGGTTAGAACCTGAAACACAGGAAAGTTCAAGGGGAGGAAGCCGACCTTCGGAACTTCAGAGGCGTTGTCAGGGAATTAGCATGTTTTATCAAAGTCAAGTCAGATGGGTAAAAGCTGGCGCTGTCGTGCTAGCAACAGGTGGCGGTGGTCAAGTGTTTGCCCAAACCACTAACCCTACCGTCAGCACAGGCGATGGGGTAGTGATCGCATGGCGTGCTGGGGCAATTCTTCGGGATTTAGAGTTTGTACAATTTCACCCTACTGCCCTGACTAAACCCAATGCTGACCGCTTTCTCATTAGTGAAACTGTACGTGGTGAAGGGGCACACCTGATCGATGATCAAGGGCGGCGTTTTGTGTTTGATTATCACCCGGCTGGTGAACTCGCCCCCAGAGATATAGTCAGTCGCGCAATTTTCAGTCACTTGCAACACACTTCAGTTGACCCAGCAACTTCCCATGTGTGGTTGGATATGCGCCCCATCCCCGCAGAAACAATTCGCCACCGCTTTCCCAACATTGTTAAGGTCTGTAGTCGCTGGGGTATTGACGTATTTTCGGAACCAATTCCGGTTGCCCCAGCTGCTCATTACTGGATGGGTGGTATTCTCACAGATCTGATGAATCGTACAAATATTATCGGTTTGTACGCAGTCGGAGAAACCGCTAGTACCGGAGTGCATGGAGCCAATCGTCTTGCAAGTAATTCCTTACTGGAGTGTATTGTATTTGGTGCGCAGATGGCGAATGTAGAGAGGGGAGGCGAACCCTTTCACTCCTCACCTGCAGAGGATCACCCCAGCACTGGCTCAAATTCCGCGTCTTTAAAAGGTATATCAGAGCTACCTATACGGGAATTTACCATGGATTTGGGTGAGTGGAATGCTCAACAAGTACAATTAGAACTTCTGCGGCAAAAACTCCCACGTCTTGTATGGCAAAGTGCTGGAATCTGTCGGGTGCAATCTACGATGGATCTTGCGATCGCAACTGTTGAATCTTGGCAACAAGATTTTGCTGCTTTGCCTATTAGTCGATTTTTGTTTTCTCTCAGGCCAACAGAACCAGCTTGTTTCGATTTTCCCGATGTTGAACATCAGTTACGATTATGGGCAGAAACCCGTAATTTACTAGATATTGCCTATTTAATTCTCAAAAGTGCTGCTTTTAGAACCGAAAGCCGAGGAGGACACTACCGTTTAGATTATCCCCAATCCGACCCAAGCTGGCAAGTCCACACACTGGTACAACAAGACAAATGGTGGAAATCTTTTGTTTAGGAGTCAGGAGTCAGGAGTTAGGAGTCAGGAGTCAGGAGTCAGGAGTCAGGAGTCAGGATTTGGTATCGGCATTTGTCTTCATACGCCTCGATTCCTTCTGTTCCAATCCCGATGCAA
>CAIVAU010000064.1 GCA_903903925.1 uncultured cyanobacterium
GAGTCAGGAGTCAGGAGTCAGGAGTCAGGAGTCAGGAGTCAGGAGTCAGGAGTCAGGAGTCAGGAGTCAGGAGTCAGGAGTCAGGAGTTAGGAGTTAGGAGTTAGGAGTTAGGAATTGGGAGTTAGGAATTGGGAGTTAGGAATTGGGAGTTAGGAATTGGGAGTTAGAATTGTGACGATGATTTAGTGTGAAAATTTTAAATTTTTCATTTTTAAAAACGGTAAATATGAGGTTAGCAAAAAACAGGCTGACCTCTTTTTTTTACAGAAGTCAGAATTCAGCATGAATTCATAATTCATAATTCATAATTCATAATTTATGTGATATATTAAATATTGTGACATTCCGTACAAAAATTTAGTTTGTCATGATTAGTGAAGACATCCTAGCTAGAGAATTGATCAGGGTCGTCAATCACTATTACCCAAAAGTAGGGGAATTACTTGATGGCTGTTTCGTGAAAGTAATTACCTGTTATTGGGGACGACCTCCTAAACGCTTGCAATACATCGGCATTTATTGCTCTGACGAAATGATGCCTTATTTGCAAGCCCAAAAAGATGTACTCAGAGAAGTAGCAGACAACATGGGACTAGTTCAGGTAGTCATTCTGAATGCTACGCGACTGCTGCGCGATCCAATGTCCAAGATCAAGCACGGAGATCCGCGCTTGTGGTTGGATTTACAGTTGGTCGCAATCTAGAAATTATTGCGATCGCCATGAAAACCGGACTTTTCTGTAATTACGAAAATCATCACCAAGATGCCCTTTGCGCCATAACAGAGCAAGTTGCACTGGTGAAACATGCGGAATACTTGGGTTTTGAGGAAGCCTGGGTAACAGAGCATCATTTCAATGAATTTCATCTAAGCCCGTCAATTTTGATGTTGATGGCACATTTGGCGGCGTTGACCTCAACGATTAAATTAGGTTCAGCAGCGGTATTGCTACCTTTTCATAACTTAATTCGTGTGGCGGAGGACATTGCTACACTGGATAATTTGTGCAATGGGCGACTCGCTGTTGGAATTGCTAAAGGTGGACCGTTTCCTGAACAAAACAAACACTTTGCCATATCAACAAGTGAATCCCGTGCCAAGACACTAGAGGCAATGGCGTTGATTCAAAAGCTGTTATATGAAGCAAACGTGTCGTTCAACGGGCAATATTATCAGTGCGACCATCTCACGATTTACCCGAAACCTTTGCAGCAGAAAATTCCAGTCTATGTGGCAAGTGGCGATGAACAGGCGATCGCCTTTGCCGCAAAACATTCCTTCGGCTTAATGGGGGGACCGCCATTTTCCTTAGAGAGATTGAAGAATACCGTCGCCAAATACCGTACCTTAAATTCCAGTGGGTCTGAAAACCTGATGCTGGCACGGTTCTTCTTCGTTGCCAAAACATATGATGAAGCAGTGAGTGAAGCTTTACCTTTCATCCGTCAATTCAGCGCGAAAATGAAAGCTAATTCCGCTCAAGTCATGCAGAATAGCGGCAATCCAAACCTCAAGCCCTTTGACCGCACAAACATCTGTTTTGACGAAGACTATTTGATTGAGAACTCGATTATTGGTGATGTAGTAACTTGTCGAGACAAAATCAAAAAATTTCACGATGAATTAAACCTAGGCACACTAGCACTCAAACCCTCATCTTTTGACCTTCAGAAGAACCTTGAGAGTCTGACACTTTACAACCAAGAGGTGAGGAATTGTATAAACTTATGATGAAAAGACCCTTCCTTCCTGCAGATGATTTGCCACCAACCGAGGCAACACGAATTGATCAGATGCTGCGTTGGCAACTAGAACGATCTACTGGCAGATGCTTTTTTGAAGCATGCGATCAGATTACACGAGCATTATTATCTAGTTGTCAATGGTATGTCACAACAGATTCCGGTGCCCTAATGCTGGTAATCGACTGCCCCGAAATCGTCACCTATTGGCATATAGTCAGTAATATTCCCCAGATTGGAAATAGACTAGAGCGGTTTGCCAGTAGTGCCAAAATTCGTGTTTATCCTCCCTTTGGCAAAGGTACGCCCTTTGAAATCGGTGTAGACGAAATATCAGCTTATCGAGATTGGCTATGACACAGAAATTAAGCTTTGATTTATGGGTTGAGCCTTAATATCTGGAAGCAGAAAGAATTGACGCAACTTTCTGAATTTGATCTGAGGTAAAGGCTGCTTGCTTGAGATTGCTTAAAAAACTCTGATCGCTATATCTGGAATCTAAGTTTATGACTCTTTGATAAACTTGTTTGGCGGTTTTTTTGTCACCACCATCCCAGTAGGCGATCGCACTAGCAACTAACGGGTGAGGATTATTTGGTTCCAGGATAGCAGCACGGTTAGCAGTTAAAATAGCTAAGTTATAAATTTGTAGGCGATGCAGTGCCAGACTTAAATTGTAATAAGCTATTTCATCATCTGGTTTGAGAACTGCTGCCCAAGTGTGAACTAATACTGCTGCCGGCAAGTTACCATCAACTAAATAGACAATTCCCAAAGCATTGTAGGCTGGAACAAACAATGGCTTTCTGGATATAGCTTCCCATAGAGATTTTGCCGCCTCTTCCTCCTTTCCTGCTAAGTGCAAAGTCCAACCCAAATTCACTCGTCCCATAATATTTTTTGGTTCGAGTTCTACAGATTTTTGCATTGCAGTAATGGCTTGGGGATACTGTCCTTGTTGACGATACAATAGCCCTAATTGCCGATATTCACTGGCTGTGGTTGCAGCACCTGCTGAGGGGGAGATGGAAGCAAAAGTCAAAAATAAACAGCTACAAATCCCACTTGTTATTTTTGCTTTTACCAGTTTTAGTGCTTTCATTTTTTCCCTAATCCAACAGCGTTGGGTCAATTCCCAAAGCATTGAGTTGTTCAAGACTAAGCACTCCCAACTTCTCTACAATTCTCTCTCGTTTCTGTCGTTCAACTTCTGCGCGTTGTGGTTCATGGTCAGGTAAACTTAATGCCGATTCGGTAGTTTTCGTGACAGAGGTCATGGCTTTAACCAGGCAGTTCTCTATTTTTCATTGTACAATGCATTGTATTAATCTGCATTATTTGAGGGAAAGAGTATGAGTACCACAAGCTTCAGGCTCGATGATGACCTTGAAGAGAAGCTCGACGTGACTGCAACAAAGCTTCAACGAACGAAAGGCTGGATAATCAATCATGCACTACGTCAGTACATTGCGCGTGAGGAGCGAAAAGTCCGAATGCTCGAAGAAACGGAAGAGGCGATTTCCGACATTGAGGCGTGTAGGGTGGTTTCTGGCGAGGAAGTCATGGAGTGGCTTGAAACGTGGGGAACTGCTGCTGAAGGGAAAGCTCCGACGGTATGAAGCTCGAGTTTTCAGAAAGTGCGGTGCGAGATTTGGTACGACTACGTGAGTTCATCGCCAAGAATAACCCACAAGCAGCGGCGCGGGTGTCGCTACGGCTTAGGCAGGCGATCGGAAAACTCGTACTTCATCCGGATATAGGGCGTCTCGTCCCTGAGATTGAAAACGTGCGGGAACTTGTCGCCGGAAACTACGTGGTTCGTTACATCCATGAGGAGAATACCATATTCGTGTTACGAGTATGGCACGGCAAGGAATTTCGTGCTTTTGAGTAGTTTTATCTTTATGAACCACAATCGGTGGTAGGGGTGCAAAGCCCCTGCGCCCCTACAATGTGTTCTATTTACCTGAAAATTGCTCTAAGCGCCTTCCCGCAGTTTATCCAGCACACTCCGATCCTCCAACGTTGAAGTATCACCCGATACCTCCTGACCAGCAGCGAGACTCCGCAACAACCGCCGCATAATCTTACCCGATCGCGTCTTAGGCAAAGAATCTGTAAAGCGAATTTCTCCAGGACGGGCGATCGCCCCAATTTCCTGAACAACGTGCTTCTTCAATTCTTTACTCAATTCTTCACTAGGGTTTCGACCACCTTCTAAAGTCACAAAAGCAACTATCTCTTCCCCTTTCATTTCATCTGGCTTACCTACCACTGCGGCTTCAGCGACTGCTGGATGGGAAACAAGGGCTGATTCAACTTCCATCGTACCGAGGCGATGTCCGGACACATTAATCACATCATCAACCCTTCCCATCACCCAGAAGTAGCCATCTTCATCACGTCTTGCGCCATCGCCAGCAAAGTAAACGTAATTTCCATCTTTTGGCGGGATGTGTTCCCAGTAGGTGCGGCGGAAGCGGTTAGGATCGCCGTATACTGTTCGCATCATCCCAGGCCAAGGATGCCGCACGACCAAGTAACCGCCTTCGTTGTCGCCTACAGAGTCGCCTTCCAAATCCACCACATCTGCCAGAATTCCAGGGAAGGGACGAGTGGCTGAACCGGGTTTCATCGGAATTGCCCCTGGTAAAGGTGTCACCATAATCCCACCGGTTTCCGTTTGCCACCAAGTGTCAACTATCGGACAGCGTTCACCACCAATGACTCTATAATACCACATCCAAGCCTCTGGGTTGATCGGTTCACCGACGGTTCCTAACAAGCGCAGGGAAGATAAGTTACGCGCTTTCGGTAGGTGTTCACCCATCTTGATAAAGGCACGGATGGCAGTCGGTGCAGTATAAAATATTGTGACGCCATATTTTTCAATTACGTCCCACGTACAGCCAGGATTGGATGCACGCGCTGCACCTTCATACATGATCGTTGTTGCGCCGTTGGAGAGAGGACCGTAGACGATATAACTATGTCCCGTAATCCAACCTATGTCTGCTGTACACCAGTATACATCTGTATCTTGGAGGTCGAAGATCCATTTGGTAGTGATGTGGCTGTATAAGTTGTAACCACCAGTTGTATGCACCACCCCTTTAGGTGTGCCAGTACTACCGCTTGTGTAGAGGATGAACAGCATATCTTCGCTGTCCATAGGTTCAGCAGGACAGTCGGCTGATACAGCATGACGCAAATCATGCCACCAGTGATCCCTTCCCGGTTCCATGTGGATTTGTTGACATGTCCGCTGTACTACGAGAACATCCTTCACTGTAGGTACAGCACCCTCTGCTAAGGCTTTATCTACCTGCTCCTTAAGAGGGACGATCGCATCCTTGCGCCAACCACCATCCGCAGTGACAACAACCTTTGCTTGTGCATCGATGAGGCGATCGCGCAAAGCCTCAGAACTAAAGCCACCAAAGACGACACTGTGAGGTGCGCCAATTCTGGCACAGGCTAGCATAGCAATAGCTGCTTCAGGAATCATTGGCAGATAAATGCCTACGCGATCGCCCTTTTGTACCCCAAGCTGCTTAAGTACATTAGCAAACTGGCAAACTTCCCGATGCAATTGCGCGTAAGTGATAGTACGCGAGTCCCCTGGTTCCCCTTCCCAAATGATGGCAGCCTTATTCTTGCGCCAGGTTGTGAGGTGTCTATCTATACAATTGTAGGAGATATTAATTTTACCACCAACAAACCACTTAGCAAAAGGTGGTTGCCAATCGAGTACTTGATCCCACTTCTGGAACCAATGCAACTCTGTTTCGGCTAATTCCGCCCAGAATTTCTCAGGATCAGCTTTGGCTGAGTCGTAGAGGCGCTGATAGTCTTCCAGACTTTTGATCTGAGCATTTTGAGAGAATTCAGCACTGGGGTAAAATAAGCGTTTTTCTTGCAGAATTGATTCTATAGTGATTTGAGACATGATTTTTTCTGTAATTTGGTGTTGTATCTGACAACTATTTTGTAGGCAGATTTACTAGAATATATTTAGATTTTCATTAAGAAATGGCTGAATGGGTGTGTCTCCTTCGTTCGTAGTTAGCGCTTTAGCGCTTAAGCACTCTTGGAGTCAAGGACTAAAGTCCTTACTACGAACTTCTCAACCTATCAGAATTAATGACATGGACGACTAGAACCTTAAACAGAATGGGTGTGATAATTATATATGCACACACTCCTAAACCTATGTCACTTACTCTAGAAGCCAGTAGCTTATCCCTGAACGATGTTTATCGTCTCCTGAAACTGCAAGAAGAGTCAAATGGCTCATTTACAGACTACTTCACTTTAGACCCTCTGACTGACTTTGAACAGGAGGATTTACTCAAAATCAGGAACGACTTCCGGCGTTATTTAGCAGATGGTAAAGTTTCCGAAGGATTGGTTAAATTTTTGACCCTAGCACCTTTGATGCGATTGGCTGGTTTTTATGATGTTCCAATCCGGTTGACGGTGGAAGACAGTATTGCGTTCGCCGTTGAAGACGAGGATACAAGCATTAGAGGGCGGATGGATATTTTAGCAGTCAACAATGCCCAAGCAATAACTGCACCGCCTTTTTGGGTTTTAGTCATTGAAACGAAAAACAGCACATTTGACGTTGCAGAGGGATTACCACAATTACTGACCTATACTTTTAAGAGTTTAAACGAGCAAACATCAGTTTGGGGACTGGCAACTAGTGGACGGCGTTACCAGTTTGTGCTTTTGAAACAGGGCAATCCGCCGACATATCAACTCATGCCATTATTAAACCTGAATGAGTATCAGGATGCAGTTGAGTTATTACAAGTTTTGAAAGCAATTTGCCAGTTACCAGATTTTCAGTCACCAAGAGTGGGTAATAAGTAATAGTGTTTTTTTAGTTTCTTGATCGGGGTGAGCAATCGCTTACTACACTTCGCTGCGCGACAAGCCTATCAGTCTACCCTGAACAGATTCCAAGATAAAATCTCGAATATATGAACTGGCAGAATTTCCACTCCAATCAAATCTCCAGCAGCATTCAATTCAGCCGTGATATTTGGGCTAATTTCAATACTTCCCGCTTCTGGCTCTTCTGAGATTAGCAGGTGGATGGGGTTTTCCGTCCAGGCGATCACTCTAAAACTATACTTGATTGCCCATCTTCTTTAGGGGCAAAAAAGGACTGGTGGTGATTGTGGATAATTTGGATCGTGTCGATTCAAGAGCTAAGACTAGAGAGCGAACACAACCAGAATATTTGTTTGTTGACCGAGGCGAGCAATTACGCAAATTAAGTTGTCATTTTTCCAAAACCTACGCAGTATTGGGTTCCAAGTCAGTTAAAATGGTAGATAGACAATGATTGAAAAGAGTCATGATGACAATACAAGCCGAAATAATCAATCAATTAAAAGCCCTAGAAGCATTTTCTAAACAAGGAGGATATAGTGAAATCCTGGCTTCATCTCTAAGAAAGGTTATTACTCAAGAAATCAATAATACTCAGGAGAAAATAAAAGAGATAGAGACTGATTTGCAAGTATTTGAGCAACAGTATCAATTGTCATCTGCGGATTTTTATCACCAATTTAAAACAGGTACATTAGGAGATGAAATAGATTTTGTCGAATGGAGTGCTTTTTATCAAATGTGGTCAGATTTACAAGGGCGTTTAAGATTACTTCAATCTTAGATTGAATATGATAGTTCAGGACTATTTGACAGAAATAAAAGCTAAATTAATGACCTGTTCTATAATTGATCAGATTTGTATTCTTAAAGAAAGAGCATTATCAGATCAAGGCTATTTTCGGGCAAGATTGAATTTAACTAATGGTGATTTTTTAGAAGTCGCGGAATTTTTTAAAATTAAGGGAGATAAATGTGTTACAGAAACCTATCGTTATCAGTGGATGAATTCTACTCAAACCCAGTTAAGAAAGAGATGGGATAATGTAGAGCATTTTCCAAATTTATCGAATTTTCCTCATCATGTCCATATCGTTGAAGAATCTAATGTTTATTCAAGTCTTTGTATGAATATCGTGGAAATTATTGACTTAATTAGTCAAGAAATTAAATAAAACAAATTGAGTATTTCTGATATCAAGAACAGCAATATTATTATGAAAAAACCAGGAGATATCAAGGCAGAAAATGAACGATCGCTCAACACTTTGCAAAGAGCGATCACCCTTGCTCAAGGACGATTTTCCTTAATCTTAGTGTATGTAACTACGTTCATTTACATTAAACATGCCTAATCGGTAAGGTGAGGGTGAATGCTGTTTGACCGTTTGATCGTCCATGAGCATTTTTTCTCACAGTTTCCACATTCATCTCTAGAGATTCAGCAATCTGCTCAATGCTTAACCCGATCTTTATTAGTCTGGGAATCATCTTTAACTTCGTCTCTAGCGCACCCTCTTCCTTTCCTTCTTCCTTCCCTTCTTGGTAAACTCTACTTTTTTTCAACGAATCTAAATTCAGCATAACTTAAAGTTCCTCCCGGCTTAATGGACAGCACCAACCCCCCCGGATTGATTTTGCGGCGGTAGCAACAAAGCTAGGAGTTACGGAAGCACAGTTAAAGGAGGCGCTGGGAGTGCCTGCCAATCCGCCAAGTCCGTCCGATAGAAATCAGCGTCCTCCTCGACCTGATTTTGCTGCGGCGGCAGCTAAGCTAGGAGTGACAGAAGCACAGTTAAAGGATGCGTTGGGAGTGCCAGCTAATCCTCCAAGTCCTCCAGGTACTTCCAGTAATTAGCGTCCTCCTGGATGTGAACCTTGACATCGCTTTCAAGAGGTCTGGGGTGTGAGGCTTGAATAAATGCCCCATACCCTACTACCCCCTACATCCCTAATACCCACCTTCAGAACTTCTCATTACACGTTAAGATTTATCGAAATAGCATTTTATTGCGTTTCTTATATAGGATCGCCTGTTCCTGCTAATTTTTAACTTACGCTGCTTGAGAAGACCGAATGCTAGATCAAATTTTTGATTCCCTTCACCTTCGCTTTGGTATTGAAGCTCCCATAGTTCTACTCATCCTCATCTTACTAGAGGCAATACTATCTGCTGATAACGCGATCGCCCTCGCGGCGATCGCGCAAGGGCTAAAAGACAAAAAACTCGAAAATCAGGCACTTAACATTGGCTTGGTATTTGCTTATATTCTGCGAATCACCTTACTACTGACTGCAACCTGGGTGCAACAGTTTTGGCAGTTTGAGCTACTAGGTGCAGCTTACCTACTATGGTTAGTATTCCAGCATTTTACTTCCACTGAAAGCGAAGGCAATCAAAATCCCGAGCCCAGTTTTAACTCCCTATTGCGAGTCATACCTGTCATCGCCCTCACAGATTTAGCGTTTTCTCTCGACAGTGTCACTACAGCGATCGCCGTATCCAATGAAAGGTGGCTAGTCATCACCGGTACTACAGTTGGCGTCATCGCCCTGCGCTTCATGGCAGGTTTATTTATCCGGTGGTTAGATGAATATGTCTACTTAGAGGATGCAGGTTATGTCACTGTAGCAATAGTTGGCTTGCGCTTGCTTTTGAAAGTAGTGAACGATACTCTAGTCCCACCACAATGGTTAACAATGAGTGCGATCGCCCTGATCCTAGCCTGGGGATTTTCCAAGCGAACCAATCCAAAAATCACAGAACAAGAGCCAAAAATTGAACTCCCAAATTTGGAAAAAATACAGGAACCGCAAAAGAAGTAGGGAGTGGGGAATAGGGAGTTAAGAATTTTCCTCCTAACTCCTAACTCCTAACTCTCTGTTGTTAAGCTATTCGTGCAACCAAGGTGATAAATGGGGTTGCCAACTTACCAATTCTTCTTCTGTAAACCACAGCGCAATTTCTCGTTGCGCTGTCTCAATAGCATCGGAACCGTGGATCAGATTGCGACCAATGTTTATAGCAAAATCGCCCCGGATAGTTCCAGGTTCTGCAGCTAAGGGGTTCGTTGCTCCAATTATCTTTCTAGAGGCGGCGACAACGCCATCACCTTCCCAAACCATCGCTACTATCGGAGCGGAAGTGATAAATTCTACCAACCCAGCAAAAAAAGGTCTGTCCCGGTGAACGTCGTAGTGCTTTTCAGCTAATTCTCGGCTGACCTTCATAAACTTCAAACTCACAAGGGTAAAACCCTTTCTTTCAAAGCGCTGGATAATTTCACCCACTAGTCCGCGCTGTACTCCATCTGGCTTAATTGCTATGAATGTGCGTTCCAAAGCTATCTCCTCAAACTTAATGAATTCGTCCTTCGTCATTAGCCAATATAACTGTAGATCCAAGCATGATCGCGTCTCTACTAATGACCAATCTGAGATTATCAGAAGAAAGTTATCTCTGAACAGATATGCATCCAGAGACTAATGCGCTACATTGTTATTTCATGGGTGAAACTAGAGGTCAGGAAAAATGGGTGTAGAGTTAACTGATACATCAGGTGAGGTGGTTCAACCTCCGGCCAACTTATACAAAGCTGAAGCCAGTAATCGCAAGGTAAAAAAACTGCTACCGCCAAGTAATGCTTTAGATGTACCTCGTCATTCTTGGAAAATTGAGGATAGCGAAGAACTTTACCGTATAGGAGGTTGGGGACAGCCTTATTTCTCCATTAATGCGGCTGGTCACATCACGGTTTCTCCCAAAGGCGATCGCGGCGGTTCGTTGGATCTGTTTGAATTAGTCAACGCTCTCAAGCAGCGTAACTTGGGACTACCCCTGTTGATCCGCTTTTCTGATATTTTGGAAGACCGGATTGAGCGGTTGAACGCTTGTTTTGCCAAAGCGATCGCCCGCTACAATTACCCTGGTGTTTATCGTGGCGTCTTCCCCGTTAAATGCAACCAACAACGCCACTTAATTGAAGACCTAGTGCGGTTTGGTAAACCCCATCAATTTGGTTTAGAGGCTGGTTCCAAGCCAGAATTAATGATCGCTCTGGCATTACTGGATACACCAGGAGCATTATTAATCTGCAACGGCTACAAAGACCAGGAATATATCGAAACAGCGATGTTGGCCCAAAGACTAGGGCAAACACCAATTATCGTCTTAGAACAGGTTGAAGAAGTCGATTTGGTGATTGAGGCAAACCGCCAATTGGGCATTAAGCCAATTGTCGGCGTGAGAGCTAAACTCAGTACCCAAGGAATGGGACGCTGGGGAATTTCTACAGGCGATCGCGCCAAATTTGGTTTAACGATTCCCGAAATTATCCAAGCTGTTGATAAGTTACGCAATGCCAATTTACTGGACTCTTTACAGTTATTGCACTTCCATATTGGCTCGCAAATTTCCGCCATTAATGTGATTAAAGATGCCATCCAAGAAGCTAGCCGGATTTACGTGGAGTTGGCGGCGCTGGGGGCAGACGTGAAATATCTGGATGTAGGTGGCGGCTTGGGTGTAGACTATGATGGCTCACAAACCAACTTCTACGCCTCAAAAAACTACAACATGCAAAACTATGCCAACGATATCGTGGCAGAGTTAAAAGATACCTGTGCTGAGCGGAATATTTCCGTACCAACACTGATTAGCGAAAGCGGACGGGCGATCGCCTCCCACCAATCCGTGCTAATTTTTGACGTGTTGAGTACCAGCGAAATTCCCTCTGAACCGCCACAATTGCCACAAGATGGAGAATCCCCGATCATCACTTATCTGTGGGAAACCTACCAATCTATTAACCAGGAAAATTATCAGGAGTTTTACCACGACGCAACTCAATTCAAAGAAGAAGCTATCAGCCGCTTCAACTTGGGAATTTTAAGTTTAACAGAACGCGCCAAAGCTGAGCGGCTCTACTGGGCTTGTTGTCAGAAAATTATTGGTATAATTAAGCAGCAAGACTACGTGCCTGACGAACTGGAAGACCTAGAAAAAATTATGGCTTCCATCTACTACATTAATCTTTCTGTGTTTCAATCGGCACCAGATTGTTGGGCAATTGACCAATTATTTCCCATCATGCCCATACACCTTTTGGATGAAGAACCAACGCGCCGAGCGATTTTAGCAGATCTCACCTGTGACAGCGACGGCAAAATAGACCGTTTTATTGACCTGCGGGATGTGAAATCAGTTTTAGAACTGCACCCCTTCAAACCCGGAGAACCCTACTATCTAGGGATGTTCCTGAATGGAGCATACCAGGAAATTATGGGCAATTTGCACAACCTATTTGGCGATACAAACGCAGTTCATATTCAATTGACACCAAAAGGTTACCAAATTCAACACGTCGTCAAGGGCGACACTATGAGCGAAGTCGTCAGCTACGTGCAGTACGACTCTGAGGATATGGTAGAAAGTATCCGCCAGCGCTGTGAACTTGCTTTAGCAGAAAATCGGATCACTCTAACAGAATCTCAGCGACTGCTGCAAACCTATGAACAGAGCCTAGGAAGGTATACGTATCTTAGTAGTTAGTCAGGAGTCAGGAGTTAGGAGTCAGGAGTCAGGAGTTTCTAGAACAACTTACTAATGACTCCTAACTCTTAGTTAAAAAGCGTTAGTCCCCAATAATTCAGCGATCGCTTGGCGTTCAACTGGGTTATGAGATGGCGGGTCGTGACGCGCATCAGTGATCAACCAGTTCAGGGCAGCGGCTTGTAGATCTATCGTTGCTCCAGTCTTATCTACGCAGTAACGTCCAAATACCAGCTTATCAACTAGGCTGACTCCAGGTCCGAGTCGTGACCACTCAAAAATCACGCTGTTATCTACCATTGCGCCACTACATACCCAACAATTGGGTCCAATCATCGCAGGACCAACGATTTTAGCTCCGTCTTCTATCCTGGTCATACCACCAATGTAAACTGGACCAGTGATATCTACTTTGTCCCAATTCACTGCGACATTCAAGCCAGTGTATATGCCAGGGGCAACTTGATGACCGGGGATTCGCACATTTTTTATTTCTCCTGAGAGCACACCACGAATTGCCCGCCAGTAGTCCGGTACTTTACCAATATCTACCCATTCAAAGTCCATCGGGATGGCATAGAAGGGCGCACCCATTTCCACCAATTTAGGGAACAATTGACCACCGATATCATACTCTATCCCAGATGGGATGTAGTCTATCACCTCCGGCTCAAAGATGTAAATACCGGTATTGATGTTGGTACTCAGGGCTTCTTCTACTTTGGGTTTCTCTTGGAAAGCTTTGATGCGACCATCATCATCCGTGACAACCACACCGTAGCTTGAAACTTCTTCCCGTGGAACGGATTTCATAACGATGGTAGCGATAGATCCCTTTGACTTATGCCACTTTACTGCTGCAGTCAAATCTAAGTCAATTAAAGCATCGCCGCATAACACCACAAAGGTATCGTCAAAAAATGGCAAGAAGTCCTGAATACGCCGCATTCCACCAGCGGAACCAACAGCTTCTCCTACCAAAGTACCATCAACAATGCGACCTTCAAAGGAGTAGGCAATCTGTACGCCAAACCGTTGACCATCTCGGAAATAGCCTTCGATTTCTTCTGCCAAATGGCTAACGTTGACCATAATCTGGTCAAATCCATGCTGGCGTAACAGTTCGAGTAGAAATTCCATCACTGGCTTTTGCAGGATGGGCATCATCGGTTTGGGCATTGTGTAGGTGATCGGACGTACACGAGTACCCTTACCTGCTGCGAGAATCATCGCTTTCATAGTTGTTTATTCCTCAACCACCAGCCAGTTTGCTTTCATTGATTGATACTTCATCATCATCGGTGTATTTCCACTTTAAGTCATCCCTAAAAGCACGGAATAACAGGAATTTTCAGCTTTGGTGCAACAAATGGTTATAGTTAGGTGACATAAGATCTGTCGTCTTCTCAATTTACTCGGATTTTAGGATTTGCCAAAGTAAAATTTAGAAATCGTTTGTATTGTCAAATATGGTTGCTTATGTCATGCTACTACATACCGATAAATCGCAGTAGTTGGCTGTGAATCGTCGTTTTTCAGAACTCAACAGTTTATCAACTACTCACAAGTTTATCCACGGTTTTGTTTGTGGTTGCCGAATCTGTAAGTAACCTGATTTTAATGTCCTGGTAAAACTCCTCTTGAAACAGCTCAACCTTGGATTGAGCCGAAAGCAATAGTAGTGCCCAAAACACGCTAACAAGGTTGCTATGTTCATGCTTAATAGTTTGATTTGGTTGTTGGGTTTGAGTCCATAACTCTACTAGTTGTTCTAGATTCAACCAATTTTTTTGTAGACAAAGCTCAGGGGCAATTTTGTATAACACCTGCTCTAGTTCACGAGCGACTTCTGTCAGATTTTCCTGGTGAGCTAACTCCAGCGCTGCCCGCATAGTTTGGATGCTGGGCTGACGCCTAGTGCGGACAGGTTTATCGTCTTTCTCTACCTGTTTTAGTTGCTGTGCCATGAGCTGCAATTGCTCGATCAACTCTTGCAAAGTCACGCGGCGTTTTGGTGGTGGCATTGCCGCTGGACGACGTCGCAAATGACGCTCTAGTGGCAACCGATGACCCTGATGATGTAAACCATCTTCACTCGCCAACAATTCATCGTTATCTTCAAGAGCTTCTTGTTCATCTGCTGCTGATTGCAATTGCATTAAGGTGTTTGCCTTGAATAATACAAGCATCGATGCTGATAAAAAAGCTTGCCCAGATTGGGATAAGTCAGATTCATAGCCTCTTGCTGTTGCCTCCGGTGTCATTAGCTGTAAGTAGCGATCAATCACCGAAATCACCTGAACATCCCAAGGGTCTATTTCTCCTCGCTCAGCTTGGTGAATGAGCAGTGTAATTGTTTCCAATAACTCGGAAGCATCCATCAACAAGTTCGTGGTAGTAGTTAGTCGTTAGTAGTTCATTGATTAGTAGTAAGTTGTAACTACTAACTACTAATCAGTCACGTCATTTAGCTATTGCTTTGACTTCTTCCTTCCCCTTTAGTGAATCACCTGCTGGTGGTAGTGCCAGTTGTAGTGATTGAATTTCTGCTTGGTACTGTTCAACCTTGTGTTCTAATTCCTTAATCTGAACATTTTTTTTGCGGACTTGTTGGCTGTAAATTATTAGTCGTTGCAAGCGTGTCCAGATACTATATAGCCACGCAAAAGTTGCACCAATGCCCAGTGCTAAAAGCAATTCAACTGCAATCGGTGCTTGTACCTGTAGACCTGGAACAAGGTAAATGGTTCCCAGTTCCGTATTTTCTAAGGTAAAGAACCCAAAAGCTAGACACAAGATAAAAATTATTACAAAGTTCAATTGTCTCATCTGAAACCCAAGACCACTACGTAATTCATTATGCCTAATGCTTCCCTGAAATTTGCAATCAATTTGCAATCAATACTATTCTGAATTGTGATTCGAGATCGTGCAACACTGGTATTATTTATAATACCAGTGTTGCATGTCCATACCTAATGGTATAAGAATGTTGCTCATAAATCAAGTACACATGAAATTTTCACACAAAATATAGCCATCTAAACATAGTTTTTATACTGGTTCTTTTACGATCATTACTGAAAAGTTATAAAGAAATCAGAGTTGCCGCAGAATAATACATAGGCAATTAACTAATTATGTAAGATGAAAAAACTATGTGTCAGCTATTAGTTAACGGTTAACTGATAGCTGAGCCGATGTCTCCTAGTTTGCTGCCCTTGAGAGCATCGAAGGTGCCTTTAATAGTGCCAGCAATCGGAACGGCAATAATTGTTCCCAATAACCCAGCAATCTCAAACCCCATCAAAATAGCCACAAAGATCCAGATGGGATTAAGTCCGATAAAATCGCCAAGCAACTTGGGAGCTAACAGATTATCTTTGAGTTGCTGCATAATTATCGCTGCCAACGCGACTTGAACTGCCAACCACCAATTCTGTAATAGTACCAAAATAGTGACTAGACTGATGCCTAAAGTCGCCCCAATAAAGGGAATGAGTTCAGATAACCCAATAAGTATGGCAAATAAAAGAGCAAACGGCACTTTGAGAACCAAAAAAATGGGGGTGAGGCTCACCCCCATAAACAGTCCCAGCAACAATTGACTGAGGAAAAAGTTTTGGAAATTCAGCCGCAAGGACGAGACCAAGGGCTCTCGGATATTCTCTGGTAAGAGGTGAACTAGACCTTTCCAAACGCGATCGCCATATAAGAGCATATAAAACGCCAGCACGACCACTAACACTAAATCGAGTAATCCAGACAGCAGTGTTCCAGCAAATCCCAAAGCCCCAGAAGCTATCTGTTGCACTAGATTTTGAATATTGCCATTGATCTGCGTAGTCACAACCCTCAGATTTATGGGTAACCGCCGCTTCCTTGCTAAGGCTTCAAAATGCTCTAGGTTTGCTTGACTAGCAGCTAAGGAATCAGGAATCTTATTTAACAGTTGGATAGTTTGGTCAATTACCAACGGTACTAGCGTTATCCCCAGAATAACTACCAGCGTAAAGGTTATGAGCAAAACAATGATAACTGCTTGAGAGCGCGTTATGGGAGCGCGTTGAAAGAACTTAACTGGGTAATTCAGTAAAAAAGCGACAATTGCCGCAATGATCAGGATAGTAATTGGATGCTGAAAATAGTGAAAAAGTTGAGACAGCAGCCAAACATTTAGAGCGATAATCGGACCGCTCAGACCGTAGATTAATAAACGTTGCAGGGAGGCTGAACGGCGCATTTGCGGCAATCCTAGAGGCTCCTTCGGAGAATGCGAAATTAAAATAACTCAGTTAGCGCTAATGATTAAGCAAAACATGGGTCGCTAGTATGTGCTTATGTCTTGATTATTCTGAGTTCTGACGAATGTATCCTTACATATTTTTTACAAAGACTTGTATAAACTTAACTTGAGCAAAACAAGCAGATTACACTGATTACAATGAACAAAACTATAGCAGACCTTCGCAAAGACTACACCTTGCAGGGGTTGAGTGAAATCGACGTTGACCCTAATCCTTTGATCCAATTTCAGCAATGGTTCGACCAAGCACTAGCAGCGCAAATTTTAGAACCGAATGCTATGATCCTTGCCACAGCCACCCCAGACGGAAAACCAAGAGCAAGAGTAGTGTTGCTGAAAGATTTTGATGAACAGGGCTTTGTCTTCTACACCAACTATAACAGTCAAAAAGGGCAACAGTTAGCAGAAAACCCCCACGCATCCTTGGTTTTCTGGTGGGCAGAACTAGAACGCCAAGTCCGCATTGTTGGACGTGTGGAGAAAGTTTCAGAAAGCCAGTCAGATGAGTATTTTTACAGCCGTCCTTTGAATAGCCGCTTAGGTGCATGGGCATCTCATCAAAGTGAGGTGATAGAAAGTCGGGAAGTCCTTGAGCAACATTTACAGGAACTCCAGATCAAGTATCAAAATCAGGATATTCCCCGACCACGACACTGGGGTGGCTGGCGCGTGATCCCCATAGAAATTGAATTTTGGCAAGGACGCCCCAGCCGCCTGCATGATCGCTTGCTCTACACCCGTTTAAATCATGGTTGGAAGATTGAGCGTTTATCACCGTGAAGGGGAGTCATTAGTCATTAGTTGTTTTTATTCCTAACTCCTGACTCCTGACTCCTGACTCCTGACTCCTGACTCCTGACTCCTGACTCCTGACTCCTGACTCCTGACTCCTGACTCCTGACTTCTAACTCCTGACTCCTGACTCCTGACTCCTGACTCCTGACTCCTAACTCCTGACTCCTGACTCCTGACTCCTGACTCCTGACTCCTGACTTCTAACTCCTAACTATTAACCTGGGATCTGGCATAAAGTTGTATCTCAGGTAAAGTCCCCCCCACACAAGGAGGATAATTAACAATGTACCAATACCAAGGGGACTGGGGAGCCAGAAAACGGCTTCTATATGGTTTAGTTCACCAGTCTTGAGCTTCCAAACGAGTTGATTGTGATTTTTTTCTGGTTTAAGAGAATCTTCTGTGTTTTGAATGCTCTTTGCTCCCCAAGGAGTGTTTAAACTAAATTCCAAATCTAGAATTGAACCGGGATTAGCTAGGACGTTGCCTTTACTGGAAATTAATGCAAGCGATCGCAAATCCAAATCATATATCAACCGATTCCTCACTAGCAGTAACAAATTATTTTGTAACACAAGTAAGTTTGATTCAATTGTCGGTAGTTCTGACTCAGTTTCACTTTTTACATTAGATGTAGATTTTTGATCGCTCTTAGGGTGAAAAAACTTGTTAAATTTCGTTTGTAATTCTTGACCATTGTTAAAGGGAATCCTCACAATAATCTCTTCCTGAGAAAGCCGCTGCGTTCTGCCTTCTAGTTCTCGGGTGCGGCGCTCTATGCTATTTAACCATTCGGATACAGAATCGCCACTAAAACTGGTGAGTCGTTCTCCCAACTTAATATGCTGTACTAATTCGCCGCGATTCGGGTTGTCGAAGTTCACGCCCACGTCATACTGCACACAACTAGATAGTAGAGTTGCTGCCAACAGCACAATCAACACTATTGGGTTTCGGATTGGAAAGAAGCATTTTAACTTACCAAACACAAAACTTAATGCTCTGATGACATGCACTAAACTCTTTACTAAAATGGAAATCATTACTATAAAACCCACGAAAAGTTAACCTTAAAGACTATACCAAACCAAGCCAGCTACAGTTAAACCACTTGCGATTAAAGCCAACCAGATAAAGCGATTATCTCTAGTATTTACCTGGCTCAGATCAACGAATTCTGGCACTTTCGGACCTTGCTGTCCAGAAGATTTGGTAACCTTAACGGCGAGACGAATTTTGCCTTCGTTGTCAGGTATTGTCCCCAAATCTGGAATTTGAGTCATCCATTCCTTTGGACGTTGTAATCTAGGGGCTTTGAGGATGTAATGCAACCGCTTTGCTTCTTTGCTCGTTTCTAGATGAGGATGGCGTTTAAGTTGTTCGCAAAGGGCGATCGCATCTTCTGTACGCCCAGCCGCTTCATAAGCTGTCACCAGCCAAAGAAGCACCTCACCACCAAGGCGAGAATTACGATCCAATAGGGCGCTTGCTTTTTCTAGATTTTCAACTGCTTCGCGGTATTGCCCACCTTCAAAGGCTACTCTTCCAGTTTGGTAGCGAGTTTTGGCAATTTCTAAACTTTCTGAATTCACCGAACCTCCTCGTCCCAGAAGCCGTTGTTTTTTAAACATGGGGAGAAGGAGACTGCTCTATTTATTCGCTGTACAAGTATCTTAGGATACATAAGTAGAACTATCCTCTACATCAATTTGTTGACAAAACTTGTAGGTCATACCAGCTATTCCCCCTAATAACTCCGCACTACTTCAATTTTGCCAAGGAGAGTGATCATTTAGAAAAAAATGCCCATAACTCGAAAAATTCACAAACTGGGTCGGAAAAACGTCTAAGAGATGTGGGAAAAAATAACTGACAGCAAATTCTGATCTAACCCGCCACAAACAAAAATGGTAAAACCCTTGTGGGGCGAAGCCCCGCTAACCTGGTTTTGTGTTGAGTTTAGTCGAAAATTGCTGTAATTGAATTTCCAACCACGCAAAAGGGATAGTTTTTTTCTAAGGTCAATATCGTGAAAATCAAATCTCTAATTTCATCTATTAGCGCCATCTGCTTTAGCCTTATTGTGCTGACAGGTGTGGTTTTTCTACCTGCTAAAGCCGCTTCTGCTGCCAATATCAATGAGTTAGTAAACAAACCTGTTCTCATTGAAAATCTAGAGACAAAACGGTATGCGTTTTCCGCTGGAGATCCAATCAAAGGAAACCGAGGAGATGAGGGCGGCTGGTTATCATCAAGCGGCTTTCAAAGTCCTAACGTCGTTGGAGCTGATGCCAATTACTACAATCGTGCCCTATGGAAGATTACCCCAGCTGGTGATTATTTTGTGATTGAAAATGTAGAGACAAAGCGGTACGCGTTTTCCGCTGGAGATCCAATCAAAGGGAAGCGAGGAGATGAGGGCGGCTGGTTATCATCAAGCGGCTTTCAAAGTCCTAACGTCGTTGGAACTGATGCCAATTACTACAATCGTGCTCTGTGGAAGATTATAGCCCAATAGCGCAAAATTAAGCCTTGTGACTCTTAGATATGCCAGTTACGGGCTGCGCCCGTAGGTCGGATTGAAACAAAGAAACTGGAACTACCTACACTGCCATAAGTGGTCAGTGTAGGTTTCTTTTATCCCATCACAGACGGCAATGTGCAACCCCAGACAAGAAACATGACCCACTCACTATGATATAAACTGAGAACTGAGGATCATGGTGCCAATTCCAACGTCGGTGAAAATTTCTAGCAGCAGCGCGTGGGGGATGCGACCATCAAGGATGTGTGCTGCACGTACTCCTTGGGCAAGCGATCGCACACAACAATTTACTTTCGGAATCATCCCTCCGCCAACGACACCATCTACTATGAGCTGGCGGGCTTCTTGAATATCTACTTTCGGGATCAAGGTAGATGAGTCTTTGTAATCTCTTAAAATACCTCGGGTGTCGGTCAGCAAAATTAACTTTTCTGCCCCCAAAGCTGCTGCTATTTCTCCAGCTACAGTATCGGCATTAATGTTGTAGGCTTGTCCCATCTCATCTGCTGCGACACTGGAGACTACCGGAATATAGCCATTGTTAACCAATGTCTCCAAGATTTTAATATTGACATTACTAACTTCTCCCACAAAACCGATACCTTCGTCACCTTGAGGTCGAGCTTGGATTAGGTTACCATCTTTGCCACACAGTCCTACTGCACAACCACCTGCTTGGTTAATCAGGGCGACAATTTCTTTATTAACTCGACCAACTAACACCATTTCCACCACATCCATCGTAGGGGCGTCAGTGACTCGTAGACCATTTTTAAATTGCGGTTCGATTCCTAATTTATCTAGCCAACTGTTTATTTCTGGACCGCCGCCATGTACTAGAATCGGTCGTAACCCAACGCAGGACAAGAATACAATGTCGCGGATGACTTGATCTTTGAGGGTGGACTCTTTCATTGCTGCACCACCGTATTTGACTACAATAGTTCGACCAGCAAATTTTTGAATGTAAGGTAGTGCTTCACTTAGCACTTGTGCACGGGTGACTGCCGCTTGCCTAAGAGACTCAGTATCGTTGAGCATTATTCTGTTGATAGTTATAGTGGTTCTCGTTCACAGAAAGTGGAAGAGTTTATAATATCTTCTTAGGATTATAGGAATTTTACCAGTCCAAAAACGGAAGAATACAGGAGTCAGGAGTCAGGAGTCAGAATTGTTAAACAATTGGAAGATAACAATTAAGAATCAAAAATTATTCCTTTAGACTTCGGGTTGGGAAATATTTGGTTTCAAAACGCTGGGAATTTTCTCCATGACTTGTGTTGCAATTTGTTCGGGTGTTTCGTCCGCACTCACAGTAATTCGCAAATCTGCTTGGGCATAGAGGGATTGGCGTTGTTCAAGGAGCGATCGCATCTTCAAGATCCGATCAGGATCTTGCAGTAGTGGTCTTGTTGTATCCGCTGCTAGACGGCTGCTCAATATTTCCACTGGTACATCTAACCAGACAATTAAACCGTGGTGTAAGTAGCTCCAGTTTTCTCGCCGCAGGACAATGCCCCCACCAGTTGCTACACTCAACTTCGTATAAGCACAAACTTGTGCCAGTACCTCGCTTTCTAGTTGCCGAAATGCTGCTTCGCCTTCTGTTGCAAAAAGTTGATTAATCGTTCTTCCCGTTGCTTTGACAATCACTTCATCAGTATCTAAATACCCGTAACCTAGCTGCTGTGCTAGTAAGCTTCCCACCGTCGTTTTCCCGCTCCCTGACATCCCAATTAAGTACAGGTTGATTCCTTTGAGTAACATTTCTTAGTTGTTGGTTGTTGGTGCTGTAAAGATTTTATAAGGGAAATGCTGAAAACCTTTGAGGAGCAGTAGCGTAGCTACGTACTCCGTACTTCAGGCTCTTGTTGAAAGCTAGCTGAGTTATGCGCGGACTCCGTGACGGTTTCTTTTTCGGGAACTGGAAGCGAATCAATCAAATCCTCTATCACGTTTGTCAGGGTTTTGTCTCTCCATGAACAGTATAAGCGTAACTTATCCATTCTGCGTTTACTCATCCTAATTCTTAAGTAATCATCTTTCATAAAAGCTCCTCAATGTCTCCTCGTTATGCTATCATAGGTCTAAGAAGAAAAACAAGGGGGTGATTCAACTGGCTCAAGAGAATAAAGCGTGGTTTGTATTGCACAAAAGATAAAAGTTTGGTAAACGCTGACCTTAATGGGGCGGCAAATATCATGCGCAAAGTAGCCGGAAACTTGGGCTTAGACCTAAGCAGACTGGGTAGGCGGTGTTTGTCCACCGTGGGAAGAATAAGACTCTGGAAAGGCATTGAAAAATGTCCTAAACCAAGTGCAATTCTTGCTTAAGAATCCCCGAGGCAAGAGCCAGGGGAGAGTCAACGCTCATTGGTTTATAGAATTACTTTTTACTTTTGCCTTGTTCAGTGAAATACTCTATCCATACAGGGTTTTGGGAAAAGCCAGATGATTGGATATCAATTAGGGAGCGCCTCTGTAATAATTCCACAGCCTCTAATATTAAGCGTGGTGAAACCATTGGAAAAATTTCTTTTTGTAATTTATTTATTGAAAGTAAATTTGGATTAAGGGCAAGATAGGACATAATCAATTTTTCCAAATTAGATAAGCGATTAAACTGCTGATCTAAGATGGCTCGAATATCACCAAAAACTGTCATATCCTGTTCTAAAAACTCAGAGAAGTTGCCACAAAATAATTCTTGAATAGCAGTGGCGACTAATTTTATAAATAATGGGTTACCTGCATACCACTTACTTATTAGTCTACACTCCTCTTCTTTTAAGTTAGTAAATCCTTTAGCTTTCAATATTTCTACACTGTCTGTGTCACTTAATCCAGTGAATTTTAAACAACGAACGGGTAGTATTTCACCTTCGAGAACTGAAATTTCTGGAGGTTTTTCTCGACTAGTTATTAATAAGCAACTCTGATGTTGAGAGTCTCCTATGCGTCTAATCAAATCTCCATAAGCCTCATAATTTTGACGATAGCGGATTTGAGAGAGAACATACTCCGCCTCAGTAAGACTTGCTCTATTAGCATCACTATCTAAAATTGAGTCAAAATTGTCTAATATAATGAGACAACGTGAGGAGCGTAAGCAAGCAATCAATTGTGAAATACTGCTTTCGATAGTATCTGGGCTTTTTATTTCTAGATTTGGGGATAAAATCGGAATGAGTTGATTGACAATAACCCCTAGAGGTGGAGCAAGACGGAGCGATCGCCAGATGACATATTCAAACTTATCCTTAATCTGTTCTGCCAGCTTAACACAGAAGGCTGTTTTTCCGATCCCGCCCATTCCTAATAGGACTATTAACCGACAGCGTTCTTCAACAATCCAGTCTTGAATTTGAGACAGTTCTGTCTTCCTTCCGTGAAAAATATTGACATCACTTGCTTCGCCCCAATCTTCTCTATTAGATAAGATCATCGTGTTAAAAATACTCCCTTCCCGCTGTACAATTACTGATGTCAATTCTTCTCCCCCACTCCCCTGCTCCCCTTTCCCCCCTATCCCCAGAGGGGACCCCGAGTCCCCCCTGCTCCCCCGCTCTTTTTTATACCCTGCTTCTTCTAACAACCGAGTAACGCGACTCCAGGTTTTCACTTTAGTTGAGTTTCCCGCTTCCTGACTCAGCATTTCTTCTATGTATTTATATAATCCATTGGAAAGGTAAACTCTAACTGTACTGCTACTACGACTTTTATAAACGATGTTAGCGATTTCACCCGGACTAAAACCGCAAAGTAACCCTCTAAGGAATTTCTTTTCAACAGGTGTTAGAGCTTTTCCTTTTGATGATGCTAAATCCACATATAATCTTTCTAATTCCCAGTTATTTTTAGCTTCTATAAATTCTTCTTCTATTTTGTCTGGCTCAGCTTCGGTCATTATATTATCGTTATCAATTTAAAGTAATTCAGGCAATATCTTAACGATTTTTGTATAAAGTGAGAATAAATCAAATTTAAATTTATAACAAATTTAATAACGACTGTTAAAGGAGTCATTAGCTTGAGCTTGGTATCTTTAGTATGAATAGAAATTTCATCAAACTTTTTTGAAACTTTTTTGAAACTTTATTCAAACAATATTCGTCTCAGTTAAAGAGCCGGAATTTCTACTTAGTGAGTTCTTTCTAGCTTTGCAGAACACTGTGTTTCTACCAGCACACTGTTGACATCTCAAGATCTCGTGGCAGCAAGCTCTAGTTCCATCTGATAAGTGAGTGTTTTAGTTTGAGGTGTAAAATATGACTCATTTTACCACGTGGTGCAATAAAGCTTTAGCCAAATCAACGGTTGTGGGATGAAAACTACTGCGTAACTTATCTATTTGAACCTGAATAAATATATGTGGTCGTTTGAGGTTTCAACCATGATTCGGATTCGTGACGTTGTGCAAAAGGCTCTAGCAAGTGGTTATCTGACGGTTGAAGCAGAAAATCAGCTGCGACAGCTGCTGACAAGTCGGTATGACGTAGAAGATTTTAATGCTTTTATGACTTTGCAGGAAGCTGCTAGGACAGGTAAAGTTAAGCAGGAGTCGCGTGAGCGTTGTGGGATTTAACATAGACATGGCGTGCTATGTTTGGACTCACTAACGGGATCGCTTATCCTTATCCTCGATATCGTTGTCGTCAAAAAACCCCCAATCATCATCCTCGGAGTCCTTAGCAGTTGATGGTTGATGTGGAGGCACGATGACTCGATAATCAGCATCATAAACTGATTCAGTTTTTCCAACTCCAGAATTTTTTGGTTCTTGGTAGCTGTAGGAGTAAACCGAACCAGACTTAGATCCGGCTGTTGGTTCTTGTTGACGTTCGTACGTATTAGAGTCTTTAACTTTTGTATTTTGTGGACTAGGGGTAGAGTTTTCGTCAAAGTCCCAATCATCGTTACTACTATTTGTTTCCCAATCATCAAGCGCCTTACTTGTTCTCGGTTCCGCTTCACGATTTGTTGAAGGAGGCGCTTCTTTTCGAGGTATAGGTTCTTCCCTACGCGTCCGGTTTGCCGTACTCTTGTAATTTGCTGGGGACTTAAGCGGGGTTTGGCGTTGTGGTCCCACAAAATAAGTTGATAATTTAAACAAGCTTGCGATCAATAAAGAGGTAAAAGCACCAGCAGTGATGCTGAACAAAATCCACATTGCCAGGGGTAAGGGTTTAGTCCGCATACCCAAAAATACGAGCGGTATGACAGGCGACCAGTTTTGCACTAACAAGAGCGTTAGCGATCCCAGTACCGCTACTAACAGAAATAAGCGAATTACAGCCATAACTTAGTGGGGAGTGTGGGAAGTCGGAAGAGTGTGGGGTGTGTGGGGTGTGTGGGGTGTGTGGGGTGTGTGGGGTGTGTGGGGAGTAAGAGAGCGGGGGGAGTGTGGGGTGTCTGGGGGGAAGTAAGAGAGCGGGGGGTGTAATATTTTCCTTACCTCCCACACCTCCCACACCTCCCACACCTCCCACACCTCCCACACTCTTCCCACTCCCTACTTCTCACTTTTAATGTTAACGATGACCTTGCCATCGCTGAATGGGAATGCAGTCAATATCTAATTGATCCAAAGCACGGGCGACAACAAAATCAACTAAATCTTCTATGGTTTGGGGATTGTGATACCAGGCTGGAATGGCAGGGACAACTCTGGTTCCAGCCTCTGCGAGGGTAGTTAAGTTTCGCAAATGAATCAGGCTAAAAGGAGTTTCGCGGGGAACGATAACTAACTTCCGCCCTTCTTTCATTTGGACATCTGCTGCTCGTTCTAGTAAGTCAGAACTTAATCCATTTGCTAGCTTTGCCACTGTACCCATACTACATGGAATAATCATCATCCCTAGGGTGCGAAAAGAACCACTGGCAATGTTAGCTCCAACGTCACCCCAAGGGTGGCAATATAGTTTACCTGCTTCTTCAACTCCCGCTTGCTGTCGCCAAAATTGCTCTTGTTGAAGAGGTTGTACTGGCATCCGGATATTATTTTCGGATTGCCAGACCATGTAGCTTGACTTAGAAGCTACCAATTCTATTTGGTAGTCGGCTTCTAGCAAAAATTTGAGAGCGCGAACGGCATAAATCAGACCAGATGCACCTGATACCCCTAATATAAGTGGCTTGGTGTTATTTAACACTTTGTTAAAAGTGGAATTTACTAGAATTAGGGAGCAGGGAGCAGGGAGCAGGGAGCAGGGGAGCAGGGAGCAGGGAGCAGGGAGCAGGGAGCAGGGGGAATTATCAGTCTTTCATTATCCAATGCCCTATGCCCTATGTCCAATGCCCTATGCCCAATGCCCTATGCCCTACTTTCGTTATTCTTCATCACCATAGAGATCTAAGTCGCTGGGGTCGATGTCGTTTGGTAAATACATGTTGGAGGCTTCGTCACTAGAAGTGCTAACACTCTTACCTATGACGACTCCATCATGGCCAACAGTGACTAAATCAATCTGCTGACGGTAGTAATCGACACTTTTAACCTGAACAGCTACACGATCGCCTAGTCGATAGGAAGCACGATTTTTGCGACCAAACAGTGCTTGTTGTCTAGCACGATACTCATACCAATCGTCTTTGAGAGAACTGACATGTACCAGTCCTTCCACCCGTAGGGGCATACGTGGACTACTGCTTGTCGCAGTTTCTGAGAAAGGTACTTCAATTTCTACAAAGAACCCATAGGATTGGACACCAGTAATGACGCCAGTAAAAACTTCGCCGATGCGTTGTTTCATCAGTGAAGCTCTTTGTAGCCCTGCTAAGTCGGCTTCAGCTTCTTGGACTTCTTTTTCCCGATCATTGAGCTGGACGATGACCCTAGTCAAATCGCTTTGAAGCTCTTGTTGTAATTCTGGAGGCAGAACGTTCCAGTTGATTTCACTGTGACAAGAGGAGGAGCGCAGGTCAACACGCTCTTTGACGCGGGTATTACGGCGATCGCGTCCATGTTCGATCAGTGTATGAAAGACCCTTTGCATGAGTAGATCTGGGTAACGCCGCAAGGGAGAAGCACAGTGAGTGTATTCCGGTAGTGCTAAACCAAAGTGAGGCCCTTTTGTTGTCGTATAAGTAGCCTGCTTGAGTGTATCCTGCAACAAATAGGTAAGCACTTGCTCAGATGAGGATTCTGCAAAGACCCTGGTTAGGTGTTGATAATCTAGGGGTTGGATCTCTACGTCTGGATCTAGTGACAGTTCCACACCTAAACTGATTGCCAATTTCAACATTTCCTGGACATCTTCGCCATCAGGTGCGCCTTGGACTCGCCAGATAGCAGGAACACCGAGAGCGCTCAAGTGATTTGCCATCAGTTGATTAACAAGTAGCACAAACTCTGTCAATAGCGATCGCACAGGTAGATCATTGACTACCACAGAACCGAGAATGCCTTCATCACTGTAGGGATTTTGGCTTGGTGGCAGATTCAGTTGTAAGCCACCACGATCCAAGCGTACCTGTTTCAAAGCTACCCGCAAAATTTCAAGTTGTCTGATCAGATCCACCACTTTAGGAGAATACTGAGCAGATTGGTTGGTGAGAATACTTTCTGCTTGTTGTTCACTTAGTTGCTCATCTACGTTGATCACACTTGGTTGAATTTCCCACTCCACAACTTGTCCGGATTGTGAATCAACCTTAATGAAAAAAGAGAGGGTTAGGCGATCATTTCCGGGTAGCAAAGAACAGCGTTCTACCAAGGCTTCCGGCAGCATTGGCAGTACTAATTCCCCTAAATAGACGAACCGACCCCGCTTGAGTGCTTCTCGGTCAAGAGCTTCATCTGGTAGAACATAGTGAGAAATATCAGCAACATGAAAACCTAACAGCCAATGTCCGGCTGTCGTTTTTTCCAAGCTAAAAGCATTTTCTACCACTTTGACGTCACCGCTGTTGCCGATGATCGTCAGGGTAAACTTTTGACGTAAATCCAGTCGATTTTTCAGGTCTGCTTTCAGCAGCTTTCTGGGCAACTTTGCGGCTGCTTCTTGCACGGACTCCGGGAAAGTCCGCGAGAGGTCGTGCTTACAGGTTACCAAATCTATATCAGCTGCTGCTTCTGCATCACTACCTAGGATTTGCACTACTCTCCCAACTGGGGGATATTGTGCCAGGGGGTAACGCAAAACTTCTACATGGGCAAGGTGATCAATGGCATGATCCAAGACTATGCCGTTCGCTAGGAGTCTGAGTTCAAACAGGAGGCGATCGTCTAAAGGTACGGCGCGAAAGCCAGCTTCTATTTGCTTAATCCGCGCTAGTAAAGTGTGATTAGAACGTTCTAGAATGAGCTTGACTTCTCCTTCTGGAGAGCGACGTCGGCTACCTTCTTTGAGAACCTTCACCAAAACGCGATCTCCGTTCCAAGCATTGCTTAGATGGCTTTCGCGAATGTAAATGTCCTCAGCGCCTTCCACATCTTGAATGGCAAAGCAAAAGCCCTTACTAGAACAGCGGAGTTTTGCTTCGATCATTCCTTCTTCTGTAATACGGCGATATTTGCCGCGCTCTTTCACCAAAATCCCGATTTTCTCAAGCACTTCCAAGGCAATGTGAAGTTTTTGTAAACAGTCTTCATCTTCACAGCCAAGTTTCTTTTCTAAGAGTTTACGAGCTACCAATTTATCATCTGTAAAATTGGCAAGGAGTGTAGCGATTGAAAATTCCATGCAGTGAACCGACCTTTGGTCAAAACATCATTTTTTGTTTGATCTGGTTCTTTGCTGTATACCCTCATGACCTACAGACATTAGCTAGAGACTAATTTCTCTAAGGCTGGGTACTACACGAACAATCCAGGGTTGCTTGGGTAAAAGTACCTGACTCTTGCAATCTGACAAAGCACGCCTGGTAACCGATTGGGGACCCACTTAGTCATAATGCGACGAGTCTTTGAGAGGCTTTGTAAGGGAGAACTCTCAATGCTGCCCGCGCATCGTTTGGGGAAACCGCAGGTGTCTGATTGTAAGCGAGTGAAGGTACTTTTACGCCATTAGACTCTGATTTTTACCGAGGAGAAACTGCCGACAAGAGCAATTGGCCCATATGTAGAATCGGTCACAATTGGGTCAGCAGCTTAACAAGCAGTGAGGACGAACCATTACTTCATTATTGTAGATTTAGAGCGTACTTCCAGAAAATAGTTCTGAATATGAGTTGGGTAATTAGTATAGCATTCTATAGCTAGACCACTTAGGGTAAGTTAGCAGTAGTCAAAAATTTACATAGAAAGCCTGATGCTGCAATCTAAACAAGGGATTAGTGTGCAAAGAACACATTGATTACTGAGCGTTTCGCTTTAAATGGAGTGAATATAGCGCTTCTAACTCCTGACTCCTACCTCCTAACTCCTAACTTAGGAATTCGTCGTCCCCAATCTTGATACATAATCTCGCACAGCCTCACGAACTAATTCGTTGATGGAACGTTCAAGCTTTTCGCTCCATTTCCTCAAATCCTCATGCTCTCTATCTGAAAATCTGATATTCAGTGCTTTCATAGGTGTTTTTGGTGCGAAATTAGTACTATACTAGCACTAGTTGTAATTTTCACTTAATTATTTGAAAACACTTACAGCAAAATTCAGGGAGTAAGGAGTCAGAAGTCAGAAGTAAAAAAGGCTCTATGTCTAACTTTTAGGCAAAAGCATTGTACTTCATATGTTGTGGCTATACTTTTTGACTCCACCTGTACCGCAAAACGGTTAGGCATGAGTCGTTCATCAAACCTAAGATTGGTAAAAGTATTATGTTTGCTCAATTTCAGAGCTTGTATCCCCAAGGCAGTCTTATTTCTGAATTAGTGCAAATTGATCATGGGAAATATATTGTCCGAGCAAGCGTGCAGATTGAAGGTGTCACCCGTGCTACTGGTATGGCTGCTGCAGAAACACTGGAAGAAGCAGAAGACCGCGCTAGGAGTAGGGCGTTGATGGTTTTGGGAATAACAAGCACGACACAGGGATCGGCTGCATCTTCTTTAAAACCAACAATGCAGATTAAGCCAAGCCCAACACTCGTCACAACAAGTGGATTGAGTGAGTCGTCTGCGTATTCCACTACCATAGACTCTTTTCCCCAAAAAGAAGTAACTGTTGCCATACCCACCAGCAGCGTTAATACTCAAGATTTAGGGCAACGCTTTCCTGTAAGTCAACCAACAGAAGCAACTGTTTCTACATCCACCAGCAGCGTTAATACCCAAGATTTAGGGCAACGCTTTCCTGTAAGTCAACCAACAGAAGCAACTGTTTCCACACCCATCAGCAGCGTTAATACTCAAGATTTAGGGCAACGCTTTCCTGTAAGTCAACCAACAGAAGACCTACTAGACACCCTAGGGGAAGATTTGGGGATCATGTCTGTTAAACAGTTTGAACACAATCCCTTACCAGAAATTTCTACCAGTAATGTAACTCCCTTTGCACCCCGCAGTTATACCCCTCAACCGGATGTGGGAACACCAACTACAAAGAAAAACAAAAAGAGTGAACCAGTGGATCACTCAGATACGATCGCTAAAATCGATGTCGAAATGCAGCGCTTAAGCTGGACAACAGAACAGGGACGAGATCATCTCAAAAAAACCTATGGCAAGCGAGCCCGTAGTTTACTTGACCCAGAGGAATTGTTGGATTTCCTCAAATATTTAGAATCTCAGACAACACCAATAGATCCATTAGCGGGATTTTAATTGGGCAGGGGGCAGGGGGGATTGGTAAGTGATGATTTTTCCCTTCCAATGCCCAATGCCCATTAATTATTGCCCAATCACAGCCATTGGACGGCTACCAGCAGCGTGACGGTCAATCACCTGATCGATCAAGCCATAGTCCTTAGCTTCATGAGGTGACATGAAAAAGTCCCTTTCGGTATCTTCGGCAATCTTATCTAAGGGCTGACCAGTGTGTTCAGCTAAAAACTCATTCAGCCGTTGCTTGTGATAGAGAATTTCGCGGGCTTGAATTTCAATATCAGTTGCTTGTCCTTGAGCACCACCTAGAGGTTGATGAATCATAATCCGAGAATGAGGTAAACTCATCCGCTTACCCTTAGCACCTGCGCTGAGGAGGAAAGCACCCATACTTGCTGCAAGCCCAGTACAAATAGTACAGACTTTTGGGCGGATATGTTTCATCGTGTCAAAAATACCCATTCCTGCCGTCACTGAACCACCAGGAGAATTTATGTACATATAAATATCTTTCTCTGGGTCTTCAGCATCCAAAAATAGCAGTTGGGCAACAATTAAGTTAGCTACGCTGTCATCTACTGGTTGTCCCAAAAATAAGATGCGCTCACGTAACAGTCGTGAGTAGATATCAAAGGCGCGTTCGCCACGACCCGATTGTTCAATAACGATGGGAATCATGTAGCTTATTTGTAACTATTTTACATTTATTTTAACGATTACAGCCAATGATTGTACAAGGGAAAAGTTAGGAGTTAGGAGTGGAGAGGAGTTTCTTTCATTCGTAGGGGGTAGTAGGCTGCCCGTGGGGCGATCCCTCCTGAGGTCGAGGCTGCGCCAACGCGAACAGGCGTGGAACCTACACCTTACACTCCAGATGCCTCTACACCCATTTTTCGGTCAGGTTACGGCAAGGTGGTCACCATTCATACTGGTACATTTCCGGAAGCTAATCATCCATTTTTGTATATCAATAGTATTAGGTGGATTCGCGCAATCCGTTCTAGGGTAAAAAACATCCACCATTCGATAGGACCCTACCATGCTGGAAAAACTTTATCAAGCTGCCATCATCACCTTTTTACTTTATCTGATAGCAGGTCTTAGCCCAGCTACCACAACTCAGACGAAGGCAGCATCAAACAACAATACAACATCGACTTCAATTGTTAGAGAGCTACTTAGCTTCCGCCAGTAAAAGTTGCTCAAGCCAGAGAATCTGTTCTCCAGACTGGTTGAGTGTGTCTACATTATTGGAAAAAGGTAGACTTAGCAGAGAAGGCACTCAGAAGCACTCTATTATGACTAATCGCCTTGCTAAAGCTAAGAGTCTATACCTCCGCAAACACGCTGAAAACCCAATTGATTGGTGGTCTTGGTGCGATGAAGCACTCAAAACTGCCAAGGCGGAGAATAAACCAATATTTCTCTCAATTGGCTATTCTAGCTGTCACTGGTGTACTGTGATGGAAGGGGAGGCTTTCTCTGATCCGGGGATCGCCGAGTACATGAACGCGAATTTCCTTCCCATCAAAGTAGACAGAGAAGAAAGACCAGACATTGACAGCATTTATATGCAAGCTTTGCAGATGATGACTGGTCAGGGAGGTTGGCCGCTAAATATCTTTTTGTCTCCAGAGGATTTAGTGCCTTTTTTTGGTGGGACATACTTTCCGGTAGAACCCCGCTATGGTCGTCCAGGATTTTTGCAAGTGCTAAGCGCACTTCGTCGCTACTACGACACAGAAAAAAAAGACTTGAATGAACGCAAAGCTGTCATTATCGAGTCACTCCTCACCTCTGCTATTTTACAGCAAGATAGTACAGCACAGTCTCAAGACAATGAATTACTGCGGCAAGGCTGGGAAACCAGTACCAGGATTATTACGTCTCATCAGCAGGGAAATAGTTTCCCCATGATCCCCTACGCGGAATTAGCACTGCGCTTAACTAGATTTAATTGGGAACGGGAATCGAGTCATAATGGCTTACAGGTTTGTACCCAAAGGGGATTAGACTTAGCGCTGGGGGGGATTTATGACCATGTGGCTGGTGGGTTTCACCGCTACACCGTTGACCATACTTGGACAGTGCCGCACTTTGAAAAAATGCTCTACGACAATGGTCAAATTGTGGAGTATCTAGCCTCTTTATGGAGTGCAGGAGTACAGGAAGAAGCGATCAGGAGGGCGATCGCAGGTACTTTCCAATGGCTGAAGCGGGAAATGACTGCACCTGAGGGTTACTTTTTTGCGGCTCAAGATGCTGATAGTTTCCACAGCCCAACAGATATAGAACCAGAGGAAGGAGCGTTTTATGTCTGGAGTTATAGCGAATTGGAACAACTGCTCACTCCTGATGAACTAACGGAATTACAACAGCAGTTTACCGTGACGCCTAACGGCAACTTTGAAGGCAAAAATGTGTTGCAAAGGCGTTATGCAGAAAAACTGAGTGAAACCCTAGAAACATCACTCTCCAAGCTTTTTGCTGCTCGTTATGGTGTGGTAGAAGCAACGTTTCCCCCAGCCCGTAATAACCAGGAAGCAAAAAGTGGAAATTGGCAAGGACGTATTCCAGCAGTGACAGATACAAAGATGATTGTTGCTTGGAATAGCTTGATGATTTCTGGTTTGGCAAAAGCCTATGGGGTATTTCGACAACCAGAGTATCTGGAACTAGCATCCATTGCAGCGAATTTCATCCTGGATCATCAGTTTGTGGATGGGCGGTTCTATCGACTGAATTATGAAGGGATCGCGACTGTGCTAGCACAATCTGAAGATTACGCCTTTTTTATCAAAGCGTTGCTGGATTTACACCAAGCTTCTCTTTTAATGGGGAGTGGGGGGGAACTAATTCCTAATTCTTCTTTTTGGTTAGACAAGGCAGTCGTCTTGCAGGAAGAATTTGACGAATTTCTTTGGAGTGTGGAACTGGGTGGTTATTATAACACATCAAGTGACGCAAGTCAAGACTTAATCGTGCGGGAACGTAGTTATGTGGATAATGCCACACCCTCAGCGAATGGCTGCGCGATCGCCAACCTTGTCCGTCTCGCCCTCCTCACTGACAATCTTCATTATCTAGATTTAGCCGAGCAAGGATTGAAAGCTTTCAGAACTGTAATGGAGAGCGCCCCCCAAGCTTGTCCAAGTTTGTTTGTAGCCCTAGATTGGTATCGAAACTCTACCTTGATTCGTACAACAACCGAGCAGATAAACTCTCTCATACCCCAGTATTTACCCACGGCAATGTTTGTAGCAAATGTACCAGAGGGTAGCATCGGCTTAGTTTGCCAAGGATTAAAATGTCTTCCAGCCGCCGCAAATGTAGAGCAGTTTTTAGAGCAAGTTCAGCAAAGTCAAATACGGGGATCGTAGGGGCGGGGTCTCCCCGCCCTCTTAACAAATGACATATAACACACGTAGCAAATTAACACCAATCATTTTGGCAGGAGGTAGAAGTTCTCGTATGGGACAGGATAAAGCCTTGATTCCTATTCAAGGTGTACCCATGTTGCAATTAGTTTGTCGGGTTGCTGAAAGTTGTGCTGATACAGTTTACATCGTCACTCCTTGGCAAGAGCGCTATGAACACTTAGTCTCACCTAAAAGCCAATTTATCCGGGAAGTATTTTCATCCGAAGAAGAAGCAACACCGCTACCTCATGGACCATTAGTTGGATTTGCCCAAGGATTGACCCATGTGCAAACAGAATGGGTGTTACTACTCGCGTGCGATTTACCTAAGCTGCGAGTTGAAGTGTTGCAGGATTGGACAGATCGATTAGATAGCGTTGAGGATGAGGCGATCGCTGCTTTGGCTCATCATGATAAAGGATGGGAACCTTTGTGTGGTTTTTATCGCCGTCGCTGTTTACCAACCTTGATCGAGTTTATCAATCAGGGGGGGCGATCGTTTCAAGGGTGGTTGAAGCAACATCCCGTCCAACTTTTACCCTTACCAGAACCCGAAATGCTTTTTAACTGTAATACCCCAGAGGACTTACTTCAATCTAGAAATGATCACATTCAAGCCCTGTAAGCGTGAAGGGACTTAAAACTGTTGTGAATAACTCGCTTCATCAGCTTCATCAATACCTCTCGTAGTCGCACAGCAACACGGTTTTCCAATTGACCCATCCGTCCTGACCGCAACGACTGTTCAACTATCGCTTTAGTGCGAGCAAACCTCTGTGATTCGTACTGTTGGAAAGCCGCTATAGGATCTGAATTTGCCAGCAAACACTTAGTGATAACAAGCGCATCTTCCAGCGCCATACACGCACCTTGTCCTAAAGTTGGCAATGTTGGATGTGCAGCATCACCCAGCAGCGTGACGTTGTGCTGACCCCAAGGTCGAACAGGTACGCGGTCATAGAGATCAGTCTTGAGGATATTTGCTTCATCCGTCGCCGTAATCAATTCAGGAATACATGTGTACCAATCTTGAAACAGTTCCTGAAGCTCTCTTTTACGCCCAACCGCCGCATCAGCTTGTCCTTCTGGTGCTTTGGCTGCTGCGTACCAGTACATACGCCCTTTACCAATCGTTACAAATCCAAAAGCTTTACCAAGACCAAAAAACTCCCTGATGAAACCAGATGTACTCCAATCCATTATTCAACGCATTAGTTTTGGAGATTTGCCATGAAAGTTACCATTAAAGATAGTGAAATACTCAAAACTGTAAACCCTGATGTGCTACAGGCACACTTACAAGCGACAGGTTGGCATGAAACCGGGCGGATATATAATGATGCTGGGTCAATTTGGCGATTGAAGAAATCTGCAACGGATGAATATGAAATATTGCTGCCTCTCCAACATAACTTAGGAGATTATGCCGAAAGAATCAGCGATATATTAAAAACATTAGAGACCGTAGAAAATCGCTCACAAGTTGATATTTTGATCGATTGTATGACAAATTATCCCAACTTCACCACGCAAGGTGTAGTCATGGAAATTGCTACTCCATCAATTGATCAACTGAGTGGAGAAATTACTTTATTAGGTGAAGTTTTTGAAAAATTACGGTCAATTAAAACTGAATTAGCCGACCATGATTACATCTTAGCTATTAAAGCTTATCAGGAACGGTTACCAATTCACTGCACAGGTGATTTAGTAAAACTTGATCATCATTTTATCCTCAAAAATCCCCGTAATTTGCGAATTGACAATATCTAACTATCTTAATTCACGACCGCGAGCAATCAAACTAAAAAAATTTCGCAAGTCATGAGAATAAGCCCTGCTGGTGTGTTCTGAGCATTTGTGCGTCAGTAACACATCGATTATTTTTGTCATCGACATATGTAATTACACTTAAATAGCTGAGCGAGCAGAGGTTAATGATCCCAGACATAGATGGAAACCGTTGCGTTTCTCATCGAATTTAATCCGCGATCGTTCAGCAACGGACATTATGCATTGCCAGTTCGTAGGGGCGGGGTCTCCCCGCCCTTACAGGAGTAGAGGTGTTTCTTCAACTCATCGCAGGTGACGCACCCCCCGTCGTTCATTTTCAAAAACAATCCAGATCCTAATTGCCGATTCTATCAAAACAACCGTAACGAGTGCAGGTTTTCAGTTTAGAATAAGTGATCAAACTTGGAATTTATTTGGCAGTAGGTGTAGTGCAGCTAGGCTTGGGTGGCGAAAATGAAACATACCATTTCAGTGCTCGTAGAAGATGAATCAGGGGTTCTGTCCCGCATTTCTAGTTTATTTGCCCGTCGCGGATTTAATATTGAAAGCCTTGCTGTTGGTCCAGCTGAGCAGGCTGGCATTTCTCGGATCACAATGGTTGTACCCGGTGATGATCGCGTCATCGAGCAACTCATCAAACAACTATACAAGCTCATCAACGTCCTAAAAGTGCAGGACATTACCGAGAGTCCTTGCGTAGAGCGAGAATTGATGCTACTTAAGGTAAATGCTACGAGCAGTACCCGTCCAGAAATTGTAGAACTGGCTCAGATTTTCCGGGCGCGAGTGGTAGACGTAGCCGAAGATTCTCTCACCCTCGAAGTTGTGGGAGATCCAGGCAAGATGGTGGCGATCGTGCAGGTGCTACAAAAATTCGGTCTGAAGGAAATAGCCCGCACTGGCAAAATTGCCTTAACTCGTGAGTCCGGTGTCAACACTGAGTTGCTCAAGTCTTTGGAAGTAAAGGTTTAGTGCAACTTTTATCTTCAAGAAAACTTCGCATGTCAATGTACTTCCTGTCCATCATTCTCGCAAACGCTCCGTTTCCAGTAGATAATTGACAGAGCTACTGGCATCCCGTATATAATGAGTAATGCGGATAAGTTTGAATGGGATAATAACAAGGCAATTGCCAACTTACAAAAGCATGGTGTCAGCTTTTCTCAGGCAATCAAAGCGTTTGACGACCACTTTGCGATAGAACGCTTTGATGAGCGTGAAAACTATGGAGAAGAGCGTATCAACCTGATTGGTATGTGTAACGGGGTACTCCTGCATGTAACCTATACTGAACGGGGAGAGCGTATTCGGTTAATATCAGCCAGAAAGGCGGAGAAGCATGAACGAAACGATTATTACCGCGAGAATGCACAAGGATGGGACGGTGGTTGAGGTATTGGCTGACGGTAGCGAAAGACCCTTTCCTGAACAGCCCATGCGTCCCATGACGGAAGAAGAAATTCATGCGGCGGCTTTGAGCGACCCTGATGCACTTCCCATGACAGAAGCGGAGTTACGCAACGCCAGACGTGTTCCCCGCGTTAAAACTATGCGCCGCGCCTTGCGGTTAACGCAGGAGGAATTTGCAGCGCGTTATCATATCCCGCTGGGCACGTTGCGTGACTGGGAGCAAGGACGCAGCGAACCAGACCAGACAGCAAAAGCATACCTTAAAGTTATCGCCGCTAATCCTGAAGCTATCTATCAGGCATTGCAGTCTACCCCGCACTGAGGACTTTTATTTGTTCTATTCATATAGACCTCTAGACTTCGCTCTAGGTTGGAGGATTGTCTAGAATCCAATGCAATACTGGAAAGGTTTTGCCAAAAACTTACTCACTCTAAACCTTGTCGCGCACCATGAACTAACAGTAACTCAACTAGATATTTGTTATTCTGCGCGACAGCTAGATGAAGCGGACTCTCTCCTCGACAACCTCGAACATTAAC
>CAIVAU010000065.1 GCA_903903925.1 uncultured cyanobacterium
TAGGAGTTGTTTTCTCTAACCAAATAGTATCTGCCACCGTTGTGCCACCCCTACGCACTAAAAAAGGAATGGTTGTTTCGGCTAATCCCTTAGCAAGTGAAGCGGGTGTTGCAATGTTACGCAAAGGTGGTAATGCAGTGGATGCAGCAGTAGCGACAGCCTTTGCAATTTCCGTAGTAGAACCTTTTTCCGCAGGAATTGGCGGCGGCGGTTTTTTGCTGTTGCATCAGTCAAAAACGGGCGAAATTAAAGCGCTGGATTTCCGTGAACGCGCACCACTCAAAGCCACAAAAAATATGTACCTAGACAGACAAGGTCAGGTACGTCCAAAGGCAAGTATTAACGGTTATTTGGCAGTAGCGACACCAGGAACAGTCGCGGGACTGTACGAAGTTCATCATCGTTATGGGAAACTGCCTTGGCAAGATGTCCTTAAACCAGCGATCGTACTGGCTCAGAATGGCTTTATCCTCAGTCAAAGATTAACATGGCGTTCGCTACAAGAGTACGAAAACCGCAAAGATCTTATTCTCCAAAATCCAGCAGCACGGGAAATTTTCACGCGCAATGGCGAATTATATCAGCCAGGAGAAAGGCTTTCTCAGAAAGACCTAGCTCAGACCTTAGCAGAAATTGCCAAAGATCCCCAAAGTTTCTATAGTGGAAACATTGCCCGTGCGATCGCCACAGATATGGCAAAAAATGGTGGTCTAATCACTCTAGAAGACCTGAAATCCTATAGACCCATCTGGCGCACACCCATTTGTGGCAATTTCCGCAAAGCTCAAATTTGCTCAATGCCACCACCCTCATCAGGAGGAGTTCACCTACTAGAGATTTTAAATATTATCGGTAGTACGGATTTGAAATCCTTAGGATGGCATCACCCAGACGCTTTACACCTCATAGTAGAAGCAATGAAAATAGCCTACGCAGATCGATCAGAGTACCTAGGCGATCCTGATTTTGTCAAAATCCCAGTAGCACAACTCATTAGCCCAGCTTACGCTCAAGCAAGACGGCAACAAATTAATCTATATAAAGCCAAACCCTCAACCGAAGTCAAACCAGTAGACAGAAAAACCCTACTACAGTTTAGCCAGACCACACGAATTTTTCACAAGAGTGTGGGGAGTGTGGGAGGTGTGGGGAGTGTGGGAGGTAAGGAAAATATGACTCCCCCCTCTCTCTTACTTCTGCGTACCCTCCGGGAAGCCGCCCTCCGGGCGTCTACATCTGCGGTTCAAAAATTATCCGAATCTCCCGAAACCAGTCATCTGAACGTTGTAGATGAACAACATAATGCCGTTAGCCTCACTTTCACAGTGAACTACGGTTTTGGTTCTGGAGTAGTGGCATCAGGAACAGGTATTTTATTGAATGACGAGATGGACGACTTTGCCGCAGCACCCGGAGTGCCCAATGTGTTTGGGCTGGTGGGTAACCAAGCGAATGCGATCGCACCCCGTAAAACACCCCTCTCCAGCATGACTCCCACAATTGTCACTGAAAACGGACGCCTCCGAATGGCAGTAGGTGCCCCTGGTGGTAGTACTATCATTACCCAAGTGCTGCAAGTTATTCTCAATGTATTGGAGTACAATATGGATATTGGTGCAGCAGTATCTGTACCCCACATCCATCATCAGTGGTTACCAGATGAGTTAAGGGTAGAACCCTACAGTTTAGATGCTCTAACCCTTGCCGGATTGCAGAGACGGGGACACAAAATTAAGCAGACGCCACCTTGGGGTAACATTAATGCAATTGTGGTGACACCGGATGGAAGCTTAGAAGGGGCAGCCGATCCTCGAGGTGAGGGCGCTCCTAGGAGTGAGTAGCATTTTATTAACTGGCTGCTAATAAGAAATCTTGATGATGACTTATTCCAAAGACCTCTCCACGTCCCCGCGTCTCCAAGTCCCTAAAATGACTATTTCAGCGGGTTTGATATAACTTCCGATGAAGAAAACTCGTTTGCCCGTGCGCTGGGTATCAAAGACCAACCAGCTTTTAGCAGCTTTTGGTAAGTTGCCCAACCCTTAGAACCGCCGGGTATTTCGTAGTCTGGTACTGCATGTTGTGGAAAAGCTGTGTAGGGACGCCAAGGTTGATTAGGTGCAGTCTGCAAGTGCAAAATTTTTTCCCCATCCTTGTCAGACTTAGATAACCAGCACATTTGTCGGTGCATAGCAAAATCCTTTGTGTTTAGCTTTTGTACATACTAACGTAACTTTGTCAAGTTGCAAATTACCCTTCAGAGGTACTTTTTTTGCCCAATAATTCTATGCTGTACACTTCAAGACACAGGCCCTCAATAGAAAAAGCCCCTAACGAAAAAGATAAATATGGCAACAAGCCTCTTTACCTATGTTCATATAATGTTATATGCAGTTACAAAATGTGGATGTATGTTTGATTACTTTTTTGGGCTGGTTTTGTATTGACATTGATACAGATGAGGAGATTTAAACTTATCCCACCCCACCCATATTGCCCCACACCCCACTCTCTTTTACAACTGATCAACGATACCGCGTATCTCTGCTACAATGTGCCTGTAAGCAGAGTTAGACAAAACAGGTTCACAATACTGCAAGTTAATCGCCTCTGCTAAATCAATCCATGACTTGCAGCCACCGTATTCGGCGCGGTAGGGAATTTCTTGGGGTTGGGATAGGTTGTATGTTCGCAGCAGCAGTATGTACAACGGATCACGGGGTTTCCATTTTAGGCGATCGCTAATAAAGTACTGATTCCACACGTGGAAAGGGAGCAAAGCGCTGACAGTTAACTCATCATACACTGGAAAAATATCGGTAATTTGAGCCCAACTGCCGATCCGAACTTTTTCTGGATGCCAGCCAGATGTCACAGGATAGACATGATTGGTATACTCAGGCTGGAGTAGGAAAGGCTGTTGATGTTCATAGGTTGGGTAGAGCAAAATCTCTTGATGAGCAACTTGGAAATGTCCACCCCGTTCGTGGATACCACCTTTACGCAGGAGCATGATTGTTTTGCCAACTTCCAAGGCTTTAACGGCAATTGCCCATTCTTTAAGCGCATGAACAGTTTTAATCAATTCTTCCATAAGCATTAACTCTAACTCTAACTTCATTGTGACGCTAAGCTGAATGGAAATGAATTATCCTAGATACTTCATATTCTCACCGTAATTAGTCAAGATTTAAGTATGGAAAAGCGACGCTTGGGTAAATCGGACGTGGAAATCACACCCATCCTCATGGGAACTTGGCAAGCTGGGAAAAAAATGTGGGTGGGAATTGAGGATACTGACTCGATTAAAGCCATCCGCGCCGCTTTTGAAGCCGGGATCACCACGATTGATACCGCTGAAGTTTATGGTGAAGGACATTCTGAGCGAATTGTGGCTGAAGCTTTATCTGATGTGCGCGACTCTGTAGAGTATGCGACAAAAGTTTTTGCTAACCATCTGAAGTATGATCAGGTGATTGAAGCTTGCGATCGCTCCCTGAAAAACCTCAAAACTGACCGCATTGAGCTCTACCAAATTCATTGGCCCTCTGGCTCATTCAATAGTGAAATTGTCCCGATAGAAGAGACAATGAGCGCTTTGAACCACCTTAAAGAACAAGGTAAAATTCGAGCCATAGGAGTTTCCAATTTTTCCGGCGCTCAAATAGAAGAAGCAGCCAAGTACGGACGTATTGATAGCTTACAACCACCATATTCTCTTTTCTGGAGACAAGTAGAAAAAGATGCATTGCCCTATTGTAGCGAAAATAATATCTCCATCCTTGCCTATTCACCTCTTGCTCAGGGATTGTTGACAGGAAAATTCGGCTCTGGTCATAAATTTAACCCACAAGATAACCGTGCTAAGAATAAGTTGTTTCAGGGAGAAAACTACGAACGCGCCCAACAAGCTTTAGAAAAACTGCGCCCTATTGCTGATCGTCATCAGTGTACCCTTGCCCAACTAGCACTAGCGTGGTTAATAGCCCAACCTCAAACTCAGGCGATCGCCGGTGCGCGTCATGCCGAACAAGCAACGGCAAATGCACAAGCTGTCTCTGTTAAACTTTCTGCATCTGAACTTCAAGAAATCGACTCCATTGGGCGTATCGTCACCGACCATTTAGATGATAGTTCAGTCATGTGGGAGTGGGGTTCTTAGCTGTTAATTTTCTCAAGTTTATTGAAAAGTTCAACAACTTGTAAACTTCAGTAAACAAATACTTGTGACTCCTCATTGAGGTGATAACTTAATAGGTAGGACATCCAAAAAGCACAACCAACCCAATCAGGGCAAATGACCCGGTGTCCTCCGTCATCAGCCCAAGCAAATCTTTAGCATAGAGAAATTGAGTGGCACAGCGTCAGAGTAAAAAGACGAAGCCAAATCCCAAAGCGGAAAAACGAAAACATGCTAAGTTTGCTCAAGTTAATGTCCACCTTAGTTGTTGACTCTTTCTATTTTTTAACGGTAACTGTTTGAACAGTAGTAGGTTTAGCAAACCTGGTCACCCCTGGCCAGGTTTTGAGTTGTTAAGTTTTGTTAACATAAGACCCTAACACCTCGTGAAAAACATTGCGATTTGCAAACCTCTTTTTGTCATAGAGATCGCTCCACCACAGCCAATTGGTAGAATCCGCCCACACATTATGCCTTTTCAGGACTTCGAGGCGACTCAACGCCAACCCTCCTAAAACAAAATCAGGTCGGCTCCAACTGAGGAGTTCATTCAGTTCTTGAGCAGACAAACCAAACTTCAAACCAGTCGGCATAGTTTTGTCGGCTTTCAGCAGTCCTCCAAGAGCAATGTACTGATAGCCGATATCCCGGTAAGCACTGATGAGGGCAGCCAAAAAGCTTTTCGGTGACTCGTAGTGCGGGAGGAAATTATCTACCTGGGGAACAGGTTGTTGATGCCAATTGTAAAGTCCATGACCTACTTGAATAACTCCTATCAAAATGTATGTTCGTTGCCGAAGCCAATATTCCTTCCAGGCAATTCTGGCGAGATACAAAGACAATAGAGGTTCTCCAAATATATCTGGTGCGAAAACAAAATCAGGACTAAAGTTGTCACATTGTTTAAAATAGTTTCTTATTTTTTCACGTAACTGTTTTTCGTCAGCTAAACGAAACTCCCGAACCCAAGAGTCGTCTCTGAATTCACAATGAATTTGATGGTACCAGGATTGCCGTTGGTTATTAAAAACACCACTGTCAAGAAAAAAAAGCTTTCCTGTATCACGAATAGTTGTCAGCAACTTTTTATAACAAAAGATAGATGCGAGAATTCCGTAATGACCTTCCAGATTTTCTAATCTTTTTAGTTGTCCTGACCAATCGACAGAAAACACTGGTAAGAATTCTCGATTTAATTTATTTGATGTATTTAAATATTTTGCATTTTCAATGCTCATGTTGTTTCTCCGACTGCAAAAATTCTTGAAACTGCTTATAGAAAACATAAGTATTATGAAATCCACGTCTTCGGTTGCGGTCATTACCTCGAAAAATAACTGCTTCAACTCCTATTATCTGACATATTTTACAATCACAATATTTCCAAGGTTTATCTTGTAATAGCTCTCTATACATAACTTTGTGTAATTTTTGACGTCGTTCTTTTGCCTTAGGGTCTACCTTTCCGTCACGAGGTAACTCTAACAATTCGTCGTAGGCTAATAATAGCTGAAGTGTTTCATCTATTGATAAATTACCGATGTCAAACTTTCGTAACGATTGGATTGCCTTTTGTTCAAGTAATAGCAGATCATCACGACTGAAACCGTTGTTGAGTAAATGTTTAATTCGTATCGAGTACTTATCTACAAAGGGAATACGAACGGCAGCATGTTTTTTACCAGACAGAGTATAATAATTTGCCTTCGGATCTAACCAAGCACCGCGTAAAGGACTTGCAGAATCAAAACTCGTTACACCCAAATGCCGAAATGCAGGAATAGCATTAATTCGAGCTATTCCAAATAAGTGTAATCTAGTTCTAGAGGTTAAATACGGGTGAATTTCCTTTAGTATTTCTATGATTTGTTTGCTTGGAGTTCTAGCTAATCCACCAAGTGCGATATATTCATAACCCATATCAATATATGCTTTGACAGCTTTAGCATAGGACTCAGGGTTCCAACCTTGAACTGCACCAATAGGAGTAAAGTTATATCCTCCAATTCGATGCTTTTGAATAAAATCTTCGGCATTTTTAATAGTTAAACTATAGCGGGTTTCTCTGATGCCTGGTTCAGAAAATTGTCCAACTATCAAATGATCAATACTGACGCCATAGTTAAAACCTAAGCTATCATAATAATCTAAAATTTCCTCAGTATTGTAGGGAGGAACTTCTTCCTTAAAATATCCAAAAGCCCCACAATCTCCCATTACTGAACCTTGAAAGTGAATAAACTTATGAATTCCAATTTCATTGATTTTAGCTTTCTTTGTCTTGCTATCTTCGACAACCACTTTAGAGACTAAAATTCCATCGTAGTTTGGGATTGTAAAAATTTCGTGAGCATATACATCATTCTCATAAAGGTTTCGATTAGGTGTGGAAACATCCTTGAGAAAATCATATCCAGGGTCTACGCGGTCATCCCATTCTGGAATAAAATACTGCATGCCCAAATGTATATTTGGAGATGGGGGCAAGTCAGGAATTGGAATAAATTTATCTTCTTTGGAATTATTTCCAACCTTTTTTTCATGAATTGAATTAACTGTTACTTCAGGTAATTCTAGTTTAGTCGGTATACGCTCCAGAGATTGAGTAAAGACTTCTGGTTTCTCATAGACTCTGTGCAGCAATTCAGCTTCAGTAGATACAGATTCAGCAAACCGCTTGAGAAGAAAACCTTTCAGTCCGACTAAACCATAACGATAATGCTTTGCCTCTAAGTTGGAAAGAGTCACAACAAAAGTCTTTGCAGTTAAATGTCGAACGTAAGACGCGCTTGTTTTTGAAGCCAAAAATATGAGTGTCTGCTCAGTTTGAGTTTCTACGGGAAGACGAAGCGAGCGCAGATACTTTTCCCCCAATAACAAAAATACCAAATCATAGCCAACAATAGCCTTTTCAAAGGCTTGGTGAACTTCTAAAAACTCAGCCCATTCATCTATCTCAGGTCCCTTCATGATGTTGAAGGTAACTTCGTAAGGCACGATCATTTGATTTTCAGGAATTAGCCCATATCCAGCAGACAGAATCAGCAAATCCACTGCTTTTTTACCACAAGACTGGCGCAGTAACTCTACTCCTTCCATTAAACGTAGATGCTGTAACCCAGTGTACATCTGACTTGCTAGGCAAGCGAATTCCGCCAATTCATTAGAGCGAAATTGGAGCCGAGCCAAGTCTTTGAAGTCCTCTAATGTCAGTTGGCTGGTTGGCTTAAACCGCTTCTCTCCCGTGCAAGAAGTAACAATCAATACACGAAGATTACGCCACAAGCTCGTTGAAGCTAAAGATGTTGTTAGGGATGATTCAGTCATTTTCATACTCTACCCAAAAATTGGGATTTTCGGACACTGTAATCTTTCGCTGCAAATCACCTGTTTAATCAGGCTTTAACAAAAGAACGCAATTTTGAGAACTCTGCTTTTTTTTCGTCAGAGACATAAAAGAGCGCTAATCCAGGGGGAGTCGTACAGTAAAAGTACTACCTAACTCAGGCTGATTTTACACTGTCATATTACCTTTGTGTGCTTTGATGATCGCCTGTGCGATCGCTAGCCCCAATCCAGACCCACCAGAGGCGCGAGAGTGATCACCCTTGACTCGATAGAAGGTTTCTACGCCCGAGGTGTAAATAGCCCGACAGCTAGTTTTATTATTGACCCAGAAAAAAATTATTATTATAATTTGTACATATTGTTAATAAATATACTTATCCACTTTTAGGGGCATCGCTACCGCTTTCACTGTGAAACTAGTTTATCGTCTATATCTTGATCTACAAAATTTCCCCAATCGCCAGACTAGAGTGCTAACCCTAGTCTGGAAGGCTTTCTCTGTATGCTAAGGACTGGAACGATGATTAAGCTTGGTTCATTGGTGCGGTCCCAGGATAACTATTTGGAGATCGGAAAAGTTACTGATATATCTGATGATAAGGTCGTCGTTGAGTATTTCTGCTCAGTAGGGCAACGCATCCAAAAAACTTTACCTTTAAATTCGCTATCTCAAGTCAGACTTCAGCAACAGACTCGATGTTATGTCAATTCAGAAATTCAGGATGGATGGATAGTTGGCAGAATTTCCCACTGGGACGGAGACAGGGGGAAATATCAAATTGATTTGCCTGATAAAAAAACTATACTTGCTATTGAGCAGGAAATTTACGTCCGTTGCCATCTACCGATCGCAGACCCAATTGAAACTCTGGCAATGAAGGGTCATGAAACGCCCTACTTCCACGACAGAAGATTGGCTTTTGTCAAATGCTTAATTAAACAACGCGCCGTTAGTCGTGGGATGACGGGACTGATTTCGGCAAACATTAACCTTTATCCTCACCAAGTTGAAGTGGTTCGGCGTGTACTGGAAGACCCAATTCAACGCTACTTGCTAGCAGACGAGGTGGGACTAGGAAAAACCATCGAAGCGGGTGCGATTCTTCGCCAATTTCTCCTCGATGAACCGAAAAAAAATGCGGTGGTAATAGTTCCCCAATATTTGATTCAACAATGGTGGACTGAGCTAGAAAATAAGTTTTACGTCTCCCATTTTCCCAAACGAGTGGTAGTACTGGCGGTTGAAGATATTCATAAAATTCACCCGACAGCGAATGACATCGGCTGCTTAATTTTAGATGAAGCCCACCACATTGCGGCAATGGCAACCTCTAAAGATATAGCAGTGCGTCGGCGTTTTGAGAATTGCAAACATCTCGCTCATAGAAGCGATCGCCTGCTCTTATTATCCGCAACCCCTGTTGTTAACCACGAGCAGGATTTCTTAACAATGTTGCACCTGCTTGATCCAACAACCTATCAACTGAATGATTTAGCAGGTTTTCACACCAGAGTTCAAAATCGCTCCTCAATTGGTAGAATTCTCCTCTCATGGCGAGAAGGTGCAAATCCTTTTGTCCTCAAAACCAACTTGAAGCAACTGCGAAACCTATTTGCTGAGGATAGGTATTTACTGAATCTGGCGGATGATTTGGAAAATTGCCTGCAAACACAAGAAAGATTGCCCTCAGACAGAGATAAAATTGTTAGGGCAATTCGCACACACATCAGCGACACCTATCGGCTTCACCGCCGAATGCTTCGCAATCGTCGTGCTTCAGTTGAAGATGTCATTTTTGACCGCAATATTACACCCAAGGTAGAGTATGACTTAGATGAGCGATCGCTTGATATCCACGAACTCATCGATGAATGGCGTACTGTCGCCCCTAATGAGGAGCAGTATAGACGAATTTTTCTACTGTTATTCCTAGCGGCTGGGACTTGGCTAGGCATTTTAGAACAGGTAATTGCTGCACGTTTAAGCAGTAACCCCCATTCTGGACTGATCCGAGAGTTTGGTGAAAATAATGTTCACACCTTAACTGCAACTCCTAAATTCTCAGAGGAAGAAGCGATTCTGCAATCTTTACTGAAAATTATTCGCCAATCTGTAGAGGACGGAGAACGCACGGAAAATTTGAGGACAGTGCTGCTGAATCAGCTGGCTGCGCACTTCAAAATTCCGACCGCAGTTCGTAGAAATAAAAATGAATTACTAATAAGGATACAGCAGAGAATTCGCAGACCAATTCCCGGCGATATTCTGCCAAAATTTGTGGTTTTTACCAGTTTTGTACAAACTTGTGCAGAAATTGTGCAGTCTTTGTCTAGTACTTTCGGGACACAGACAGTAGCTAGCCATCAATTTGGGGAATCGAGAGCAAAGATTGAGGAGAACATAAGTAGGTTTAAGGATAACCCAAACTGCTTTATTTTGGTATGCGATCGCTCTGGGGAAGAAGGACGTAACCTCCAGTTTGCTAACTGGTTAATCCACTTTGACCTTCCTTGGTCACCTAATCAATTAGAGCAAAGAATCGGCAGACTTGACCGCATTGGCAGCAAAATTGGCGTCCAATCCTGTGTATTACTTGGCCCATATTTAGAGGATAGCCCCCACAAAGCTTGGTATCAGATATTGAAAGATGGATTTGGGATCTTCCAGCAATCAATTGCCAGTTTACAGTTTTATGTGGATGAGAAACTTGCAGAATTGGAAGCAGCTTTGTTTCAGTCGAGTGCGGCTGGACTGTTGGAGATGATTGAGCCCATTCAGTCACAAATTCGAGCCGAAATAGTCAAAATTAGCGAACAGAATGTTCTAGATGAAATTGATGCAAGTGATGAAGTAGCAACACAGTATTTTCAAGAATTAGATGACTATGATGCAAAACATCTAGAAATTAAACAAGCAATTGAAGGCTGGATTTGTGACGCACTGGAATTTAAGCCAATCAATAACCCCAATTCATTGGAAGTGCGTTGTTATCAACCTACGATGCGGACATTGGTTCCTGTGGATGATTTGAAAACTCGCTTTGCTAATAGTTATATTGATCAATTTGGTACTTATAACCGTAGGGTGGCAAACCAAAATTCCGGGCTTAAACTCTTCCGTATAGGGGAAGGATTGGTAGAAGCTCTTTTAAGCTATATAGACTGGGATGATCGAGGTCAAGCCTTTGCTATGTGGCGCACAGATGCATCTTGGGATGCTGGGGAAGGGATGGAGTGGTTCGGGTTCCGATGCAATTATGTAGTCGAGGCAAATTTAAAAATTGCTAAACAAGTTTTAATAGATTACAAGCTAGATAGTTCTAAATACAAGATATTGCAGCGACGTGTGGATGCTTTATTTACCCCAATTATCGAAACTATATTTGTTGATGGTCGCTACGAACCTATATGCATTGTTGAAGATGAAGGACTTTTAAATATACTGCAACGTCCTTATAAAAATAAAAATAACAATCGAGGGCGAGATTACAATCTGGCAAAGAATCGCTTAAGAATTCTTGACAATTTTGTAGACGCTAGTAAATGGCAGAATTTATGCTATCAAGCGCGTGACACCTCTTGGGAATTACTCTCCAGACGTCCTGATTTTATGGAATTATGCGAACGATATGCTAAGGTTGCTGAGAAGAAATTAGGCAATGGAGTGGAACAATTACGCTTGCGCCTGAACCGACACAGTTGGGATCATGCCCTCTCTGTTGAGTTGGAGATAGAAAGTGCTTTAAATGCAGCCATTTTAGCGGGGATTCGAGAGCCACAGATTAGACTTGATTCTGTCGGTTTCATGATTGTATCTGGGCGATCGCCAATTCAATCCGAACCAGAAGGTGATGATTTATGAGTGACTCATTCCCAGAACTCAGAGAGATTCTAGAAACAGGTAATATCCCTACAGATACGAGTCATTTTGTGGAACCTTGCCAACGGCGGTTACTTGAGGCGCTGCGTGACTCACCAAAGTCAGCGGATATTGCCTCCCTTGTGCGCCATGTGTTACGACGGGAAGATGAACTACAAGGCGTAATATCTCAAACTCTGCTCAAACTACCGCGGAGAAATCCTTTTCCTGACCGAGATATCTGGAAGCAAGTTGGCATAACTGTACTGAGAGAGGATTTAAACTATTATGTGATTAGTGCTAATGCTTGGCAACCAGAATGGCTAGATTTTAGCACTGAGTATCCCCCAGATGTTCCTCTATATAAAGAAGAAATCCGCCGTAGTTATCAACCAGTAACAGGCGATCCGTTTTTAAAGCTTGTGCAATTAGACACATACCACAGTATTGGACAACGAGAAGCAATTCGTGCAATTCTAACTGCTCCTCTTAGGTCAACTGTACTAGTTAATTTACCCACTGGTTCAGGGAAAAGCCTTTGTGCTCAACTTCCTGCACTTTTAGAATCTCAAACTGCTGGTGTCAGTATTGTAGTTGTGCCGACTACAGCACTAGCAATTGATCAAGAACGGGCATTGAGACCATTGATCGAACATGATACGGCATATTACAGTGATAAATCTTTACAAGGACAAGAGAAAAGAGAAGAAATCCGTCGGCGCATTCGTGCTGGAACACAACGGATCATTTTCACTTCCCCAGAAAGTCTAATAGAGTCCCTCGCATCATCTCTTTATGAAGCCGCAAATTTGGGTTTTTTGCGCTATTTCGTCATTGATGAAGCTCATATGGTTGAACAGTGGGGTGATGATTTTCGTCCTGCATTTCAAGAAATTCCCGGTTTGCGAAGAGATTTATTACGTTTCACTCCCTTCACAACATTATTACTAACTGCAACTTTAACAGCATCCTGTTTAGATACTCTAGAAACATTATTTGGAACCCCAGGAGAATTTCAAGTTATATCCGCAGTACAGTTGCGTCCAGAACCTGCGTACTGGTTTGCTTATTGTCAAACTGAAGAAATCAGGAAGCAACGACTCATCGAGGCAGTTTGTCACCTACCGCGTCCACTGATTATTTACGGCACAAAAGTTACTGATGTGAAAGATTGGGTGAGGGAATTATCTCTCGCTGGATTCAAAAGATATGCCGTGATGACTGGTGAATCTACTCCTGAAGAGAGGTTACAGCTGATTCAAAATTGGCGAGAAAGAAAAATTGACATAGTTGTTGCCACTTCTGCTTTTGGATTAGGTGTAGATCAGTCCGATGTCCGGGCAGTTATTCATGTTTGTATTCCTGAAAATATTGATCGTTTTTACCAAGAAGTGGGGCGAGGCGGTAGAGATGGTAAAGCATCGATGTCACTGACATTACATACACGCGAAGATCTAGAAGTTGCCAAAGGACTTAATGACAAATCAACAATCACTATCGAGCGAGGTATTGAGCGATGGCAAAGTATGTTTGGGCGAAAAACAGTAGTACCTGATAAAGGGTTTCGTGTGCCGATAAATATACCTCCTTCTTTACGAGATAGAGATATAGATATGAATAGTACGCAAAATACTGCTTGGAATATCCACACTCTAACATTGATGAGTCGGGCAGGTTTAATCGAGATGGACTCGGAAGAACCTCCAAAGTGGAAGAACTTTGAATCAAAAGTAGCTTATGATAAAGCATTACAATATCATAGCAATTCGCGGATGATTCGCATCCTTAATGAATGCCATCTCAAACAAGAAATTTGGGAATCGAAAGTGGAACCAATTCGCCAAGAACGCCAAAAATGGAGTTATAAAAACCTGCAACTAATGAGAGAGTCTTTGCGAGCAAAGCGTTGTATTTCAGAAATATTTGCTGAGGCTTACACAATTACTAAAAGCCAAACATCAGCAAATACTCGTCCGGTGATAGTGTCTCGTGCTTGTGGTGGATGCCCTGTTTGTCGAAAAGATGGAGTAACACCTTTTTCAGGAATTATGCCTGCTTCAAGATCAATGTGGCAGGAAACAAAGTTATCTTTAGATACAGAACTTCAACGCCTATTTGCCGGAAATAATTTAATGCTTATTTTTTATGAGTCTCTTGAACAATTAAATAAGATGCGAAGAGGTAGCAAGTTATTTAAATGGTTAATAGAGCAGGGGATGAGGAATATTGTCATTCCTGTAGAATATCAACAATTTCTTAAAGAAGTTAATAGAATACACAATACTTTATTTTTTTTATTTGAAAGTTACGAGCCGATTTTGATGCCACGCATCCCCACTCTAATTTTTCATCCTCCAGGAAAACCCCTACCTGATCGATATTTATCGAATAACAATATATCTTATATGCAGCGTATTATCCTCCTCCCTATACACACAGCAGATCCAAACAGACAAGACCGATTACTAATGAATATTTTTTCAGGACGGCAATTTAAATTTGACACTTTCTGCATGGAGGTTAGTATATGAGTGTTTTGAAAACTACCTTAGCAAACCCCAGCAGGATGCGAGGAATATTTAGATATTTACTTCACACTCAGGGACAAAGGGAAAAGAAAGAAGTTCTAGAACGCATACTTTCTCCTGATAAATTAGTTGAGAATAAAAGCACTCCACGCCCTATGTTTAATGCTGCTTTAAGAGAAAGTATTAAGTGTGGTCTTCTAGTGAAAGAGGATGAGGAAATTGCCATTAACCCAAATTTATCAGAAGATGCTCGAAATCCTCAATTTGGCGATCAATTATTGCCAAGTACTCTTACTCACCTATTTTTTGCGTCTAATAACGAGGATGAAGAAGATTTTGGTCGGGTTTGCGCTTGGTATTTAGCACAAGATATTTATGATGCACCTGGAACAGAAAAAGAGGTAGAATTGCGTGTTAGTGAGCAGAAAGTTGGTGATTTTTTGAAAATGACAAGCGATCGCCTCTTCGTTCAAATGGATGATTGGATGCGTTACCTGGGTTTCGCTTGGGGTCATGCTTTGAGAGGAAAAACAGTAACCGTTCCTGACCCTACTGCTTACCTTAGACGTAATCTCAAAAATTTATTTCATGAACAGCCAGAAATTTTGCTGAAAGATTTTGTTACTCGTCTAGCAAAAAAATGCCCTCTGTTTGAAACAGGCAAATTTAGGGAAGAAGTTGAAGCAGAAATTGGTCATCGTCAACCTAATTATCTTTCTACCAGTACAGCTTTTGCCTTATTTAGACTTCAAGATGAGGGATATATCAAACTAGATAGAAAATCAGATGCAAACTTGACGATTTTACCTAAGGTGAATAATCAAGTTGATGATGATGGGCGCATTTCTCATATTATCTGGCAAGGAGAAAAATCATGACTTTTCAAAACTTTGTTTGCTGGAATACCGAGATGATTCGCCGAGTGATGAATGTAGAAGCCACCCAACCCCCAAATTATCTGTTTTTGGCAACGCATCATCCAATAGCTATGTATCGTGAGGACTTAATTAAAGCATCATCGCGGGTAGAATATGATGAAGAAAAGTTTCTCAAAGATTTTTTAGCTGAAAAAGATTTTGCTTTTGTGCCTGTTTTAGGTGGTTCTGGAACAGGAAAGTCTCACCTAATTCGTTGGTTGGCAGCTAATATCAAATCTACGCCTCAGCGTCAGGTATTACTCATTCCGAAAATTGGAACCAACTTAAAAGACATTATCAATCTGATTCTTGAAGAGATAGAGGGTGAAAGGTTTGATGAATACCGCCAACGTGTAAGTCGAGCAACTAATACTTTAACTGAAACTCAATCTCGTGTACAACTCCTCAACCAAATAGCAGCAGCAGTTGGTGATAATGGGAAGCGCGAACACTCTCGACTTACTGATGAGCAAAACTACCTCATTGAACACCTTGACTCTCTATTGTATGACCCATTTTTTCGAGAATATTGGCTTAAAGATGGGGGTATTATTCATCGATTAGTTATTCATATTTTAGGATATCAAGATAAAGTAGAAGCCATTGAAGAACGACGTGAATTTTCGCTAAATGACTTGCCTCTTGATGTTTTGAATTTGCAAAAAGCAGGCAAAAAAGCTCAAGATTTTTACAGTTTTCTAATCGGTGATGATGATATCCAAAAAGCTACTGTCGATTGGTTGAACCAGCATCTAGATCAAGCTATCACCCAAGTGTTGAATTTGGGTCGGGAAGATTTACAAAGATTAATGCGGGAAGTGCGCGAAACTTTAGCAGAACAAGGTGTTGAATTGGTTTTGCTGATAGAAGATTTTGCTAAGTTACAAGGTATCGATAGAGAAGTATTAGAAGCAGTTCTCGCACGACCTCAGCAACCAGGAAGCAAACCGCTCTCTGCCATCCGCACTGCATTGGCTTGCACTACAGGTTATTTTAAAAATTTGATTGATACAGTTCAACAGCGCGTGACCTTCAGCGTCAATCTTAATATCAACCTTAATATTGATCCAGTTGGTAAACAACCTTTAATTACTCAGGCTGACATTCAAGCATTTGTTGCGAGATATCTCAATGCTACTCGTTTAGAAGAAAAAGTAATTGAAGCCTGGGCAAATTCTAGCAATAGGGATGAGCTAACCAGTGCTTGTACCGAATGTGAACACCGCCAAGCTTGTCATCGGGGATTTGGAAATGTGAATGAAATGGGTCTTTATCCGTTCACACCAAAAGCATTAGAGCAGATGTTTAGACGAGTCAATCCAGGCGAGTTCAATCCAAGAATCCTGATTCGAGATGTGCTGAAATACACCTTAGAAAATTCCGCTGATGATATTAGAAACGGGTGTTTCCCTTCAATGACTCTGGGGCAGCATTTTGGAAAAATGAGACTTAGTACTCTTTATAAAGATGATATTAGCCGTAAAGACTCTCTGAATGCTGAACGCCGTAAGATATTCTTAGACCTATGGGATGATAGCAATGAACTTTGTAATTTGTCGCCCGAAGTCCATACAGCTTTTAATTTACCGCTCCTTGATGCCAAGACTAAGCCAACAAAAATACTGCCGATAGAACGACAGCAAAATATTAATCACGTAACAGCAAGCGATCAAGACGGTGAAACTAACTACATAATACAACCTAAAGATGTAGTTAATAATCAAGAAAATAAAATTTCTGATCAGCTTGCAGAACACATTAAGCTTCTGGATAGTTGGAATAATCAAGATATTTTGCCTCAAGATTTAGGAAAACTAATTCGTGAATTTCTTTATCCGGCGATTATTGAAAGAATTGAATGGGATACGGAATTGTTACTCCAAGGAACTTTTGTTAGATTGCCTAAATCACAGGAGGATGATCGGGCTGACAAGAGTAATAAAATTTTTAAGCAAAAAAATGTGATTTTTTACAGTCCTAAAGTTACAAGAGAAACGATAGCAGGGGTGAAGTTATCTCTCCCCCTAAACCCAAATGACGAGAAGGAGTTTAGAGAAACAGCGATCACTTTCCAAGGTATCCTGCTATATAGCCACTATAAACATTGGAAGTTTCCCAATGGCGATCGCTATTTTCGCACCTACGCAAAGTATCTGGAACGCTGGAGTCAGTATGTCTTAGAGCAAATTCGTCTTTATCCTCGCGAGTCTGGAGAACCTTGGAACCCTGTACCAGCAACAGTGGAGTTACTGGCGATCGCGGCGACAATGGCGGGACATTCTACCAATACACTCGAAAATCTGATCAATGCTTTGTTTCTTGACCTAGATAAAAACGAAGACGTAAATCGTGCATCAAGTTGGAAAAAGCTATTTGATTCGTTGTCTAACAAGAAAAATCGAGAAGTGCTATTAGAAATTGTCAAAAGTAGAATTGCTTGCACCAAAGGTAGCAATTCTACTTTCCAGATTATTGACGCAGTTCAAATTATAGAGCCTTTAGAACAGGTTCGTAAATCTTGGCAACCTCAATATCAAATTCCTGCGGATGTGCGCGATAAATTTCCAGAATTGCATAAGGTACGTCAACAGGTAGATGAACTATTAGAAAAAGCGATTCAGGAAGAGTGCGATCGCCAACTTGATGTGTACCATTCTCTTGTAGATGAGTTAGGGGAAGATATGAAGAAAAAGGATGTCATTAATATTGTAAAACAATCCATGGAAGCAGCAAGAGGAGCCGCCGTATTTCGCGGGAGAAAGAGCTTCGATGACCTCAATCTACTCTTAGAACAGTTCAACCGTACTAAATTCTCTAGTTATGTAGATACAATGAAGCGCGTAAAAATAGAGAGAGAAAATCTACATAGTCAAACAGGCAAGCTGCTTCAGTATTTGAGCGAAGATTATCAAAAAGCTATGACAGATGCTTCAGAGTTTCTCAAGACCACAAGCAATTTTCTTGATGATTCTCTCAAGGAAGTACAAAAAGAGATAAAAGAACTAGAAACACATGGCGGTGCAGCAGTTGAATTAAGTCACCAAATAATTCATGATGGGTTGGTCGAATTACGTAGCTTGTTAAGTGAGATTCGAGAGTAAATTAAATAATAACTAGGTTGTTAAGATAAGTTAATATCAATGTTCTACCTAACTCAAGCACATGAAATTCAAGCATTTATAACCGAACTAGCTTCGTGTCACATTCTCTGGTTAGATACAGAAGTGGCTGACTATGATACACGCTTTCCAAAATTATCTCTGATTCAGGTTTTAGCAAAATCTCATGATTTAACTGGTGATAGCGTTTATATATTAGATGTATTTAACCAACCAGACGTAGTCACATATTTTATCACTCAAATTATGGCAAATGCCAAAATTGAAAAAGTCTTTCACAACTCCAACTTTGACCTGAAGTATCTAGGTGGTATCGAAGCAAACAATGTTACTTGTACCCTCAAAATAGCAAGAAATATATCACGCAAGTGCCTAGGAACATCAGATTTAAAACTTAAAACTTTAGCCAGAGAACTCTGCAATTTTACTCAAGTGGATGCAGACGAAGGAAGAAGTGATTGGGGAAGACGACCTCTGAGCCAAAAACAGCTAAACTATGCCAAGATGGATACTGTTTATCTAGCTCAAGTACATCTGTATTTAAATAGTTGGCTAGAATCAAATGGACAGTTAACTTTACAATATGAAATGCCAGACGACTTGGATAAAAGCCATAATTTAAATTTGCCCATAGAAACAGAAAAATTTGTTAATCAACTTTCTGATTCTACACCCAAATCTTTAAGAGAAAAATGCCAACGACTTATTAACTTATCTCAAAGAAAAAACGACTTAAAAAACTATGCTCAGCAACTCGATGGCTTCACATCGAGACAAGAAAAAATTACGAATGCTATTCGAGAAATTCAGCCACTTATCATTGCGTTGAAAGCTTTTAGGCAAAGAGGTATTATCAATTTTGAGTTAAATCAAAAAGTAGATAAATTATTAAATTTTATCACGTATACTGAAGAAAATTTTCAGAAAGATCCTAAATGGATTCTTGATAATAATAATTTTAATGGCAAGACTTTTACTTCTGGTGTAGAAAATTTAAGAAATATACTTAGACAGAATCTCTGTCAAGCCTGGAAAAATTACCTTGCTCAACATCTACCTAGCACGAACAAAGAAATGCTGGAAATATTTGCTGCTTTGGAGTCACTTAGACAAATTATTCAAAAAATTCGCCTTTTAGATAGACAAATACAGGAAGTTGAATTTCCCAAAAACAGCGAAGATTTTGACAGAGTTGATAAATTAATTGAGCAATTGAGGCAAGCTTTAGAGAATCTGAGTTCTGACAAAATACCTGAAGATGTACAAAAATTTCTCAAAGCTGCTGTTCATGAAGGAGCAACTATTGACCTCCTAACTCCGGAGGTGAAAGAATGGCTAATTCAGTACAAACTCGCCAATTCGTTACGAATTCGATTGACTTAATAATACATTTATTTATCTTTTTTTAGAAAACTCCAAAAAAGCTTTCACTAGTTTTTTTATATTTAAAATTTTCAGTATGAGTTGACATGAGCAAGTTATCAATAGATACCATTCTTCAAACATTCGTAAGTTTTTTAGAAGAAAAAGAGGCAAAACTCTTAACCTGGGGAATTGTAGATGGAGGATTTATAGAAGAAGAAATTGCTGAAATTGCGGCAGATTTTCTCATTAATAATGAGCTTGATGTCGATATTTGGGATTTGATAAATGAAATGCTTGAACGGCGGTTGTTATTTGAACTTAATGTAAGAGGTCGTCGCCTTTTCCGCACCAGAATGGCAGAGGCAGTGAGACTATTTGCGCGGCTTCGTCAACTCTTTCCTAACAGTAATTGGCAAACTGCCCCTACACTGGTTGCTGATTACCGCTTGCAAATCCGTCCGAGAATTTATCCGAAAAGGGAAATCACTCCAGAAAAAGTAATTGAACAGCTAGAGACAGACAAACTGCTAACTCCCATGCGACAAAAAGCTGTTGCAACTCTACTGAATTCACCCTCCCGTGGTGAAGTTAAACTTGCAGATTTCCAGCTACGCGCCACAAGTCGGATGCTACGGGATCTAAACAGTAGTAAAAGTCGCGGGATGATTGTTTGTGCTGGAACAGGAACGGGGAAAACTTTGGCATTTTACTTGCCAGCACTAGCGCACATGGCGAGTTTGGTAAAAAAGAATGAATATTGGAACAAGGGACTTGCCATTTATCCCCGCAATGAACTTCTTAAAGACCAATTTTCTGAAACCTACCAGGAAGCACGCCGTCTCGATGTTGTCCTTAAGGCAGAAGGTAACCGGAAAATTATCATTGGTGCGTTTTTTGGTCTAACTCCTAGAAGCATAACCTTGGAAAAGGTACAGGAGAAATGGGAATCTGAAAGTGGTGGGTTTACTTGTCCTTACCTAAGGTGTCCTAGGTGTGACGGTAAGCTGTCATGGCGACGCGTAGATGTGGAAGCTGCTAGAGAGAGACTTTGTTGTATCAACCAGTCCTGTGCGACTGTCATTCAGGAAGATGAGGTCATTCTCACACGCGATCGCATGGCAAAAACTCCCCCAGACTTGGTTTTCACAACCACAGAAATGCTAAATCGGTCTATGGGGGATTCTCGGTATGGTCATGTATTCGGCATAGCAGCAGTGAAAACGCCTCAATTAGTGTTGTTAGATGAGGTGCATACTTATACAGGCATACACGGGGCACAAGTTGCTTACCTGCTGCGGCGTTGGCAGAAAATTATTCAGAAAAAAGTTCAATTTACTGGACTTTCAGCAACACTAGAAAGTGCAGCAGAGTTTTTCAGCCAACTTACAGGTTTAAACCCTGGTTCAGTGGAGGAAATTTCTCCTAGTGAAGACCAAATTGCTGAGGGGATGGAATATCAACTGGTTCTTAGAGGCGACCCAGTATCGGGAACAAGTCTGTTGTCTACAAGTATCCAAACGGCTATGCTGCTACGGCGCATACTTGATCCATCAGATGAACCCCCCAGTAAAGGTTTCTATGGTTCCCGTGTTTTCGCCTTCACGGATGACTTAGATGTTACCAATCGCTTATTCCACAATCTTTTGGATGCCGAAGGTCGTGATAGTTGGGGTCGTCCCTTGCGAGGACGACAACCATTAGCAGCTTTGCGGATACATAGTGCTGCTGATAGTAGAGAACGTCTAATTGCAGGGCAATCCTGGCTTTTGTGCCAAGAAATTGGTCATGGGCTAGAACTGCCTTTGAGGATTGGGCGTACCAGTTCCCAAGATAGCGGAGTTACCCCAGATACAGACGTGATTGTTGCTACTGCATCCTTGGAAGTAGGATTTAACGATCCAGAAGTTGGAGGTGTCATCCAGCACAAGGCACCACGAGATATGGCGTCGTTCCTTCAACGTAAAGGACGGGCGGGACGACGCAGAACCATGCGACCTTGGACGGTGGTAGTGCTTTCTGATTATGGACGCGATCGCATTGCCTATCAAGGCTACGATCTACTCTTTAGCCCCGTCTTAGAAAAGCGTTCTCTACCTATAGCCAACCGCTATGTCATCCGCATTCAAGCTGTTTTCACCTTTATGGACTGGGTGGCACAGCAATTAGCGACCGCTAACAAAGGAAGTGTGTGGAATGACTTTGCAGGTCAGTCTTCATACGCTAATAGCCGCCAGAAACTAGAAATAGAACTGATTAAAAACATTCTCGAAACGGAAGCTGGGGAACGCAACTTAGAGATATACATACAATCAGCACTACACCTTACCAAGAATGAGGTCGAGGCCGTTTTTTGGGAACCGCCGAGATCATTAATGATGGCGATGCTTCCCACTTTGCTGCGCCGTCTAGAGTCTGGTTGGAAACGCCTTCCCATTCATCAAGATGAATCAGATCGGGACTACCAAACCCATGACCCATTACCGGATTTTGTTCCCCCAAACTTATTTAGTGACCTGCTGCTACCGGAGGTAACAATTACTACGCCAGCGCAGACGCGAGGTAGCGAGGCAGATGTCCACTCCATGCCTATCGTCCAAGCCCTGAAAACCTTTGCTCCAGGGAGAGCTACGCGCCGCTTTGGGGTGCAACATATTTATGCGACTCACTGGATTGCCCCACCAGAATTTCAACCAGCAGAACAGCAGTTACCAGTAGAAGACTACTGCGCCGAATTTGAAGAGGTGGGAAATTTTCAGCTTTGGCAAGACGGACAAATTGTGGAGATTCGCACTTATCGTCCTTGGGCGATTAATCCCACCCAAGTTCCAGCAGATATTTCAATCACCTCTAATGCTCAATTGGAATGGCGTAGTCAAATTATACCACCGGATGGCAGAAGACTCGACCTACCTCAAGGTTCGCCGTGGTGCAAAATTCTTACAGAAGTTTGTTGCTTTACCCATAGTCAACAATCACCAGTAGAAGTTCGGAGATTTGCCATAGCATCCCATGCCAACATCCGCTTCCAAAGCGGTCAGGAACTTGATACCACCATTCGCTTCACTCAGCGAGAGGATGGTAGTCCCGCTGCTGTTGGATTTACCCAATCTGTTGATGGTCTGGTATTTCGCTTTTGTATTCCGTCCAATTTCAATATCAGCCCTAGTGACCCCAATCAAAATAAGATTCGGTCATTTCGCACAGCATATTTTCGACATCGGGTATTAACAAATACCCTCTTGTGTGAATTGACAAATGTCTTTCAACGGGAGTGGCTTTACCAAATATACATATCAATGCTTACTGCCCGCGCCTTGGCAGACCAAATCTCCTTATCTGACGCTTTACTTGCTCTTATGGGTGAAGATATAGGTCAAGAAATGGCAAGGGTTCTAGACAATATTTTCCAGACTTTGAACGTGGAGGAAACTTTACTGGAAGAAGGGGAATCATCACCAGACCAGATGCAGGGACGGCAAAGAGTACATGACAGATTGCTGGCACTTTGCAGTACAAACACAATCCAAACTATATTAAACGATCTTGCGTCGGTTCTCTGGTCAGAACCAGACGAGGAGTGGCACTCCTGGGCAGCATTACGTTTTAAAGCAACCTTGGGAGGATCACTGCTGGACGCTTGTACACAGTTGTGCCCTCACTTTGACTTGGGCGACCTGATTTTGGATATCGACCCAGGTCCCCGTCCATCGGATGCACCTACTGTTCCAGAGGGGGTGGAAGAAATTTGGATTACTGAGTCCACCATTGGTGGTGGAGGGGTGATTGAAGAAATTTTGCGCCGCTATGCAGCCGACCCTGCAAATTTTTTCCGGTTGGCGGGGAGTGCGTTAGAGGCTTCAGATTTTGAGATTGTAGACTTGGAACTTACCCGGTTACTGGAGTTAACCAAAACAAGTGTTGAGGTTGCCGATGCGATGGGGGATGTGCGGTTGGCACAGGGATATGGTGAATTGAAACAAGCAAGCGATTACCTCCGCAAAGTCCTGTCCTCTCAAGGTATCTTGGTAACGCATCCCGTCATGACTGCCATTAACGCACGGGTTTTGCGTCCTGGAAGTAACCCGGAAACTGATCAGATCCTGCTGGATTTGATTTGTTTGTGGCATGAAGAAGAAGAACGGTTAGGTAGTGAGATTGATGTACGGGTTTTTGCCTATGTCGTGAGTCATGATGACCAGTTGGATCGGGCATTGTTGCATCTTGGAGGAGTGCAACCTAACCCCTATTGGCGGTTTCAAGTGATTTATGGGCTGTTATGGGCGAGGGGGAATATAGTGCGATCGCGTGCTTTATCTTCTTACAATCCCTTTGCCATGCTTCCGGATGCAGATAGAGAACTGTTGCTGGATGTGTTGCAGGTGGGCGATCGTACAGTTTGGCTAAATCACGCTAACTGGTGGGAACAGGTAGAGGAGGCATTTAGAAGTGGTGCATCGGTTTCGCTGATAGCATGTCCGAATGCGAGGGAAGATTTGAAGTTAGCGATTTTGAGTTTGGCAGTAGAACCGATTGAACTTGGGTTTTTGCAGGTTTACCCGTTGGTAGAAGGTGTGCAACGGCATCCGCAGGGCTTTACTGTAAGGTTGCGGGTGCGGGAGATGGTGCAGTAAGGAATTTCACTTAAATTTAGATAAATCTTGTTCCTGATAAAATAGTATTTTTTATCCCGAATGTTTGCTAGGTAATATCCTGATTTACCTCCATTAATTCGGAACAATTCAATTACCAATTAATTGAGGCATAATAGAACCGAAGGCACTGTAAAGACACAATGACTACTCAATTGATGGTTCAACCCTCATCCTTAATATCTTCTGGTATCAGGATGAGTGAATTCGGTGATCTTTATCTTTTTAAATTTACCACAGAACTACAGTCTCGCTTTGAGGAACTGTTGGAGAAGAAAAAAGCTGATGCACTCACTTCTGAAGAAGAAGCTGAATATGTAGGCATCTCCGAATTAGAGCGAATATTTACCTTGATTAATGCTCAACTAGCAGCAAAAAGTAAATGGTGTCCGAGCAAACTCGAAGACTTGTCAGACAACGAGCCAGATACCTCTGCGAATACTGCCATTCTCCAGAATACTTGAGTCCGGATCGTTTTACTATTGACCATATCATGCCACAGTCTCTGGGTGGCGTTGATGAACTGGATAATTTGGCCCTAGCTTGCCATAGGTGTAATGAGCGTCATTATAATTTCATCGTGGGTATTGACCCCAAAACCCAAGAACAAGTCCCTCTATTTAATTCCCGTCAGCAACAGTGGTCTGACCATTTTATCTGGACAAAGGACGGGACAAAAATTTTAGGCACAACCCCTATAGGTAGAGCCACTTGCGTTCGCCTGGACTTCAATGATGAACGTCGTGATGAGCCTTCCATTCAAACGGCTCGTCGTTTTTGGGTAGAAGCGGGTTGGCATCCACCTCAGTCCGATCCTCGTCAAAAATGAGATAAAATGCCTCCCCGATACATCCACTCTCGCCTTTCCCGCGAAATCCCTGATTTACTCTCATCAATTTTTATCGCCGAACTCATTACTCCCAGTCAATGTGTATGGCTTGTCTCTCCCTGGATATCCGACATCCCAGTTATCGATAACACCGCCAACACTTTCCTCTGCTTAGAACCCTCTTGGAGTCGCTCCCGTATTCGCCTCTCCCAAGTCCTTACTACCCTAGCTGAACATGGAACAACTGTACATATCGCTACCCGTCCCGACTCTCACAACCATAGTTTTCTTGACACCATAAAAACAAGAACTGACGGTAGATGCCATATTCACATTAGCGAAGAACTACATACAAAAGGTATCCTGGGAGACGGGTATTATCTTGCTGGTTCAATGAATTTTACCTTTAATGGTATTATGGTCAACGAGGAAGCCGTAACCTACGAGACATCACCAGAAGTCATTGCTGAACAACAGGTGATTTTCACTAACCGTTGGGGATGGGTGGAGCTATGACTAATTCTACCAATGCTGATGTCCACCACTTCCTAGAGGCGTTCTTTGGCACAGGCAATAAATTTGACTTGGGAAAGGTTGAACGTGGCGAAGGCAAACAAGCAAAAATCCTTCCTTGGGTGGAGTTGCTGACCCAAGGCGAACCTCAGCCAACAATTCTTCCCCGTTGGTGCGAAGAGGTTGTAGATTGGTATGGCATTGCCTTTTCGGAACGCCAATTACGCCGTTTGAGTGAAGAATTAATGGCGTTTGTTGGTCCCACATATTCCACATTTCGAGGACAAAGAGCGCAGCTAAACCTGCAGGACCCTATAGAATTAGCGGTTTACGAATTTACCGGGGGTGCTGCGGTCAAATTGTGTGGAGAGGCAACCGAGGTGTGGGAAGCGTTAGAACGTATGCGTCGGGTGAGTAAGAGACGTGTGAAGATGATCGCAGAAATTCCTCGTCCCACAGGTCGGGTACTGCGCGACTTCTTTATGGCACTGCAAGCAGGCGATCGCATTTCTGCCGAAAACTCACTGCAATACCTTGTAGACCAACATCGCCTGGATGCACTGAATCTCCTGTTTTTGCGGGTGCAACTCTTGGCAGAACTACAGCAATGGAACGAACTGCTGACTCTCCACGAACTGAGCAATCTTTTGCAGGTACGCCGACCCTTTGCCGTCACTCAGGCTCTACTTCAAGCAGTTTACCACACTGAACTGCAACGGTTTGAGGACAAGAATGCCCTCACCAGTGCCGTAGCGTATTTCCGAGAAGTCATTTTCCCTCATTACAGCAATCTTTTCACTGTCCGTGCTGGCAGTAAACTCCCGGAAGTGTTGAAGTTATTCATGCTGTTGGCGGTGGGTGGAGAACCACCGCGACCTGCTCTCAGGGACGAACTGCTGGCAACTCCGGGAGTCGAGGAGTCTCACCGCCACTACCTGCAAAGGTTGGCTGCACTACTACCCGATGCTACCCCTCCTAGGGAGGGCGACAGGGTGCAACAAGCTGAACATCTCTCTAAAGACGGAGATTTTGACCAAGCGTTTTCATTGCTTTGTGATACTCCACTGTCAAAAGAAAAAGTTCGCTTGCTCCTCCAGTGCGCCTACGAATTGCAAACCTTGGCAGTGGAAAAAGCTGCGTTGCAAGCCTTTGACAATCTCACTGCTGATGAGCAAAAAGCCTTGTTGAAAGTACGGTGGAACCAAGATTATCTGACCCAACTGCGGGGCACTCAGGAAGCAACAGATGAAGACACAGTTCCATCGAATTGGCTAGAGTGGTTGTTGCAATTGGACAAACAGCCAAGTTGGGAACGAGCTCTATACACTGCACGCCAAGGGTCTGCCGAGTGGGATGTAACTAGCTTACTTACCCAACCACAAGCAGTGGCAGAATTTGACGAATTGTTAGATAAAGTAGGCTCAAAAGCTGAATCTGTTCTGCACAATGCCCTTCCTTACTTGCTGGCATTTTTTCAGAAAGATGATCAATTTCCCCGTTGCGAGTTCCTTACCCTTTATCACTCTTTGCTAGAATTACTAGTCCTTAGTACAGAGGGTGGAGATGCTGATTTAGTTTTGTTCAATGATTTAGCGATCGCCCTTTTAACCCTAGGAGTTGATGCTGCAAAATATACTGAGATTGTAGACTATGCTTTAGAACTCTGGCATCGCTTTGCTTCTCCCAAAAAGGTTGATTGGGTACTTGACCTGCTTGATGTGCTGATATTGTACCCTTGTGCGGTTCCCCAGAAGCGATCGCAATTCGTCTTTGCCGTAGCTGAAAAATTGCGTCGCATTACTGGACGCATTGATGAAGATCAATGGGGAATTTTCCGATCTTTAATTAAAGACTTAAACCTAGAAGAAACGCTCCGAGATTTGCTTGGTGAACAAGCAAGTTTGGTGAAGCCAAGCTTTGAGGATGAGCAGAATATTTTTCAAAAACTGAAGGGCAAATCAGTGCTGATTTACACCCTGACAGAATCTGCAGCAATCAGGGTGAAAAGTATTTTAGAAACCGCTTGCCGAGAGGTTAAAGTTTATCTCAGCTATGATAAGGGTGGTAATGATCGGCTGCGTCAGTGGGTAAGAAACTCTGATATTGTTGTGATGGTAACAGCTAGTGCCAAACATGCCGCCACAGGTTTTATCGAAGTAAATCGTCCGTCACATCTTGCCCCTATTCTGTTGGTTAATAGTAAAGGCAGTGCAAGTTTGTTGCGGGTGATACGGGAGTATCTAGCTGCGTCAGGAATCAAGGGCTAAGAATAAGTTAGTCACAATACGAGAGCGGCGCTCATACTATTGTAATCTGTTATCATTCAGGCAAAGCATGATTGGAATCAGCAATGGTTACAGAGTTAATGGTGCAACCCTCTTACTGGGTGGAAACCGGTATCACTGTAGAAATAGTAAGAGGCTTGAAGCTGTTTAAATTCACAGAGGTGCTACAGGATCGCTTTGAGGAGCTAATTGAATTGTACAAGCAGGATCAGCTTACAGGTGAGGAAGACGCAGAGCTAAAAGGCTTGGCAGAACTGGATCGAATTTTTACCTTGCTAAATGCTCGCACGATCGCTGATGCATGAGAATCAATTCCAAGACTTGCCAGCTCGTGCCTCAGCGTGCAAATTACCTGTGTGATTAAGAGACTGCTTGAATTTGGGCATCTACACTCCCAGATTGCCTTACTTCCATCAGTTGAGCGTTCAGAAAGTCATTAATATCTGAAATAACAATACAATGTTGTAGCTTAATACCCAAGGCATCAGCTACTTCTATCACCCTGTCAAAGCTAGCGTTTTGATAATCTTTTTTTTCATATTTTCTCACTTGTTCTTCAGTTAATCCAATGAGTGCAGCCAGTTCTTTTTCTGTGATTTTTTTAGCAATTCTTACTTTGATGAGAATCTCACCAATATTGTCTAGGCTTAGATTAACAGTTTGTAAGACTAGGGGAGTTCCTGGGTTGTGGTTTTTGAGTAATTCATATTCTGCTATTTCTGCTCGAAGATTTTTAATGTGAGCAAAGTAAGAATCTATCAATAATTGCCAACCTTCAGGGTCTAGTAGCCTTTTCTCTTCATTTTGGTACAAGCTAATAATAGCTTGTTGAAATTTTTCAACCCAGGACATGGTTATCATTAGCTGATGATCATTCTTAATCATGGCTTCCACTCCAATAAATTAATGGCTATGATACCTTTTCTATTTTGTTCTCTGTCAGATTGGAAAAATTCTATTGTCATTGTAGACTCATCTACTGGTTGGTCTGATGGATATATTTCACCTCCATACCTAGCCTTTTGGGCAGCACTATTATAAATATTTAATATAAGGCGTGCATTTTGTCTCAGGTAGTCTATGTCTACATCATCTCTGTCCCAACACATATCGAAATCCTTAGGCGTTAATTCACTGGTAACAAAACTCCCGTTAATGTACACAGTTCGACACCTAGCAGCCTTTAGATGCGCTAAAACTTCCTCGAGTCCAATTATTAAAGTTCGGCGACGCAAATTATAACCGAATTGTTCTTTAAACTCAGCCCAATCACAAAAGTATACTCCTGGTGGAAGATTACCATTCTCATCAAATTCAGGTATCATTCTTTAGATTAAGCATTTTAGATGCAAAATATATTTAAAGCATACCATTTAATGAGTATTAGTTGAACAAATGAGCCATGTTGCTCAATTAGGATTAGCTGCAATGGAATAGGTTAGTAATACTGTAGCAGTAAAATCAAAAATTCATATTTATGCACTTCTTTAACAACAAAGGTGACAAAAAAACTATTTATCACCACTTACTGGAACAATACCAACAAACTCTTGCAATAGCCTATGGCAGGCGTCAACAGTTGTTTTTGTATTGGAAATGATCGCTTCTCCTGTTGCGCCAACTTGCGTTACTCCTTGCTTGAGCCACAATTCGTTTCCCTTACGCCAGTCTATCTCTCCTAGTCTAACCAACCATTTAACCAAATTCTCAGCAGCAACTCCCTCCAAGAATAGGTCACGAGCTAGCATCCCCAATGCCTGGAGTACAACAGCACTTACTGTGAGTGACTCCTGTCTTTGAATTGCACGCTCCTCTTTACTTTTAATTCTCCAAGGATCGTCAGGTAGAACACTTGCTGCTGCTGCCCAAAACGTTGCTGCCCATTCGATTCTCGCCTCCAAATCCTTCTGAGAATTTAGATTTGGGAACATATGTTTTGTGGCTGTCACTAGAGTGGAAAGTGTCAACAACTTGGAATTGTGCTTACCCAAGCTGTTCTCCACCATCTCCACATTGTCCCGAAATTGAGGAACTCGCTTAAGCAAATCTTTAGCAATTAAAACTGTAGGCGATCGCCGATCAAATGTATGGGAGAGCGATACACTCGGTCTTTGAACTAAAAGGTTTTGGTCGCGAAAGGCTTGACGCTCCTCATCCAATGGTAGCCCAGCATATATCAGTATGCCAATTTCCAGTTGAGAGAGGATCGGCAGATTAACTGCCTGTTCAGCCTGAATGTCTTTTAGCGCTTGACGAATACCAAAGCATCTATGCTGACCATCAGTCAAGCGTAACGAGACTGAGTGGTAAGGAAGATAGAGACAGCCATCTCTATAAGTTGGCGATGGTTGAACGTTAACACAAATTGGTGGAAAAAATGTAGTTCCATCCTGGTAGGTTTCCATAATGTATCGGGCGATCGCCTTGACTCGTGTAGGGTTAAGTTTACGTTGAGCGAAGTCCGGCAAATCTGGTTCATTCGGAATATAAAGGCGCTCATCATTTAGCAATCGACCCACATCGCCAAAAAATAGACTGGCAACATAACTTTGATGTATTTGTTGCACACCCCGACGCACGGGTACAGCCCGAAGTACAAGTTCCATAATTGATTTCCCCAATGTGAAACCTAATGCGACCGAACCATGTATACATGAATGCATGGTAGCAAATTTATTAGCAAGATTAATAAAATGCGGAGGATACCTATCAAGCAATCCAACCTTGTCTTCAACTGTACGCGTACCGATAAACCTCTACGAAAAATTGCGTGAAATTAGGCTCTCGCTTGAGAGCCAATATCAAAGTGCTGCACCCAGCATGCAGGATCTGGTTAGTGTCGCCTTAAAACGGTTCATCGACGACTGGAAAAACCCCGATGAGCAAAAACATCTGCTTGGTGAGTTAATAGAACACCGTAAAATAGCTCGCTCAAATATGGGCAAGAGAAGAGTTGACGGGAGCTAAAGCGTTGCGATCGCATGTGAAATCAACCAACTCTGACTCACTAAGTCCATCTACCTTACAGAGCAAAAAATCATGATCTTAGACTCTGAAACTATCAAACGACAACTGGCTGATGAAGTTCTGACTTTTATTGAGCAACGCGAAGCAGGACAAGTTGCCTATGGGATCTACGATGTAACCATGACAGGGGTTGAAGTCATTGATAGTTTTCAGCAATCGGAAGACATCAAGTTAACTCCCGAAGAAAAAACAGAGGCACTCAGGGATGCTCTACAGCTACTTGCAAATGACTTGCAGATCATTCGCTTTAACCAAGTTGAGTTACCTGATGACTGGGTTTTTCGCAGTCGAATTGCTGAGACAGTAAGACTGCTGACAAAGCTTCGTCAACGAATTGTTACGAATAACAATGCCAAAGCAGGACATCGCATTAGCAAGACCAAGCGTTTAGTCTCAGATGTAAAGTTTAGCGTAGCTTCTCGTCGTGTACCTCGGCGAAATATTGCAGTGCGAACCTGCATGGCATCTTTATTTAACGGCAGCAGTGAGCAACAGCGAATAGCAAACCTGTTATTAGAAGTAATTAACACCAAGTTGCCCAAGCTACATACGATGAGTGGCTTTCAACAGCGGACTTTAGAGACAATTCTGGAAGCAATTGAGTTAAAACCACAACAAGGAATTGAAAAGGGTGTTGTAGTAACCGCTAGCACAGGGGCAGGCAAGACCTATGCTTTCTTTTTACCCGTACTCGCCAAGATGGTGCTAGAGCGTTGCTTGCAAGGACGAGAGGGTGTTAAAGCTATCTGTATTTACCCACGGATTGCTCTTTCTGAAAATCAACTTACCGATTTTATTGAGGTCTTATTCTACCTCAACCAAGTCCTGGCAAAACATAATCTTCCAAAACTGACGATTGGGGTAGAAAGTAGTGCAGCAGTTTACCAAATAGGAGACTTTGAAGGAACAACCGATGATCGGAAACAAAAACTTTCCAAGCAACGGGGTTGGACTTTTAGCGAAGAATATGCTGGTTATCTGTCGCCTTTTGCCTACTGCGTAGGTACAGATCCTAAAGCTTGCAAAATTGATAAACAACGATTGCTTGTCCGTCCTACCCACCCACAAACCTTGGTTTGCCCTGTCTGTGACAAGCAGTATGCGTTTATCCAGTTTGCTCGGGATGTTATGGCAAAGCATCCACCAGACTTACTCATCGCCACGACAGAATCACTGCATCGACGGTTGCTATCGACCAAATATCAATATTTATTTGGAAATAATAAGTTTTGTGCACCTTCAGTGGTGATGTTAGACGAAATTCACCTACAAACCTCGACTGCGGGGACTCAAGTGGCACTCCTGCTGCGACGATTAATGGCAAGGATTCGTTTGGGTAAGCAGCATCGCAACGAACAAGCCAATTTAGCTTTTGTGGGGCTGAGTGCCACGATTGCCGAACCGATTGAATTTCTTTCTGAGTTATCTGGTATTCCCGTCACCCGCATTCAACGGGTAAATCCTCAAGATCATGAAATGCAGACGATTGGTGCTGAACGTTATATCTTTGTCCGTGCTGAGGATAACGAAGATACTGCCGTAATTTCAACTTTAATCCAGACGGCAATGTGCGTATTACACACCATGCCACAACCATCGGCAGATTCAGACCTGAAACAATATCGCGCCTTTGGCTTTGTACAATCTTTAGACATTGCAGGTCGCTGGTTATACCAGATGGAAGATGCGGAGAAAGCTAGGGAAGAGCAACGTCAGAATCGCCGCAGATATCGAACACAAGAAATACCAGCGCAATCTTGTCCGATTCAAGATATTCCGCTGTATTGGTATCGCTACCCGCCGTTGAATAAACAGCTTTTCCCACAATTTTTAGGTGCGAATACTAATCTAAACTGTGATTGCGAAAACCGTGCAGAACCAAATTTAGATTGCCCATTTTTCCAAGCGGGCGAGTGCTGGTGGGTTCTTAGTCAGCAAGGAAAGGCACGTCCACAACCCCTAAATATTAAGCGAAAAACGGGGAGTGATCGCTCGATTACTATCGAGCCTCATGATGACTTAATAATTACAACGACTGCATTAGAGGTCGGCTATGATGACGAAGCTTTAATGTGTGTTTTACAGTACACAGCACCTGCGAATGTCGCTAGTTTTGTACAGCGTAAAGGTCGAGGAGGACGAAAAGTTGGTACGCGACCTATTGTAGTTACAGTACTCAGTCCTTATAAATCTACTGACCTATTCTTATTTCGTAACGAACATATACTTACAGACCCTACCTTTCAAAAACTGCCTCTCAATTCCCAGAATCGTTACCTGCAAAGAATTCATGGGTTTTATGCTTTCTTTGATTGGCTGGCTTATCGGGCAAGTTGTGCGGGGATTGACCTCGAACTTAATAATTTATCGCGGCAGGGCTATGACTATCTGATAGAGAAAACTGCTGATTTTGGAGTGTTGCTGGAATTTAAAGACTATCTTAAGGCAACTTTTGCGATTCCAAATGATGCTATAAAGCAGGTGCTTGGCGATCAGTCAGAAGGACTTTTGTGCAACATTTTCTACGAAGGCTTAATGAAAGGAGTAAATTCTCAGTTTGAGCGAGAAAACAAGCTACGCGTTAATAATACCAGAGATTTTTTGTATAAGTATTTACCAGAGAATCTATTTTCTGACATCAATCTGCCGGAGGTGCAAGTTGACTACCGTCCCGAGAATAAACACTCTAATCAAAAACCCAAATCCGAAAGTATAAGTTTGGCGGTGAGTGAAACAATTCCAGGCAATGTGACATTTCGTGGAGGCGAAGGGTCAACTTGGATACCGCCAGAAATTTCGGATAGCGATCCTCCCCGAATCCCTATTAGTCAATACTACAAATTTAACCGGATTGATGAACGACCTAACACAGCTAACCTACCAACCCGCGCACTTAGAAAAGTAGGCATTACCCTCAAAAGTAGCTATTTGGACTTGTATCGTCCGATGGTAATCACGCCCAAGCAGTTCAGTCAAGACTACAACTCGTCATTTTGGCGGTGTAACCCAGACACAGGGGAGTTGTCTGTGTGTCGTTTTCCTCAAGAAGGTGGACAAGACTCCCAACCATTGGCACACTCTTGTTCCGCAAACCCCATTAGTGCGGTGGATATTCGTCCTGTACGAGGTGATACGCCCACCCCTGCCTATACCCTTACACCCGATCATTCCTCGCTTGCCTGTGATCCTATAGGAGAAGCTTTGATACAAAGGATTGTTTTTTACAGTGACGAACCTGCAAATCTTAATCTGTTGGACGTGCGCCGCATTATCCTGGGGAGTCAGTACACGATTAAATTCCACAATTCCCCGAATCAGGAGGAAATTCGGGGAATTGTAGGTTTTACCGCAGCTGAAGACAGCTTGAGCAATTGCGCTTTGGGCTACCAAATGTTGACAGAGGGGGTCAGTTTTGACCTCAATTCCGACTTGGTAACAAAGCTTAAACTATCTGCTTCGACACAGGCAAATCTGGGTTATAATGCTATCCACCATGCCTTTGTGACTACGCTTACAGTCGATTACCAGGAAAACTACTTTGCTGCTGAAAATCTGGTTAACGTGCTGCTGACTATTGCAGACCGATGGTGTAAAGGTGAGGGAGGGACAATCTTAGGACTACGTGACTGGTTCAGTCGTGGACATAATCAGTTTGAACGCTGGTTTAAAGCAGCAATTCGAGAGATCCATCAATTGTCCCGCAAAAAGGAACAAGCCGTCTACAAATTGCGGGATAGTGACAATGATTATTTATCAGTCTTCGTGAATTTGTACGCTGAAGTTCATGGTTCTGGGTTGAAGTATCTGGAATACCTGCGCGACAGCTTTCAGTACAGTGTGACCCAAGCCTTGAAATCACTAGCGCAAGAAGTAGCAGGCGTTGAGGCATTAAATTACGTTGCGGCGTGGACTGAGTTACACGCTGACTTTGAAGGGCGTGCTGCCAACCGCATCTGGCTCTACGAAATTGGCATGGGAGGAATTGGTGTGATGCGGGCAACCCATGACCTCCTACGTAACCATCCAGATAAGTTTTGGACAGCCCTCGTTAACAAAATGACCCGTTGCTCCACAGCTTTTGAAGAAGCATTCTTGCGGCATCTGCTAGCACAGCCGACGGAGTGGCTAGAAGAATGCGAAAAATTGGTAAATGTGGTGACTGCAACAGGTAGCTCTAGCGATCGCCAAAAGAATATCGAAGCGTTACTGACTCGGGTGCGGCGACAACTAGGTGTACCTGTGCGTCAAACCCAACTCAAAGCTCTATTGCGAGTGTTCATTCCCGAGTATACCCAAACATTTGACGGTAGCACTTTGGTCAATTGGCGCATCTTTCGTGAAATTCACCATGAGTTTCTCCCCCGATGTACTCAGCAGTTGGGTCGCGACCCCACATTTATCGAAGCACGGGCGCTGCTTTACCGTGAAATCTTTAAAGCCAGACGTGACCAACAACCACCCCCCTATCCAGAGTTAGTACGCCTACTTCAACTTTATGAAGCTGAGTATATTGGGTCAGTTGATGAGGCTCGTAAAGCCTTTGAAGCTGGGGTGGAACGCCGGATGCTTTTAAACTGTCGGTGTAACTGCTCCAGCTGCCTAGATGATCGCAGTGGCGATATCGAAGCACCAGGTTTGAGCCGAAACCTTCTGAACCGTCCACTGCTAATGGAATGGCTGAATCAGGTTCGTGCCCCTAAAACCCTAGAATTAGATGACACTATCAATGGTACTAATGTTTGTGAAAAAATGCGGTTGTTACTCGAAGACGGTTGTCAAACAATTTACTTGCGAGTCAAAAGCGATCGCCTTGCTTCTCTTTGTTACACAATTAGCTACTTAACAGACGCAGGAATCGACACGGATATCGGCATGGTTTACCCAATGATTACTGATATTCAAATAATATATCCCAACGAATTAAGACCAACCGAATCACCTTTAATTGAAGTAACAGTTCGTCCTATTAAATGAGGTTTTGTGCCTTGGCAAAGCAATCCACTCAATTGCAACCTAGTGGGCAGGCAATATTTTACAACTTTCTGCTTAACGAGATTTTAGCATCACAATTAGAGGGTAGCTACCAGTTTTGTATTATCTCACCTTGGGTAACAAATTTTCGTTTAGAAAAACCCTACTATGTGTCTTTTCAGGAGATTGTGGAAACTAAGCAAGAAGCTCTCCATCTGTTTGACATTCTGTATCAAATTGCTGCCAACGGCGGACAGGTCTACATGACAGTTGGGACTGATCGGCAGTATCATCCTTTGTTGAGACAACTTAGTAGCAAAAGCGATCGCATCCAGACGCGAATACTTCCCAAGTTGCATGCGAAAGCCTATGTTGGTCGTTACGGAGCTATTGAGGGTTCTCTAAATTTGACAGATGGAGGAGTCAATCAAAACTTAGAGATGTTCACCTATTACCACGACGAGCGGAATATTGCCCAATTGGGTAAACGTTGCCAAGAGTATTTTGAACAAGGATTGTCGCTGTGATGACGTTTCGATATGAAGTTGTGACGAAACAGAAACGTACCGATCAGGTAGGGCTACGCCTTCAGTGTGATGAGCAAAGACAGGCTGAGGAAATTCACCGAGTACTTCGGCAAGCTGGGTTCACGATTAGTCGTTTAATGACTGCAACACATCCTGACTATACCCATTTTGTCTACGTCACTGTAACAGACACCGAACTTAGCAATACTGTATCCAAAATTGAAGCTCATATAAAAGCTTTAAATGATGGCAGTGTTGTCAAAGAAGAACCAAATGTAAAAAACTTTGAGTCATGGAAAAACCAATTTCGTAAAGCAATTAAACAATTAAATAATGACTATGTTAGTCCAACCAGTTCAGTCCAAGAAATCAATCAAAGTCGTCTCGAACAAAAGATTGCTGCTGGACGTACCATTGAAGTTGAGGAACATCTGCTCCACCAAGCTAATGATAACGATAGTAATGCTCTCAGAACATTAATTGCACTTTATACCAATACAGGACAGAATGAGCAGTTAGTAGAACTTTGCAAAGCCAAAAGGTCTTGTGTTCTTGCTCTACCTGTCTCTGGACGCTTGGTTGAGCAATTGGTGTTTGCTCATCTCCAGCATTACAAACAGACTAACGCACCCGAATTATTGCATTCCGCTCAAACATTAGCACAAGAGTTTTTACCTGAACTAGAGCGGTTACGCCAAGCCAATGGTGTACGACGACTGCTAAATCAATCCCATAGCCCTCAAGAACAACTACCCACAGTAGAAGGAGGCACACTCAATGAAAAATTGCTACAGCTTTTAGAAATTGAACCTGGCGATCGTATTCCCCAACTTGAGTTTCTCAGTAAAAGATATCCCAAGGCGATCAATGTACAAATTGCGCTAGCTAATTCTTATGCAGTAACAGATAATACAACACGTGCCTTGCAAATATATGAATCCATTCTTGAGAAGACGGAAGAAGTTCAACAGCGTTATGCAGAAGTACTACTAGCCAGTGAACGTTTCCAAAAAGTCATTGAGAGATTACCAGATGCTATTTCGGAACTGTCACCAGCCTTAGCTGGGTTGCGTGGTGCTGCCCTTTATAACTTAGGACAAAAAACACAATCTCGCGAATTTCTAGAAAAGGCATGGCAAGAAGGTGAACGTAAAGTTCAAATTCTACTGCCATTAGCAAAATTATGGGCAACAGTTGGCGATCCGGTAAAAGCAGGTGAGGCGTATCAAATTTTGCAAGAAACAGCCAATGAAAAGTTGACCTTGGAAGATCATGCTCTAATAGCAAAAGTTGCCAATCTGGATGGTTTTGGTGATATTTCCAACGAGCAAAAAGTAAATTATTATGAGAAATACGTAACCTTGGCTGGAGTAAGCTTGCTAAATTTACCAGAGGCAGAAGAAATACTGAAAGACCGTTTGGATCTTTGGCAGGAGTTACATAACAGTGAAGGACTTCTCAACGCTTATGCTGACTGGTTAGACTGGCTTGTTAATGCACGTCGTTGGGAAGATTTAGACAAAGAACTAGATAATCTAAGACATCGTGGGGCACAACAACAAATAAGTTGCCAGCAGTATTTTGAGTTACTTGAAAGCCTTGAAATTCATATAAATTTTCAACCGACTTTACGCCAAAGTTTAGCAAATGACTACTTTGGCTTGGCGATCGCTGAGATCGATAATGCATTACGTCAAGGAAAAACCGAAGCACCTTTTTTCCAAGATTTGAAACGTGCATTACTATGTCTTGACTCAAAATTAGTAAATGACGTTATTGGATATCGCCAACAACGTCAGGCTGAGGCAGCTAAGTTTGAAATACAAGTAGTTTCAGATGAGAATATAGTATTAACAACCCCAAAATTGGCATCAATATCTCTTGCACTGGTCGGTGGTCACCAAGCGACTCGGCGAGAGGTAATTCGTGAATTGTGTGAAGGTTATGGTTTAAAACATTACGTTGAGGTTCCTCCCTCAAGCGAGGCATATATAAATCGCAGTAGCGTACAAGGACAAATAAGTAATTGCCATTTAATTGCAGTGATCGCCGGATACATAGGTCACGATTTAAGTCAAATTGTATCTGACTTACAAAAAAATGGTGCTTTGGCGGGTCAAGTCTTATTTCTAGCTTGTCGCGGAAAGAGTGGTATAGTTCGTTCAATTATTCAAAAAGTACAGCAAGAAAATGGCTGATTATTCACTTAGAGAAGTTCAGCAACAGGTTGACTCAGATCTTAATTGAACTCTGTGCGACTGGTGGATGAATCATGGTCTAAAGCCCCCGATGAAACCCACAACATAGGGCATATTCTGACTCCTAACTCCTAACGCCTAACGCCATATCTAAAATTGGCGCAATCAAATCTTCACGCTTTACAGCCATCATGTGTACACCCTGACACAATTGACGTGCTACCTGTACTTGCTCGGCTGCAATTTTCATTCCTTCTAAAAGTGGGTCTTGTGCTTGTGCTAACCTATCAATAATATGCTCAGGAATATTGACGCCTGGTACGCACCGATTGATAAACTGAGCATTTTTAGCTGATTTCAATAGAAAAATTCCTGCCAAAACTGGCTTATTACAACCAGCGGCAATTTTGTCCATAAACTTTTCTAGCAGTTCAAAATCTGTAATTAATTGACTTTGGAAAAACTGCGCTCCTGCTTCTAATTTGCGCTCAAATCGACTTTGTAAGCCTGACCAACTGGGACATTGGGGATCGATCGCCGCCCCAGGAAATAAGTCCAGTGAACCATCCGTCAGGGCTTTATCGTTGCAGTCAACTCCGTGATTCAGTTTATGGATCATTTGCAGCAGGCGCACCGATTCCAAATCAAACACACTTTTGGCATTGGGGTGATCGCCTGCTTTCACTGGGTCGCCAGTGAGAGCCAAGATATTGCGGATACCCAAAGCATGAGCGCCCATCAGGTCAGCTTGTAAACTAATACGGTTGCGATCGCGGCAGGCAAGCTGACAAATCGGCTCTATCCCATTTTGCCATAAAATTGCTGATGCCACTACCGAACTCATCCTCAGTACAGCACGACTACCATCAGTGATATTAACTGCATGGACTCGCCCTTTGAGGGTCTGCGCCATTTTGATCATTTCCGCTGGATCTCCCCCTTTAGGAGGCATTACCTCAGCAGTCACTAAAAACTCACCTGCTTGAACGGATTGACGGAAGGAAGTTGACGAGATGAAGTTGTGGGTACTGAGCATAAAATTTTGGTTTGGGATTTTGAACCACAGATGGACGCGGATGAACGCGGATGTTTTGTCTATTTTATCTGCGTATATCTGCCATGTGATGCAGTTGCAATTTGTGATTGTATCTTGTCCATCTAAAATTTAAAACCTAAAATTGCTACAGTGGGACGGAATAACCCATAGCAGTTTTTGCTTGTGCAAGAGTCTGGTTTGCGATCGCTACTGCTTTTTGTCTTCCATCCCGGAGTACAGACTCCAGATAGCCTTTTTCGTCCGTCACCGTTTGGTATTTCTCTTGGATCGGTTTAAGCGCATTGATGATCGTTTCCGTCAACAAGGACTTAAATTGTCCCCATCCCATATCTTGACACTCAGTCGCCACCTCTTCTTTCGTTTTGCCGGAAAGCAGGGTATATAGAGTTAATAAGTTGTTACTTTCAGGGCGTTCAGGATTATCAAACTCCAAACCACGGGTAGGATCGGTTTTACAGCGCTTAATTTTTTTGGCAATCTCATCTGGGGAATCAAGCAAATTGATTCGGCTCAGATCTGACGGATCGGACTTTGACATTTTCTTGGTTCCATCAGTCAAACTCATTACCCTTGCTCCTTCCTTACGGATCAAAGGTTCTGGTAACTTCAGTACTGGATGATCTGGCTTGGCAAATAAGTGATTAAATCTATTGACAATATCCCGAGTCAGTTCTATGTGTTGCTTTTGGTCTTCACCCACCGGGACTTTATCAGGCTGGTAGAGCAAAATATCAGACGCCATCAGCACTGGGTAGTCCAACAAGCCGACACTCACATTTTCTCCCTGTTTAACAGCCTTCTCCCTATACTGGATCATGTCTTGGAGCCAGTTTAGGGGTGTGATGCAGTTGAGCAACCAAGTTAACTCACTATGGGCAGAAACGTGAGATTGCACAAAGATAGTAGAGTGGTTCAAATCAAGACCACAAGCTAGATAGAGAGCAGCTAGGCTGTAGGTATTAGCTGACAGTGTTGCTAGTTCATAGGGCACGGTAATAGCGTGCAAATCGGCTATAAAGACGAAATTATCATACTGACTTTGACCTTCTACCCAATTGCGAATTGCACCCAAATAGTTACCCAAATGCAGATCGCCAGTTGGTTGAACTCCAGAAAGAACTCGTTGCCTGTTAGACATAATGTAAAATTAACAATTTCGGTCAGATCAAGTAATGAGAAAACCTATATTTTCAAGGGTCATAGCTTAAATTGATACTAGTAACCCCAAGCTTCCTATTGCTAATGTATATTTTATTTACAATAATAGACAAAAGTTAAGCTCTTAAAATAGAAAGTAACAGTAACCTTGGAATAAAGAGTCAGAATTCAGGAGTCAGGAGTCAGGAGTCAGGAGTCAGGATTCAGGATTCAGGATTCAGGATTCAGAAGTAGAGGATTCAAAACCACCACATCGTCAGTTGCTTGACCTAGATAGACCCGAAGACCGTACTTACTTACCGCGCTCACCAGTCGTACAAAATTCATGCGCTCATTCTAACTCCTAACTCCTAACTCCTAACTCCTGACTCCTGACTCCTGACTCCTGAATTCTGTTATCAGAATTTAATTAAAGGAATAAAGCAATGAAAGCACTATTACTTTACCCCTGTTTTCCCAAAACCTTTTGGTCTTACGACGCATTTATGGAAATGGCGGGGCTGAAGGCATTTATCCCACCACTAGGCATTATTACTGTTGCATCTCTGCTGCCAGCAGACTGGGAAATTCGGTTTTATGACCGCAATGTCAACCAAGAAACTGATGCAGATTGGCAGTGGTGCGACATCGTTATTCTCTCTGCCATGCTTGCACAGAAACAGGACTTTCTCGCCCAAATTCAAAAAGCAGTGCAGTTAGGGAAAAAAGTTGCGGTAGGTGGTCCTTATCCGACCTCAGTACCAGAACCAGCTCTCAATGCTGGAGCTCATTACTTAATTTTAGATGAAGGAGAGATGACAGTTCCGCAATTTCTGGAGGCGATCGCACAAGGTCAGCCACAAGGAATCTTTCGCTCTGTTGAAAAGCCAGATGTGAGTAAAAGCCCTATGCCTCGCTTTGATTTACTCAAGCGAGATGATTACTTAATGATGGCGATCCAGTTTTCTCGCGGTTGTCCCTTTGAGTGCGAGTTCTGTGACATTATTAACCTCTACGGTCGAAAACCGCGTACCAAAGAACCTCTTCAGACATTAGCAGAACTCCAAAGTCTTTATGAGTTGGGCTGGCGTGGGTCTATATTCATAGTGGATGATAACTTCATTGGCAATAAACGCAATGTGAAACGCCTGCTACAAGAATTAATTCCATGGATGCAGGAACGCCATTATCCCTTCACCTTCATAACGGAAGCTTCTGTCAATCTGGCAGATGATACCGAGTTATTAGACCTGATGGCGAAAGCTGGTTTCTATGCAGTCTTTCTGGGTATTGAAACTCCCGATCAAGATAGTCTACAAGCCACACAGAAGTTTCAGAATACTCGCAACCCCTTGATAGAAGCCTGTCGTACCATCAACCAAGCTGGATTACTCATTTATGCAGGATTCATCATTGGCTTTGATGGGGAACGGACAGATGCGGGTGGTCGGATTGAAGCTTTTGTCGAACAAACAAATATTCCCCAACCCATGCTTGGTGTACTACAAGCCATTCCCAATACAGCCCTTTGGCAACGACTTACACGAGAACAGCGATTATTAGAAGGCTTCGGCGGTACTGAGGTAGGAGATCAAAACTCTTTGATGAATTTTGTTCCTACCCGCCCGGTAGTTGAAATCGCTAAGGAATATTTAGAGGCGATTTGGAGAATGTATGAACCCAAAAACTATCTCCGACGCTGTTTTCAACAATGCCTCAATATCACACCTAATCCTCAGCTACAACAGACCATGTATTTCCCTCCTGGGAAAGGACTGCGACTCGTTGCCCAGTTATTCTGGCGTCAAGGCTGGCAACGGCAAGAAACCCGAGTTCAGTTTTGGCAACAGCTTTGGGCTATTTTACGCACCAAGCCTCAATTTCTTAACATGTATTTGGGTTTATGTGCTGCTGGCGAGCATTTTTGGGAATACCGGGTTTTAGCTAGAGAACGTATTACTGAGCAGTTAGGGTTTGATCCGCTTACCACGTCTCCCTCAATTAAACGACCATTAAGCATCGCCCACAAATAACTGATCAGTGGTTGTAGTTACCCCCCTGATGCGCTATCGGGGGGTTTGAAACCTGCAAGCGACAGCCATCATAAATATCTGCCATTGTCAACTTTTGCTAGTGTGGGTCGCGCCAATGAGCTATATTCCTAGCAGTAGTCGTTGCGTCTTCGATTTGACCACCAGGTAAATATAATGTGCAGCTTCACAGCAACATAGGTTAGGAGAGAACTGATGATTTCAGATGAAATGGGAAAGCAACTCCACAATCGCTCAACACTTGGCTACCAACTCACTAACAAGGAAAAAGAGCAGCTAGAGGTATGGTATGCAAAGCTAGATGCAATTGAAAGCAAACTGCTTGGTGACAATGCTGACTCTCAAATTACCAGCGCAAATTTGCCAGATCAGATTGAAGCATCCTTAAACCAGTTAACATTCGTAACTCAACGCATTCAGCAAATATCCAGTGAAAATGATGATTTACGTCAACAAATTAGTGTATTACGGCAACAATTAACGGCTCGTCGTTCGGCATGACTATTTCAAAAGAAATACGCCAACAAGTTCAGCAACGGGCAAACCATGCTTGTGAATTTTGTGGGGTGAGAGAAACTGATGTAGGCGGAACTCTAACCGTAGATCACTATCAACCCCAATCGAGAGGAGGTTCTGACAATTTAGAAAACCTAATTTATTCTTGCGCTTGTTGTAATCAATACAAACAAGATTACTGGTGTACGGAAGAATTTTTAACAAAATTGTGGAATCCTCGCTCTGAAAACTACAATAAACATTTTATTGAGTTAGAGGATGGGCAGTTGCTAGCTCTGACCACAACAGGAGAATTTACTTGTAAACGATTACGACTCAATCGTCCACCATTAATTGCTTATCGCCTTCAACGCCGTCGGCGAACAGAAGAAGCTCGTCAACTAGAACGATACCGTGATTTAGTTTTGTTGCTAACTCAATTAAATGCCCAATTGACAATTTTAGTCACAGAACAGCAAGCTCTGTTGAAAGAACAACGAGATATATTACAAGCTTTACTTCGGAATCAACTTGATAATTTCTAAATAAAAATTCACGAGATCGCCTGCACGATTTGGTGCTGATTGCTCCATTATCAGTTGGATTGGTGGCAAGGGCGATCGCCAGAACTTGGTAAGGGGGGACGGCGCAGCCGGGGGGTTAATAGATGCAGCCAGTTGCAGGATAATGAATTCTATTTTAGAATTAATGTACAGAAACACGTACATAAATTGATGTTGTCTTACAAAATCACATCCCCAACCGATGCGAGAAATGACTTTTTTAAGTTGTTAGACCTCGTAGTAGAAAATCATCAGGTGTATATCATCAACCGTCGTGATGATGAAAATGTAGCCTTGATTGCTGAATCAGATTTGGTGAGCTTGGTTGAAACAGTTTATCTTTTGCGCTCTCCTACTAACGCAAGTCGATTATTGGATGCAATAGAGGAGTCAAAAGCGGGAAAGATTCCACCTCAGACTATTGCAGAACTTCAGCAGGAGTTAGGGATTGAGCAAGAACAAGAAAAAGAAATCTGAGACCGATGAAATTCAGCCAGTTGTAGTTAATCGCAGTCCTGGTTTTAGTTCTAGATTCAAAGAAGATTTAGCTTGGTGGTTCAAGCAAGATTTTCAGAAAGCGTCGAAAATCTTGGATTTGGTAACGTTTGTCATGCAAGATCCTTTCGAGGGGATCGGAAAACCGGAACCATTGAAGTATCTAGATGCAGATATCTGGTCACGAAGAATCGATTTAGATCATCGGCTGGTCTATAGGGTAGGAAACATTCAGATTGATTTTCTGGCTTGTCGGTATCACTATGAATAACACTGTCAGTCCCAGTCTCATAGCAGAAGTCGATTAAGGAGGGTTAGAAAATGAGTGAGTTGCAGACCCAGTTACTGGCAGATACATGGATTTACGCTTCTTGGGAGGAGTAAGCCAAGATTCTAAGTGTTCCATCTGAGATGTCAGAAGCCGGAATATGGTGTTCTGAATATCTATCAACTAATTCCAATAAAAAGGTTTGATTCTCTCCACGGGGCAATATGATTCTTTTGATGTTGGGAACAAGCCGCGTCAAACGCTCCTCTAACTCATCAAAATTTTTACGATTATTATGCAGAATATCTACTAGCGCGTAAGCAATTCCTTGTCCAGTTCTATCCATACTGCCATTTGATGAGGCTTTGCTAGATATATTAACTGGCGTAAAATCGTAAATACTAACCTTTTTTAAGGCATTCTGTAGAAAAGAATCTGGGTATTGACTATTAACTAAAAATGTTCTTAATCCAGATGCATCATCAAATATGTTCTGACCTACTTCATTATTATTCTTTTCAATATTTCTTATACAAATTTTTCGTTTTTGGTAATCAAGATAAATTGACAGATATGAAATGTTTTTAGATTTTTCTGAAGGAGTTGTTTCTGTTGTAGTTGGGGTACTAACCTCAAACAAAATATAATCTTGCTTTCCCTGCCAGAATTTCAATTCAATATTCTGCTGGTTCTTGCTTATCGTATCTAAAGACTGTGCGAAAAAATCTATTACATTTACATAGTGAGATGTATGCGCTATCAGCTTTTGGAGAAAATGAGACAGAACAGCGATAACTTCACAAATATTCGACTTCCCAGAACCGTTAGGTCCGATCAATACGGTTAATGGTTGTAAGTCTACTTCGGTATCAAAGAGGCTCTTATAATGCTGAACTCTTAGCTTAGATAACATTTTATTTTAGTCAAATAAACCGTTTTCTTGCATGATATCCGTAACTTTACTGAGTGCTTGAGAACGTTGAGTCTCTTTTTTTTCCTTGTAATCCAGGACATCTTTTACTTTAATCCGGCGATGACTGCCCGTTTTTGTATGAGGAATCTCATCACTCTCTAGCAGTTTTATCAGGTAAGGGCGGGAGACATTTAAAATATCTGCTGCTTGCTGGGTGGTCATTTCCGCACTATTTGGTGAAATCGTTACCGTTGTTCGACCTTCCTCCAGTATTGGCAAGATTTTCAGCAAAACTTTAAACAAATTATCGGAGATAGGTAATTCTGTACCATCTGCGTCAACTAGTTTGTGCGTACCTTTTTGGTAATATTGCTCAAACCGTCTTTTTGCTTCACCACAGGGTTTTACAGGAGTGTCGATAGCTATAAGCAAATTCTTAGCCATGTTTTTACACCTAAATCGTATTACCTGCATCTGCAATAAACACAGGATTCAGAAGAAGTATTTACTTTACTCTCTGTCTTAGTGTAATTCTACAATCAAAAAATCGCAATATCCGAAAAATACGAAACTTGTCTTTTATACAGATCCCCTGTTACTCTCACTGGAGATACTTCTCCACCCTGCGCTGTTCCAACATCCCAGCTACTTCTTCATCGGTCGGTGCAGGTTGGTCTACTTTCAGTAAGCCTCGCATTCGTCGAATTGCACTAGAATGATCAGTTCCAGAAATTGGCTGAGTTTTTAAAGACTCAATGATGGCACTTACCAACTAAGGCGATCGCAGGCGCGGTAGCTTGACGACCTGTTCCTTCAGTTCTTGTAGTAGCATAGGGGAAAATAACAGCAATGATCGCTGAATCAAAAAAGAAATTTTTTCGTCATCAGACCTATCAACTCCCTACGTTAATACAACTGTGAGGATGATTTATGTCATCACAAACTTTAAAATTGCTGTTTTTGGGCGGTATTGGCTTTTCCCTATTACTAGGTAATTCAGCAGCCTTCGCACAAGGACGTTCTTCTTCTGGTGATGTTGTTGTACCGACAGAACCAGGAAACAGTACTTCAACGACAACAACGACCAGAAATACAGGAACAGGAACCTCAACAACCAGAACGACAACACGTAACTCAACAACTGTGACTAGTGGTACTCGGTTTAGTTGTCAGTTTTATAATGGTCAGTACACCGTCATGTACCAACCTGAAAGTCGTCAAGGCGAATACTTTGCTTGGGCAAGTCCTCGAACTTTGGGCGGTGGCTGGGATACACAAAAACGCTGTCAAACCATTGCCCAGCGTTTAGAATCCTATCGTCCAGATGGCTTGGTGGATCTCCAGACAGGTACAGAAAACGGACTGAACACTCTCTGCGTCACAACTGAGTCTAACCCGTCGTGTCGAATTGTACTAACTGTACCGCCTGAAAAAGATCCCTATGCTATACGCAGTAGCGTTTTCCAAAACCTCACAGATGCTGATAACGGAAAGCAAACTATTGCCGTCAACACTTTTGCAGGCAGTGGTGGCAACGGCTTAGACCAAATATACAACTCAGGTCGTTCCGTTTTCAACGGTGGTAAACAGCCCGTTTCTTCATCTAAAGACCCCATTAATCTCAAACCTTTCCTTGACCGCGCTGATCGTGGTACTGGAACTAAACTTCATAATGGAGTAGCGCTACGTCGTCAGTCTCAACCTCAAACAGGCTATCGCTTAGATCCCAATAAATTTCGTTAGTTGCATGTAAAAATTAGTTCTCCACCAAGACATTAATAATAGGACTTACGCGTTAACAACTAGAACTAATAGTGCATTACCTCTCTGTAAGTAAGTCGGCGTTGAAAAATCAACCTCTTTAACGAAATGTAAAATTAGCAAAGAGCTTATGAATCCATCGTTAATCAGGTTTTTATAAAACTCAAAATACATTGATTTTATCGTGCCGACTTAAGCCGAGAAATAAAAATGCAAACTAAGTGTTCCCCCGACTCTTTAGTCAAAGGCTGAAAGTCTTCAATTTTGATTGGATGAGCGGTTAATTGAGCAATAAGTCCTTTTTCTGGAAAGCCTTTTGTTTTGGGGATTGAATGAGATTCTACAATAAGTTTGACTGATTCACCCTCAGCAAGTTGGAGATTTCCAATAGGGCGTAGAACGCCATTTTCAAACACAGCATTACAGTTTTGTTGCTTCATACTCAATCCTGACTCAGACTACCGTAATTTTAACCTATCGTAAAGCCCGATTTGCCCACCCCAAAAACTCACTTAAGGAGAGAACTTCCACCCTCTTCTCACCTTTATCTGCTGGAATAAGTTGACGTGTAGCTGCTGCATTCTTGAGCCATGATACCGCCGATGGTTTTGCACCTCCCCCGTCCAGAACAATGATAATAAAGTCCTCAGGCATTGCGAAAATACAATTCAGGTACAAATACGGAAATTTCTCGTCAACCGATCCGCAAACTTGTTGCCATTTGCACTCTATACGGACGGTCAGAGAAAGCCTTTTTGATTGAACAAGAAACTCTGTTTTTGCCTTGTGACCATAAATTGAAATGTACGGAGCATCTCGAAGAAGAAGTTCTTCGCTGTAAAGATATGGCGCTTTCACCCAAGCACGGTAATAAACTACCTCAAATCCATGCTCCTTAAACAGAGAAATAACAGTCCCCTCAAGCACTCTCCCTGACTTGTTCGCGAGTCCTCCCTGAGTAGGATCGTTCTTTCGTCCTTCAAGCATAGTTTCTGACAATCACTTCTTTCACCTTTCCTCGCAACGAACCTTTGGAGTTAATCGTCCGAGAAGCACTGACAGTCTCGACGTTGTATTCCTGGTAAAGATCGAGAATCAAAGGCGCAGATGAGTTCGACAGCATCCATTTGACCCCTTTTTTGTCGAGGCGTGAACACACATTGCGAAGCTCCTCTTGATCTTCTTTCCCGAAACCGCCCTTTGAGTAATTCGTAAAGTTTGACGTAGCTGTAAGAGGAGCATACGGAGGATCGAAGTAAACAAAGTCACCCGGTTGGGCACGCTCAACTACAACGTGGTAGGAACTGCAACTCATTTCTGTATACTGAAGAGCTTCACTACACAGCCGAAGATTCTCCGGGTCGCAGATTTTGGGATTCCTATAGTCTCCGAAAGGAGCATTAAAATAACCCTTCGAGTTTACTCGGTATAAACCGTTGTAGCAAGTTTTATTAAGATAGATAAAGCGGCTTGCTTTTCTTACTGCGCTCCACTGTTTGTAGTTCGGACGTCGATCAGCCTCACGAATGTTATAAAAGTAGGACGCTTCATAAACATGTTGTGAAAGCTCTTTGAGCAAAGCTTCAACATTGTACTTTACAACGTTATAAACATTGATCAGTTCATCGTTAATATCTGACAGGAAGGCTTGTTCGGGTTGAAGATGAAAAAAAAGCGCACCTCCGCCAATAAACGGTTCATAGTACCGTGCAAAGGTACAAGGCAATCTTTTGGTAAGTTCAGGAATCAGCCGCCCTTTTCCCCCGACCCATTTAACGAACGGTCGTGGTGGTATACTGTTTGTATCTTCTTCTGAAACGTCTACCGCATCATAGACCTGCATACATTTATAAAGCCTTGTATAAAATCAAATCGCGATAGCTGCTGGATAATGCTGCAACACCTGCTTAAGATACTGCCCAGTATATGACCTAGAATTCTGGGCGACTTCCTCAGGCGTGCCTACAGCAATAACTTCTCCGCCTTTATCACCACCGTCTGGACCTAAATCTATCACCCAATCAGCACAACGAATCACATCTAAATTGTGTTCAATCACTAAAATTGAATTACATTTATCTACCAAACGTTGCAACACATCTAACAATTTATGAACATCATAAAAAGATAAACCTGTCGTTGGTTCATCTATTAAATAAAGTGTCTTCCCGGTAGCGCGGCGCGATAACTCGGTGGCTAATTTCACTCGCTGCGCTTCTCCACCAGATAAGGTCGTCGCTGGTTGTCCAAGTTGAATATAACCCAACCCAACATCTACCAAAGTTTGCAGTTTGCTCACCGCCTTGGGAATGTTTTGAAAAAACTCCAAACTTTCCTCAACTGTCATATTGAGAACATCAGAAATAGACTTGTCTTTGTACTTCACCTGCAAGGTTTCGCGGTTGTATCTCGCACCTTTGCAAACTTCGCATTGTACATAAACATCCGGCAAAAAATTCATTTCAATGACGTTCACACCCTGTCCACTGCAAGCCTCACAACGTCCGCCTTTAACGTTGAATGAAAATTGCCCTGGTTTATAACCCCTAGTTTTGGCTTCTACTGTTTGGGAAAATACGTCTCGAATAATATCGAAAACGCCTGTGTAAGTTGCTGGGTTAGAACGTGGTGTCCTACCAATGGGAGATTGGTCAACAACAATTGCTTTATCAATAGCATTCAATCCCTGAATTTCATTCATCTCTTTAGGAGATGGAACTCTACGGGTAAGATGATGTTGCAATGCCGGATAGAGTAGTTCATTAATTAGGGTAGACTTACCAGAACCAGAAACACCAGTCACAGCAACAAGCTTACCCAAAGGTATTTCTACATCTATATTTTTCAGGTTATTGCGGTGGGCATTTTTGATCGTCAGACTGCGCCCACTTCCTTCTCTACGTGCATCTGGGGTTTGAATCACCCGTCGTCCTGACAAATAGGCACCCGTCAGGGACTGTTCCGCCGCCAACAACGCCTGTAAATCACCTTGGGCGACAATATCTCCCCCACGAACACCTGCGCCGGGGCCAATATCAACAATGTGGTCAGCAGCCCGAATAGTTTCTTCGTCATGCTCCACTACAATTAAGGTGTTTCCCAAATCACGCAATTTATTTAAAGTTTGCAGTAACCGCCCATTATCCCGTTGATGTAGACCAATACTCGGTTCATCTAAAACATACAAAACCCCAGTCAACCCCGAACCAATTTGAGTTGCTAGGCGAATTCGTTGCGCTTCTCCACCGGAAAGGGTCATGGCTGGACGGTCAAGGGTGAGGTAATCTAACCCTACATCCAAGAGAAATTGCAATCTGGCTTTGATTTCTTTCAGTACCAAATCAGCAATTTGTAACTGGCGATCGCTCAACTCAAACTTTTCAATCCTCTCCCGACTTTCCCGAATCGATACCCCAGTCAAATCCAAAATTCGATATTGTCCCAACTTTACCGCCAAAGCCTCTGGTTTCAACCGTTTCCCCTCACACACCGGACACGGCTGATCGACTAAAAACTGTTCCAACCGTTGCTTAACTAACTCAGAACCCCCCTCATATTGCCTTTGCAATATCAGCAGTACTCCCTTATAATTCTCTCTTGGGGTACTTGACACCTTAGGGCTTCCATGTAGTATAGCCTCTCGCTGTTCTTGGGTCAACTCACTCCACAAGGTCTGAAGCTCAAACCCATAAGCTTGACCCACTTTATACAGCAACTCTAAATAATAAGAATTCTCTTTATCTGACCAAGGAACAATTGCTGAGTATACAGGCGCTTGCGGATCAGGCACGACCAAATCCGGCGAAAATCTTTTTAAGCTCCCTAGTCCATGACAATGAGGACAAGCACCATAAGGAGAATTAAACGAGAACAAACGCGGTGATAATTCATCCATGACCGCCCCATGTTCTGGACAAGCAAAATTCTCCGAAAAGACTAATTCTTGTTCTTTGTTAGCTGGTGGTTGGGTTTCATCTGTTGGTTGAGTTATAACAATGACTGCAATACCGCTTGATTGTTTGAGACATGTAGAAAGAGAATCAACCAGACGCTCTTGAATATCGGGCTTTTTTACAAGGCGGTCAATGACCACATCGATAGTATGTGTAAAATTTTTATCTAAGTTAATCGCATCAGACAATTCTCGCACCTCGCCATCTACCCGCACCCGCACAAAACCTTGGGAAGCAAGACTCGATAAAAGTTTGCTGTGTGTACCTTTTTTACCCCGAACAACGGGGGCGAGGATTTGAAAACGTGTACGATCAGGTAGTTCTAGAATGCGATCGCACATTTCATCTATTGTTTGGGGGGCGATACAGCGATCGCATATCGGACAATGGGGTTCACCCGCCCGTCCAAACAGCAGCCGCAGATAGTCGTAGATCTCGGTCACTGTACCCACAGTGGAACGCGGGTTATGAGAGGTAGACTTTTGATCAATGGAAATCGCCGGACTTAAACCCTCAATTGCTTCGACATCAGGTTTATCTAACTGTCCTAAGAATTGCCGCGCATAGGAACTCAATGATTCTATATAGCGACGCTGCCCTTCGGCAAAGATGGTGTCAAACGCCAAGGAAGATTTCCCCGAACCAGAAACGCCAGTGAAGACAATCAGGCGATCGCGTGGTAGTTCCAAGTCAATATTTTTGAGATTATGCTGCCTAGCACCCCGAATACGGATTGTATTTTGGGTACTATGATTGGGGTGAGGAAGATTTCCGTTCAAGGATGCGGCTAGCTGGGTATTTGACATAAAGGCTTGGCTGAAAAACAGAGGCGGCGCGAAATAGTTCTTAATACTATCATCGTTACCCTGATCATAGTAGAACAATAGTACTGTTGTCGGTGGCGATTCCAACCCTCTCTCTGGAGTGATTGTTCTGTGGTCAAGGCGATCGACCTACAGTTAGGCTTCCTCAGCTTGCTTCCAGAGTCAACATTTTTAGAGTTTTGATAAAATTATAGATATAAAACAAGGGATTATTAGTATGATAATTGCTAATTCATCAACTCCTCAACAATATACACTTGATATTGAACCAGAAGGACGTTTAACTTTACCTAAAGAAATTCAACAAACACTCAATTTAGAATCTGGCGATCTCCTAATCCTCACATTTGAAGATAATAGAAAAATTCAATTATTGAGCATCAAGCAACAAGTGAAAAAGTTAAGACGTTTATTAAAAGATAAAAATGATGAGGAAAAATAAAATTAAAATAAAGTTTAACTCCTAAGATAAACCAAGTTAAATACGCAATGTTCTAGATCGAAAAGCAATAGTTATCAGATAAATAATTACGAATTACGAAATTAGGGGAAACACAATAGAATCGAAGCATTACTAGGGGTAAAAGCTATATATGATAGGAATGATACACTTTTATACATTCTCCCTAAGCTATTAATAGTTGCTTGTGAAACATTACGTGCATAATAACCAAAGTTGTTATATATTACTACCCATCCGCCATTGGGAGCGAATGCAATAGAGTTGATTATGCGATCGCGTTTCCGTAAGCTGTTAAGCACATTAATAGTCTCTTGTGAAGTATTGTGCGCGTAATAACCGTTTCTGCCATAGAGAATGACCCATCCGCCATTGGGAGCGAACGCAATATCGAAGGAAAATGCCGGGTAGTAATTTGCCGCTTTTCTACCGAGAGGGATGAGTAAATTAACCGCCTCTTGTGGAACATTCTCATAAGCAATACTACTCCCATATGGTAGAATTTCGTGATGAAATCTCTTAAGTGTAATCAACTCGAAAGTTGCAGGGTACAGGGTGAGGCAATGCCTATTCGACACGACTGCTTAAGCTGTGGGATTGTAGCTGCCTCCTGCCCTCTGCCTCTTACCTTCTCAACTCTAAATTGCCGGGTTATTAAGTCTTTGGCAAGCAAACAAGCGGGTCTTTACCCCCCATACGCTCTGCCATAGGCAGGTTTTCGTTGAGCATCTCCAGCGCTCTTTTTACTCTACCAACTCTCTTAGCGATCGTTGCTTCATTGGTGTTGTCATAAGGATCAGATTGCGAGCTTGAGCCAATTTTGAGAAAGACCGGAGCTGCAACCTGAACAATTTCTGCAACTTCATGAAAGCGAATGAAACCGCCTTTATTACGGTACACATCCAGTGGTACGTCAAGACTCGCTTCAGGTGCGGACTGCCGCATAGCCTGCAGCATAGGCAACCCTACATCATGAGTCACAGTCAGACTGTTTGCACCATTGTCAGCATGAATTTTTGCTAGTATTGAGTTTGATATCATGCAGTGGCTTGATACTTTGAAGACCATGTTGTGCGACAACTCTCCTTCTGCACGCATCGCATTAAGTACGTGCAGAACGCCTAGATCGTAAACGATTAGACCACGACAACCCAGAGTGTCTAAACGCAGAGCATCCATAACGCTTGCTCGCATGGCGTCATGATTATTGATCTGACGACCTTGCTCCAAACCGAATTGCGAGCGATAAAAAGCAGCACGTCGATCATATTCTGGTCTAGGACCAAGACCAAACGCGATCCCATAGCCCTCCTGGGAACAAAGAGATAGCATTTCGCGAATCTCGGTATCACACAGTAGGAAGGCACCGTGAGTTTCGTTAAATCGGGTTACGTATACACCTTCTTCTTGGAGCAGATGAATTGTCTTGCGTAAAGTTGTAAGATTATTCACCACTGGTACTTCAACACCATAAACCCCACCTGTGGAGAATTCGTAAGTAGAAACCTGCGGCTGAGTGTCATCAACTGTGCCATACCCATGAGATTCAAGCCAACTTAATGCACGCTGACTGCTCAAAATAAGATTGCCTGTCATAGTAATAGACTTGTCCGAAATATTAACTTACTTAATTATCCCACCTACTAACCGTTGTTTTGAGATTCCTTTTCGGTGGTTTCACATATCAAGGAAGAACTTACCAAGCTTCCGTATATTGCACAAAAGAAAGAACCACCGAATGCACCAACCACGCCTAACATATGGAAGGGGTGCATCAAGATGTTGTGTTCTGCTTGGAATATGATCATGAAGTTGAAGGTTCCAGAGATACCCAAAGGCATACCTTCAGAGAAGGAACCTTGACTAATAGGGTAAATCAAGAAGACTGCGATAGCTACTGCTACAGGAGCAGAGAATGCTAGGCAAATCCAAGGACGCATACCTAAGCGGTAGGACAATTCCCACTCACGTCCCATGTAACAGAAAACGCCGATCAAGAAGTGAAAAACGACCAATTGGTAGGGACCACCGTTATACAGCCACTCATCTAAGGAAGCCGCTTCCCAAATGGAGTAGAAGTGTAAGCCGATCGCATTTGAGGAAGGAACAACTGCACCAGAGATGATGTTGTTACCGTACATCAAAGAACCTGCAACAGGTTCACGGATACCATCGATATCTACTGGAGGAGCAGCGATGAAAGCGATGATGAAACAGGTGGTTGCAACTAGCAGGGTGGGAATCATCAAGAAACCGAACCAACCGATGTATAGACGCTTGTTGGTGCTGGTAATCCAGTTACAGAACTGCTCCCATACGTTAGCGTTTTGGGGTTGCTGTAAGGTGGTTGTCATGGTTTTATCATTTACATTCGGTGTTGAATCCCCTTCTGACTTTTCCCTTCTGCCTTCTTCAAGATTGCGACTAAGGTTTTTGTATAAATTTACCCAAGCTGTACTTAATATCTGATTTCCTATAATCATAAAAATGCCTAATATTGTTATCAAAACTCCGAGCAGTTGATTTATATCTAATTTTTCATTTAAAATTGTATGGGCAGCTAGTAAAGTGATTGCCGGACCAATCATACTAAGAATTGCTGACTGTGCAGAGCCAATACGCTTTATACCTTCAAACAAAATAAAGAAAGGTATAACAGTACAAAAAACAGCAATGATAGTAGCATAATAATATTCATTTAAATTAATATTTAATTCGGGCCATACACCAAAGCATAAAGAGTATATACATAAGCATAAAAATGTAAATGTATTAGAAATGGTTGTGAATTGAATAGAACCGATGGATTCAATTATAGATTGGCTTTTAATGATATAAAGTGCATAGGAACCAGCTGCGATAATTGCCCAAACACTACCTTCGAGATTGTTGATAAATATAGACCATTTGCTGGTAATTCCCACAATGATACCAATTCCAATGTAAGTAATTATAAAAGCAGCTAAATGATTTTTTGCAGGTAATTTACGGCTGGCTATTGCAGTAAAGATAAGAATCATAGCAGGATAAGTAAAGAAAATAACTCGCTCAACACTGACATCAAGCAACGATATTGCTGTTAAGTCTGTTAGTATAGATAAAAAATATAAAAAACCTGTCAAAACACACTCTATAAGATGTTTTAGTTTTATGGGAATATTATTACGTCGTTGGACTGTAAGGAACCCCAGCCAAAATAACGGTGCAGATATTGCATTTCTTAATAACAATAATGCAATCACACTGATCCCTTCTTCAAAAGCAAGTTTTACAAAAATTCCTTTCAATGCAAATGCAGTTGCGGCAATGATAATAAGCAATACTCCAACGGCCTTAAAATTGAATAAAGACTCAGTATGATCATGTTTTTTATTATTAATAAGAATAAACTCTTGGTTTTTATTTTTCATCGCTTTGCTTAATGCTTGTTGAAATGGGACATTCAATTCTGTGTCTTATTTTATTGTATCACCGATTAATTTGAACTCCCTTAAATCGCTTTCTGAAAGGGGCTTTTTTTTTGATGATCTATCCTGGATATGGGTTTTTTCCTTTGTCGTTATGGGTGCTACTGAGAAATTGGTAAGTAGATGTACGATGCAAGCGGTAAGTGCTTCAATGAGCAATTGCTCCAATTCAAGCCAAGCTAGAGAATCATAGTGCAAAGTTAGGCTTGTATATCCAGCAACAAAGTCATAAACACCTGGTAGACGGGCACTTTGTAGATAGGTGGTAGCAGCATGAACGTCAGCATTTATTTTTGGATCGATCACATTGCCAAAGCGAATCAGTAGAGCAGAGTCACCAAGTGGGTGCAGGCTAAATTTAATCATTGTTCAGATGTTTAAAGTCCTGGCTGCAAGGGTTAGCGATGTCCTAAGCACACGCCGTCAGCATCTGCGCCCTGGAAGAAAAATTTTGTGAGCTACTGACTCTCACGAAAGGTTCCTAAAGGCGCTGTTACTGGTGCTGGAGGACTGACCGCAAGTATGCGTTGTATCCAGCAAGCTTCGGACGGGTCTAATGATAGGCTCGACAAGATTTTACCCCAACTCTAAGGATGAAGAATAGGGGGGAAAGCGTAGATGTAAGGGTTTGGTGTGTGCCTGGGGCATCGCCTTTCTGACAACAAGCAATCATCGCACTCCTACCCTACTTCCAAGCTGGTATGCTTACGAACGTTGAATTAGTTTGTTGTTTTGGGGAAGGCTCTGGTTTTGACGTACTAACAGAAGGAGGAGTGTTAGTATCAGCAGGAGCAACAGTCTTAAAGGAAAAATCATTAATTAAAGAAGAAGAGTCCCAAGGTATTTGTGCATTATTGGTTACTTTAGCGACATTTTGTCGGACTTTTTTAAACAAATTCTCGATACTAAGGTTTGGTGTTTTAATATATTTTAATATATAAGAAGTAAATGTACCATTTCTATTCTCTCCATCTTTTGCGACCAATCCTGGTGCTGTAGCAAAAGCAATATAGGAACCTGAAACTGCTTGTATGGGAGCCAAACCTCGTACAGGCGTGCTTCTATACCACCTTCTGCTAAAGGGATTGTTGCGACAAGCATCTAGAATGATAACGTTAGTCTCTGTTCCTAGTTCCTCCATCAGATTTTGTACTTTACCAACTGGAAGTGCTTCATAATTGACATCTTTTTCGCTATTAAGCTGTGCATCGATAGGAATTAAATAGTTTTCTCCTTCAACTTGAATACCATGTCCAGCATAATAAAAAACTCCTACTCCACCTTTACGTAATTTCAACTTAAACGAACCAATTCAGCTAAGTTCTTTAAAACCCTAAGGACAATGTGTAGGTCATCCCTACTATCTAGAGCAAACAAATCCGATAGGGCATATCGTGGTGTCTGTGCCTGAATAAGTTTAATGAAACGAAATTCACCTCCATTGGTGACAAACCCAAATGCAGGTTTTTCTCTTTCAGTTTGACCCAGCATATAAGCTAGCGCTTGTGGGATTGCTGGTGTTAGGGAGTAATCTGCTCGCTTAGCTTCAATCACGAGAACCCAAAAAGTTGGTTGAAACACTAGGATATCAATGCGTCCCCGCACGATGGTTCCTTCGTCAAGAGAGGAGATTTCCACCTCTTGCTCTGAGGCAATGTAGAAGGGTGGACGATAAAAGCCAGCTAGATGTAATAAGGGCGATAGTACCACCATCTTGACCACAGGTTCTAGCAGAGGATACCGGGAAATATGGAGATATTCTTCCTTGACTTGCTCAAGGGATTGCTTCTCTAAATCACTCAGAGTAGGCAAACTGTTTTGCCACTCTGGAAAAAAAGCCCCATCTTCTATGCGTTGTAGGTTGAAGCGTTCAATGAGTTGGTTTAGGGTAACATCCTTTGCTTGAATAAGTTGAACCATAGTTTCTATTCCCTTATTTGCTCCAACCACTCCACAATTTGCTGATTGACAATATCAGGCACTTCATCATGGGGACAATGTCCAGCACCAGAAATGGGAAAGATTTTGATATCTTTTCCTTGCTCCCGCGCCTGATCATAAATTTTTGCTCCAGTCATTGGAGTCCAAGGGTCATCTGCACCCCAAATCACTAGCAGTGGGCGTTCGACTTTGGGTAATAATTCCACTGGACTAGGTCCAGGAGGCGCTGTGAGGATAGAGGCAAAAACTTGCTGCGCTCCAGGGTCACATGAAGGGGTATAAAGCAAATCAACGAGTTCATCAGTTACGGCTTCCCGGTTGCGATAAACTTGGTATAAGGTACGGCGAATTTGGGCTTTTTGGCGGATGCGGTTGAAGACAAATTTACCTGTAACTGGATGACCTACCAATCGATTAAATGCACTCATAACAATACGTAGTGCTGGATTAAGTTCATGGGGTCGATGACTCAATCCACCTGCACTGTTAATCAAAATACCACCGGCAGCAATTTGTGGATGTTCTGCTACTACCATCAAGCTTAAAAGTGCGCCGATGGAATTGCCGATAAATACCGCTGGTTCTTGAATATGTGCTGTGCAAAAATCCTTGAGCAGTTCCACCCACACTTCTACTGTGTAATTTAACGGTGGCTTATCAGAACCACCAAACCCCAAAAGGTCGAGGGCAAATACTTGGTAGCCAGAATTTGCTAAAACAGGAATATTCTGCCGCCAATGTCCAATAGAAGCACCAAAACCATGTACCAGTACCAAGGGTTTCCCAGTTCCCATAACGGTGTACTGAATTTTGTAACCCCGCCAATTCCAAAAGAGTTTCTCGAAGGAGACTTTAGTTGTGATCTGCTGGGTATTTACGGTCATTATTAAGATCTGTAAAGTTTTATTTATTATTATAAAATACTTTTTTCAGGAGTCAGGAGTCAGGAGTCAGGAGTCAGGAGTCAGGAGTCAACTTGGGAATTCTGTGCGACTGGTGGATGAGTAAAGAGGGTTTTAATCAGAATGCCACTAAAAAAAGCTGAGGCGCGGAGGCAGGGCGAATTCATTCAAAAACACGTCAGCTTCGCCGTTTCTCCCGCTCTCTGCGTCAATCCAAACGCCTAAGTTAGCAGCATTCAGTTTAAATAGCCATCCAATCAATTCTGACTCCTGACTCCCGACTCCTGACTCCTCTCTTAAAATACCCCCAGGGGAATTCGAATCCCCGTTACCTCCGTGAAAGGGAGGTGTCCTAGGCCTCTAGACGATGGGGGCGCTTTAGTGTTTAACACTTTTATAAAGATAACGACTTTTGTGGCGAATGTCAATAGGGCTGAGCCAAAAAAAATTTATAAATTGCGGGGAAGCTAAACTAGTTGAATGCCCAACAAAGGGCATTCATGATCACAAATATCCGAGTAAACCGCTTTTAACCGCACGCATGACCATTGCGGCTGTTTCACTAACAACATCGAAAATACTGTGTTATAAAAAACCAAGTATGAAAAAACATCTTGATTTAGCAAAGGATAGAGGGTGTAATGTTGCACCACAAGAGATTTTGAAATGTACCGCTCAAAATCTACCACATGGAAGCATCTTTTGAAATTACCCTGCAAGTAGTCATCGCTGTATTTGCAGGTATTAGCGCTCAAGTGCTGGCTGCATACCTTCGTGTACCAAGCATCGTCTTTTTGCTGCTGTTTGGCATCCTGTTAGGCTCTGATATTTTGGGGCTGTTGCATCCCCAATTGCTAGGCACTGGGCTAGATGTTATTGTCGCCTTGGCAACGGCAATCATTTTGTTTGAAGGCGGACTGAATCTAGATCTGCAAGAGTTAGGCAAGGTTTCAATTAGCCTGCAATTGCTTGTCACCCTGGGAACGCTGATCACACTATTAGGTGGTAGTATGGCGGCTCACTGGCTAGGTGAGTTTCCCTGGCCGATAGCTTTTCTCTACGCTTCTATAGTCGTGGTTACAGGCCCGACTGTAATCAGCCCTTTGTTGAAGCAAATAAATGTAGATCGACAGGTGGCGACGCTTTTGGAAGGTGAAGGTGTTTTAATCGACCCAGTGGGAGCTATCCTTGCCTTCGTTGTCCTAGATACGGTGTTGAACGGTGATTCTGACCCTATGGGCGCGATCATGGGTTTGCTTGTGCGTCTTGGTATTGGTGCTGTCATTGGTGCAGCAGGGGGTTACCTAATGAGCCTGATTTTCAAACGCGCCATTTTTCTTTCTCTGGAGCTAAAGAATTTAGTGGTGCTGGCGGTGCTGTGGGGTCTATTTACCTTAGCGCAGATGATCCGTACTGAAGCTGGAGTGATGACAACCGTAGTCTCAGGTCTGGTTTTTGCGAACTCTTCTGTACCAGAAGAACGCCTGTTGCGACGCTTTAAAGGTCAATTAACAATTCTTAGCATCTCAGTGCTATTCATTCTGCTAGCAGCTGACTTATCTATTGCCAGTGTGTTTGCCTTAGGTTGGGGCAGTTTATTTACTGTTTTGGTACTGATGTTTGTCGTTCGCCCGATTAATATTCTGTTGTGTACCTGGAACAGTGACCTCAACTGGCGACAGAAACTGTTTTTAAGCTGGGTTGCTCCGAGGGGAATTGTTGCTGCCTCGATAGCTTCTTTATTTGGAATTTTGCTGACACAGAACGGCATCAACGGTGGCGATGCAATTAAAGCCTTAGTCTTCCTCACAATTATTATGACGGTGGTTTGCCAAGGGCTGACAGCTGGCTGGGTTGCCCAGTTGCTGCAAATCACCTCCAAAGAGGCAATTGGGGTAGTGATTGTTGGTTGTAATCCCTTGAGTTTGTTGATTGCGCGGTTTTTTCAAGAACGGGGAGAACCGGTGGTGATGATTGATACAGATCCAGAGCGTAGCCAAGAAGCCGAAGCACAAAATCTTCGCGTTATTACCAGTAGTGCATTAGATATCGGCGTGTTGGAAGAAGCAGGACTTGCTTCTATGGGAACTTTTTTGGCAATGACTAGTAATGGTGAGGTAAATTTTGTCTTAGCTCAAAGGGCGGCGGAGGAATTTAATCCGCCACGTGTCTTAGCCATTTTCCCTCGAGATCCGCAAGCAATGACTTCAGCTAATGAGAATAAAGCTGAGAATAAAGTTAGCCAAGCTTTTGTCCAAGATTTCGCGATTAAGACTTGGAATGAGTATATCAATGATAAACGAGTGAAGTTAGGGGCAACTACGCTCAGTGAGTTAAATTTTCCCCTTCAACAAGCTCATCTGCAGGCATTAGTTCAAGCGGGCGAGTTGATTCCGCTGTTGGTAGAACGAGAAGATTATCTTCAGGTCATCCCAGCAACTGAAGAGTGGGAAGTTGGCGATCGCATTATCTACCTATTGCACGACCCAAGACCACACCTTCTCAAACGTTTATCCGGTGCTAGCCAGTCTAGTCGTCTTTCTGTAGAAAAATTACCAGAAGTCGAAGAAATCTCGTTGGAAAAATTTTCTCCACTTTCTACCAATGAGAAAATAAAGGGAGTCGGGAGTCGGGAGTAGAGTATTTTATGAATTAGCTGCTTGCTCACTAACTTCAAGTTTTATTTGTTTTTCTTGCCACAACACGCTAAATACATGCACCACAGCCAGAACGATCGCAGCCACAGAGACAATATAACTATGGATAGTGTAAAGGTGTTGTATAGTCACGGTACTAAGGGCTCCACCAGTTAGAATGTCCCGTAACTCTTGACCGATGAAAGGAATTGCTTCGATAGTTCCTAGCTCAATACTAAAACGCCAGTATCCTCCTTGATCCCAGGTGAGGATCATTGCTGTCCAAGCTAGCCCAATCGCACTGAGAGTAAACAAGATTCCACTAATCCAAGCAGTCAACCAACTCTTGCGAAATTGTCTACTCAAAAACATCACCACAATTTGAATCAGGGCGATCGTAATCACTCCATGACCTGCAATTTCGTGTGCCTTACGGAACAACCAGCCATACGGCACTTCTGTGTTAATCATTTTCAATGACTGATAAGCCGCCCCTGCTGCTGGTTCATAGTAAAAAGACAACAAAATTCCAGTAGTCGCACCAATGAGAGTTAACGTAATAATTGCTACAGACAAGATTGTTGCTACTCGCTGCATAACCATCTCAAACTGAGTCAATTGCATGGCTGAACACTCCTTCTGGTTACAAATCATGTATTTTTATTACAATTGTAGTCAAGAATTTCAGTAAAAAGTATAAAAATTTCTGACCAAAAGCAGTTAGATGTAAAATAAGGTTGCAAGGCACAAAAATAAATAGTAGAATGCAATTATTTTTCAGTTGTATTGTCAATAAACGCCACCTTTGAAGCAAATAATGAAAATTTAATCATTGAAACCCCAGTAATCTTTCAGTTTGAAGTTCTTCAGAGAGAGTTATTATCTTGAGAGAACAGCATCTCTTATTGATCGCCTGAAAGATAAAATTGCTAGTCAATCGCAAACGAGCCGAGTGAACGAAAACAGTTATGTCTTACGTCTCCCTGCTGAAAAATATACCAGAATTCCTAAGCCAGCCTACTGGAATAGCAGCTCTAGCCTCTCTTGGCATTCACGGGGCTATTGCGTTCATCATGCCGTTAGTGCCAGTTGACTCTAACAAACCAAATCAACAAGCAGCGTCGTTAAAAACTGTCGGACTGGTTGAGTTGAACCAAGCTGAACAGAACCGTCTTCCAGGCAGTTCCCCAAAAATCGCTCTACAACCTCTTCTTCCTCAATCTCAGGTTCCCCCCCTGCCTAACTTTGTTACCGAACCGCAATCCCTACCTCCCCTACCACCACCAGGTTCTACAACTCAGTTAGTACTGCCTCAACTACCCACATCGCCTAACAATTTATCTGTGTCCTCTCTACCGAAAGGTCAGTCTTTGCGGATAATTCCCAAGCCAGACTTTCAAGTTCACCCGGTTAACTCCTCCTTAAATACAGGGGTGATAGCTTCCCAGACACCATTACCGCCTTTTCAAGAAAAGGTAAGATTGGGAGAATCTCAACCGCTACCACCGTCTAATTTACCAGAGTTACAGGCTTCGCAAACACCCACCGAAGTCTCACCTTCTAGTTCGGCAGTGCAGCCTGTGAGAACATCTGTAGAACTGCCACCCTCCAATTTACCAGTGCAGCCTGTCAGAAGACTTACGGGATCAACTTCCAATCTGCCACAATTGCAGGCTGCCAAGGTACCAGCAGAACTGCAAAGTCTTCCACCTGCTATGCCTTCCGACACAACACCTACGACAACAGGATCATATCGAAATATTGCTCAAAATCAGCAGCTAGTAGCTCCAGTAGGAGAAACTCCACAAAAGAGGAATAGACTAACCCTAGCAGAACCAAACTTGCGGCGATCGCAGCTACAGTCTGACCCCAACATACCTGTTTTGCCATCAACTCCAAAAGAATCAGCCATTGCAAAACCGATAACTTTTGGAGATATGTTACATCAAGTCCAGCAGCAACATCCCAACTTAGAAACGAAACTGTTTATTTCTGGAACAATTCCTGCAAAAGCAGGGCAAGAAGGTACAGTTGACGGTGCTTTAGTAATAGATGCCGAAGGTAAAGTTGAATCAGTAAACTTTTTGAACAACTCTGTTTCACCTGACCTAAAAATAACCACTAGGGAACATTTGAAAGAATATTTCCAAAACAATCCAGTTCGGGCAAATGGAAAGCCCCAGTATTACCCATTTAGCCTGTCTTTCAGAGCAAACAGCAGCAGCCCCGAAACTTTTAAACAGACGTTTCCACGCTCTCCTCAAGTCGGATCACCCACTCAAGGTAGCACCTTATCTGTAATCAATCAAAAACAAACATCATCCGAACTACGACAAAGACTGATGCGTTTGCGCGTATCTCCAGTAGGTACACAGTCATCCAATCAACAACCAACTAGTCTTTCTGAGAATTTACCTCCATCTCAAGTAAATGGACAACCACTTAAGCCTAGACAAGTGAGTCGGAGTTCACCACAAGTTAATAGAAACAGTCAGTCTACACCCACAACGCAAGCGACCTCTCAACCCGCATCTGAACTGAAAGTTAGTAGCAATCATTCTTCAACTTCTATTGAATCTAGTCGAAAACTATTACGACGGTTGCGCGAACTCAGGGAACAAAGACAACAATGAGTTAGGAGTTAGATCAATCAGTGGGGTATTCAAACCCACCACTGATTGACACACTCGTGTTCGATTTAGTACAGAATACATGCGCTCATTTTGACGAAGTAGCGCATGTATTCTGCTACAGCGCCTTTACCAGCCTTCTTCAGCTTTCTGAAAAACGTAAGCTGTCACCTCTAGAATCTCCTTATTGGTCAACTTATCCTTGAAAGCCGGCATAGCGTTTTTACCGTTTTGTACTTGGTAGAGAATCGCTTGGATTGAGTTCGCATCATAATTTTCCAAGTACTTTGATAAAGCGTCTTTTTTCAAGGTTTTCTCGGCAATCAGTACGTTACCACCACCTATGTGGCAAGAAGCACATTTAGCACTGAATATTTTAGCCCCTTCAGACGTTCCATCTGCAAGTGCTGGGTTTACGAAGGTAAAGATGAACGGGGCGATCACTAATAGCACAATTAATAAAATTATTTTCAAGGGATTCTCCTAGCATAAGCCTCCAGTAACTGAAAACATTGTTTTCAGTTACTATTCTACGGCTGCTAGAAGCCCACAAAGCATTAGTTAAATTTACTACTTACCCACCGCCAGCACTTAAAGTAACGATGGTGCGCTTTTTGAAGCATCCAATAATAAATTGAGGGACTTGAAACAGTTGCTCCAATTCAAATCTTGAATTCAAAATACGCAAGAACTCAAAAATAATCAATTAAAAATTATTTAGTTCTTTTTGAATTTTGAACTTATAACTTTGAATTGGAGCAAAGCGAGTGACTCCTGATTACTCAACAGTAACTTTGCCCAGCATACCAGCACCACGATGAGGTTCACAGTAGAAGGAATACTCACCAAGAGGTGCGTCCGCTGGGAATGTCGTTTCTGCGGATTGTTTGGGACTCATCAGTAACTTCTTATGAGACAAAGATTTGGCCAAAGCAGCACTCTTCTGAGGGTTTTTGGCGGGATCAAATACAACATTGTGGGGAGGAACTTTGTTGTTCACCCATTTAATTGTGTCACCTGGATGAATTGTCAACTTATTGGGTTGAAAATTCAGCATTCCTTTATCAGTTCCCATTTTTACGGTGTATGTCTCAGCAGCTGCACTATCGCTGAAAACGACGAAGCTGCTAATAACCAAACACATTGTTAACACAACTAAACTAAAGCGCCGTAGGCTTGATGCTATCGCTTTCATGGCCTTCTCCTAACAACAGATTTTATTTTCCCTTTTCATTTTAGATAAAAATTAGACCTAAATATGACAATCTGTCGTAGATATAAGTTTTTTTTAAAATTGCGAGCAATAGATTACGAAAAATAGTCAATAGTCAAGGGTCAAAAGTCAAGAGTTAAAAAACTTTGGACTCATGACTCATGACTATTACTGCTTCGCCTCTCTTTTCATGCGCCTAGTGTACTACGGTATTGTGTCCGCTGCAGAAAAGGGCTCTTCCGTGTTCAAGCCACTGATGCTATGATCAAACCGGCTTTAGTAATAAATCTTACCACCACCCCACTTATTACCAACCACCTTAGGTTGCAGGAGAATATGACCGGCGATCGCCTCTAAGTCCTGATCTGTCAGATTTCTCATTTTGGGAAAAATATTCGCGCTCTTAATGCTGGGGTGTATTTCGGAAATCTCCTCTTCACCATCGTAGGTAGTGGGATTTTTCAAGTAGTCTACCAAACCTTTAATGTTGTTGCGCGGTGGTGTTGCACCCTCCAGACTTTCAGGATCTAATCCAACATTCTGGTTAGTTTTGGTAACACCTCCAGCATGACACTGAGCGCAAGCGAAATTAAATAAGCGTTTGCCTTCTTTGACTTGTTTAAGGCTGAGTACTGTAGTTTTGCCCTGACCGTCTAATGGTACTGTGAGGGTATCTTCACCCAGTTCCACCGCTGTTGCACTACTGACGGAAAACTGAAACGCTAGTAAAACAGCTGCAAAAATGCCAAGTAATCTTCTTAACATGTTTCCCCTTAACGATTTTAATGTGTAACACAGCTATGACAGTGATACTCGCTCTTCTGTTGCTAAGAGTTGGTAGTTGAGTATAAACAGTCAACTACCAACTCTTAGCCGTGAGTCAGTTGACTTCGGTTTCACCAACCTAGTCGTTATTACCTGTCGGATTGGTTTCAGACAAAATTTGGGAAATAATTGCCTTTGCATCCTCTAAGGCCAAACGGGTCTTTTGGTTTTTATAGGCAATTCCAAGTTGGTCACACATGGATAGCACTTTGTCCACAGAAATGCTGTAGTCTGCTGCTATCTCAGCGATTGATAGGTCTGCAAAACCCATAACGTTTGTTAACTGACAAGTAGAGATTGAGTTACTGTAATACCAATTATCCCTTTAAGAGTGTCATTTTTTGCTTCTCTTTCGTACTCTCCCCTTTCAGAGGGAGCAGGGAATCCCACGGCTTTAGTCGTGGGATTCCCTGCTCCCTGCTCCCTGCTCCCTGCTCCCTGCTCCCTGCTCCCTGCTCCCTGCGCCCTGCGCCCTGCGCCCTGCGCCCTGCGCCCTGCGCCCTGCGCCCTGCGCCCTGCGCCCTGCGCCCTGCGCCCTGCGCCCTGCGCCCTACTCCCTGCGCCCTTTTTTTGTAACTTAACATACGGTATTAATTTCCGAAACGAGCCTGACCAATGCTGTAGAGAAAGGCTAAATTAGTTGTTAATTTAAACCCGCACCTCAGCCGCTATGGTAAAAGAACTGGCAATTTGCACCTGTGGACTGACTAAGCAATTTGACAGACACATTGTCGTGAATGATGTTGATTTAGAGATCCAATCTGGTGAAGTTTACGGACTGATAGGTCCTAATGGTGCAGGTAAAACGACGCTGATTAGAATGCTAGCCTCAGATGAGGAACCAACTACAGGTGAGATTTATCTCAATGGCGATCGCCTACGACGCGACAAAAGCAACCCCACCATCAAACGTCGCTTAGGCTACTTACCCGATGACTATCCGCTGTATGAGGAACTCACAGTCTGGGACTACCTAGATTATTTTGCGCGTCTGTACCGTTTACGAGAACCGCGTCGCACAAAGCGTCTGTATGAAGTTTTAGAACTCATACAATTAGGCAATAAACGCAACAGCCTGATATCCACCTTGTCGCGAGGGATGAAGCAGCGCTTGTGTCTAGCGCGAACAATTATCCACGAACCGATAGTACTGCTGTTAGATGAACCAGTTTCGGGACTTGATCCAATTGCTCGGATGCAGTTTCGTGAAATCATCAAAGTATTGCAAGAAGCAGGGATGACAATACTCATTTCTTCCCACGTTCTTAATGACTTGGCAGAATTGTGTACCTCAGTGGGAATTATGGAACTGGGATTTTTGGTAGAAAGCGCCTCGCTACAACAACTTTACCAGCGTCTTTCCCGTCAGCAAATTGTGATTTCAACCCTAGGGAAGTTAGAAGAACTTTTGGGTGAACTCAAAAATAATCCCTTAGTAGAAGAGTGGGAGGTATTATCAACGAAAAATAGTGTGCAAGTGAATTTTTCAGGCAAACAGGAAGACTGTGCTGATTTGTTGCGATCGCTCATCCAAGCTGCTATTCCCTTAACTGATTTTCACACTTCCCAAGAAAATCTAGAAACTATTTTCCTCAAGATGGATCATAAACAAGCATCTTGAGGATTTGCGAATTGTTGATTGCCATTACCTGATTAATCAATTTTGGAGAGTTTTGCTATGATAGTCGATTTTGTAGACAAATTAGGCGACTGGAATCCGCAACTGTTACGAGAACTGAAAGGACGATTGAAAGTTTTTTCTGTAGGTATAGCAATTGCTACATCCTTGCTTGTTCAATTACTGATTTTACTCGTTCAGTTTAGTGGCATTCCCAATGAAAACTACCCATCTTATGGAGAATACTGCGGTTTGCCAACATCTTACGAACAGCAACGCATCCAACTGCAAGAGCAATATCACGAACTGCAAAACCAATTCTTTATCTACAGTGAATCTACAAAATTTGATGTAAGAAAAATTCAGGAATTGAGAAACAAAATTTCACAAACTCAGTCACAAATAGATGAAATTAAAGGGAATTTAAGTGATAAGTTTTGCCGAATTGATGCAATTAATATGCAGAAATGGTGGCAAGACCATTATAGCTATTTATTTCTGACACTCAGTGTAATTTTGGTATTTACACTGTTAGTGGCAGGGACTTATTTACTCATCAACGATTTAGCCAAAGAAGAGCGTCGCAGTACGCTGACTTTTATTCGCCTTAGTCCCCAGACAGCAACAAGTATTTTCACTGGGAAGCTGCTTGGAGTTCCAAGTTTAATCTACCTTTTGATTGCAACAGCACTTCCTTTACATTTTTGGGCAGGAATTAAAGCAGAAATTCCCTTAATTTATATTTTTTGCTTCTGGGCTATTCTAATTGCTAGCGGCATTTTCTTCTACAGTACCGCTCTACTATTCAGCTTATGTAGCTCTTGGCTAAGAGGTTTTCAACCTTGGTTAGGCAGTGGTTTACTTTCAGTGTTCTTGACAATCACAATGCATTTGTCTTATTGGTCTGACAGCTATTCAAATTATGTAATCAGTTGGTTGATGCTGTTGAGTCCCTTTAGTTCAGTCGTGCATTTGTTTAGGAACTTAGCACATACATACAACAACTCAGACTTAGGTCAATTACAGTGGTTTTACTTACCCATCGGCGCTAGTAAACTCGGTTTTGTAGCTTTTACTCTCATAAATTATGCTGTATTTACTTTTTGGGTTTGGCAAGGAATCAAGCGTTGCTTCCATAACCCAAATGCCACAATTTTGAGTAAGGAACAGAGTTATCAACTGGTGTTTTGCTTTGAGACAATGATTGTAGGATTTGCTGTGCAGCAGGTAAAAAGTGGTAATCCGTGGCAAAATGTTGTGTCAGAGAATTTTGTTCTCTTATCTCTCTACAACTTGGCGTTAACTTTAGCTTTAATTGTAATGCTCTTACCTCATCACCAAGCTGTACAGGATTGGGCCCGCTACCGACATCAAGACGTTTCTGGTCGCCAGGGTTTTTGGCATAAGTCTTTGTTGCAAGATTTACTAAAGAGTGAAAAAAGTCCAGCTTTAATGGCGATCGCCATTAACCTTGTCATCACAACAATCCCGTTATTGATTGGGATTGTTTTACTACCGATAGATAGTCTCAATAGTGATATTTTTCATCCCCTTGACAAAATCAAGCTAATTTTAGCTGTGGCTTTATTCTTCAGCTTAATGATGATCTACGCAACCATAGCTCAGATGATCTGGATGCTCAAAACTTCCAAGCGGCTGGTGTGGGTAAGTGTGACTGCAGCAACGATCATCTTACCACCAATCATTCTCTTAACCCTGGGTATACAACCAAATAACAATCCCTTGCCGTGGCTATTTTCAACTTTTCCCTGGGTAAGTATAGGATATACCGGGACAACAACAATTTTTGCAGCTTTATTAGGTGAATTTAGTGTCTTAGCTTTGTTAATGTTTAGGTTGACAAAACAATTAAGACGTGCAGGAGAATCTGCTACAAAAGTACTGCTTGGGTCATGAGAAATTCAGGGAGTGTGGGGAGACAAGGAAATTAATTTAACTGAATGGGTAGCGTGGGTTAAGAGTGTGGGTGTGGTGTGCATTGGGTAAAGAGTGTGAACACTGGTTTTGAGTATTTCATGTGGTGGTAGAAGTGGAAGTGGTAGCAGTGGCGATCGCACTCTGCCCAGTGCCCAAAGGCTGATTGGCACTGCGCCATGCATTTATGTGATCGCTCTGGTGCTGCCCCAGAAAGCAGATCGCTCAAGAGATCCGTGCCCAAAACTCAAAGGAATAAGAGCGAAAAGTTTTTCCGTTTGGGCGACAAGCGCTCTGCCGCTGCATGAAGGGCGATCGCACTCTGTCTGCCCAGGATAACAGCGAAACGGATTTGGCTCCTCTTCTGGTGGTTGGTAGGGTTCTTTTGGGGTAAATGTCATGCTAAGTTTTCCTTGTATTGCCGTCTGTGGTGTTTTGAGATAGCTGCACTACCCCTGCACTCAATTCGCTCACTTCTTAAGGATTAAATAATTCAATCGGGTTTAACTTTTGACTTAAGCGGAGGGGCGGGGGCTTGTACCATGCATGTTATGAGTGAATGAGTGACGAAGCCAAAGGGGCGATGTCCTTATGCTGCTTCCTCCCCATCTTTAGACAATTGAAGTAGAGATATTTCCCAATGGGGAGGTAATAATCAAATGACTCAACTTAATTTTGACCAAATGCCAGATAAAGATTTGCTGGCTTATGTTAGAACGCACCCAAACGACACGGAAGCGTTCCATAAGTACATGGATAGGCTAGACGCTAGACCTGGTGTACTTTGCACTACAGATGAGGAATTTGAAGCTGAGTTGATTAAGCGAATCAATCAGCAACAGCAGTAACACAAAGTTCAATCAGGTGCGGCGATGGACTAGGTGAATCGGCATCAACTATTCGTGTCTACTTGAAAAGCGTAGGGGTTGTGCTGCTTAGGGAATACCCTAAGTGGCTTTTTAAGTTGAAGGCGAGCGATCATCCAGGCGATCGCATAAAGGCATGGCGCAGTGCCAATCGCATCAAACCGAAAAGTGTGAAGTATAAAGTAGAACTACCACTTCGCTATAACCATGGGAGGGTTACTCTGCCGTAGGTGGTAACGTGAAATCTTTTTTTCGTGTCTTCTGCGATACTAATGTGCATAACTAGTACAGATAAAAACAGTATCCATAACAAAGCTACAAATGCACAAGATACAATTCCTGACAATATTATCAATTTCGCCAGATTTTTGATAGCTTTATGGATCAGACGAAGTTCTATGTCCGTGACTCCCGCGCAAGAATGTTATGTAAACCGCACATCAACATGACGGTATAGCTGCTGCCGGAATCGTCAGCCCCTGCCTACTAACCAGAAACTTGGAGGGATTACCAATTGAAGTGCGTAGGCGCAGCCCGCCGCAGGCATCGCTCACTAAACAAGCCTTCGTTGTCACAGTATAAACTTTTGCGATATTTGCAACTAAGGGATAGCAATCACTAAACTGAGTATCCCTAAGATCATATCTGCTTGCTTAATTGAGTATTCTGTTAAGTCTATTTTTACGACATTGTTTTCTAATAATAAAAATATCCAAACAGTACCTGTTGTTATTGTCCCTA
>CAIVAU010000066.1 GCA_903903925.1 uncultured cyanobacterium
TGTGAAAAAAGTACTACTCGATACCAATATCCTGTCCTACTTCCTTAAAGGTAACGTCGAACTTGCGAAGCGCTTCCAACAATATAGCCGATATCATCAAAGGCTAACCTTCTCACTGTTAACTTACTACGAAATCAAGAGGTTAAACCATTTATCAGCAGCCAAAGGATTACGTTCCTGTATCCAGAGATAGTGTTCCTCAATATCCTGAGTGGCTCGTGCCGATAGTTCAACCTGAAATGCCATGTTTATTGCGCATCATGGTTTCAAAATCCCCTAAAGAGATGGTTTTTCCGTCTTTTACGTCTTGCAAACCTTGCTCTATCGCCTGAACAGTTTCGAGATAATCAAGCCGATTAAGCAGGGCTTGATATGCCCCAGCATTCTGTACCACAATTTCTGCCTTGCCATTAATGGTTAAGATAACAGGTTCACTCGTTTCTTTCATTTGCTCTATGAACTTCGGCGTATTGCGCTTGAAGTTAGAGAGAGAATCAATATCACGGCTAATATCCATAATGCGCCCAGCACTAAATTTGCATCAAATTTGATGCTAACCTACTTTGAAGCGATATGCAAGGCAGGAGAACGTGTCTTAAAAAAACAAGCAGGTAACTGGGAAGTTATATCTTCTAGTGGAGGCGGATATAAGGTTTACCTCTTTAAGATTCTTAATTGAGAAGAAGCTCCGAAAATCCAATTATTCACTCCCACCTGTGAAAAATTGCAGAAACCCTTGATTTCTTGTTGAGAGGTAGGAGTGGGAGTGAAAATTTGACCTAAGATGTCCCAAATTACTTATTGCTGTTACCGTTGCTACCATTGCCATTGCTGGAGGCGATGATGCGTTCGGCAAGTTTTTCTGGAACTTCTTGGAGATGATCGTACTCCCAGTGGAAGCAGCCAACACCTAGAGTGAGCGATCGCAATTCCACAATAAAGTTGTGCATTTCTGCTTGCGGCAAGTAGGCTAAGACATTATCCCAACCTTGCCAGTTGCTGATCCCCTCATAACCCAAAATCTGCCCTCGTCTACCGCTGAGAAGTTGCAGCACTTTGGAGGTACATTCGCTAGGAGTCGTTACTTCCAGACGAACGATAGGTTCTAAAAGTGTCGGTTCACACTTAGATATCCCCGTTTGCATAGCAAGGCGGGCAGCTTGCTTAAATGCTTGTTCAGAACTATCAACGCTATGATAAGAACCATTTGTCAGCGTCACCGCTACATCTACCACCGGATATCCCAAGGGACCATGTGCGAGAAATTCCCGTACTCCTATTTCTACACCTGGAATGTATTGCCTAGGAATGACACCACCGACGATAGTTTCTTTGAAGTTAAAACCTTCGCCCCGTGGTAGAGGTTTGATATCAAGATAAACATCGCCAAACTGTCCGTGACCACCACTTTGGTGCTTATAGCGTCCATGAACCGATACAGTTGGTTTGCGGATAGTTTCTTTATAAGGTACAGAAGGTAAGTGAGTTGTCATCGGCAGATTATATTTACGGCGCAGGCGATCTAAAGCAACTTCTAGATGAATCTCGCCTTGACCCCAAAGGATAACTTCGTGAGTGTCGCCATGTTGCTCCCAACTAAGAGAGCAGTCTTCTTCTAACAACTTAGTAATAGCACCGCTGAGCTTAACTTCATCATTGCGCTTTTCGGGAGTAATAGCCAGAGCATAAACTGGTGCCAACTGTCGGGGTTTGGGTAAAGCTGTAGCCGACTGCTGATCTGTGGAAAGAGTATCTCCTGTCTTAATCCCCTCTAAACGGCTCAAAGCAACTATTTCACCCGCACCCACTTCATTCACCGATTGCTGTTGTTGTCCCATGAGGCGATAAATCCCACCAGCGCGAACACCATTTAGGACAATACCATCAGTCAACTTACCCCGCCAAACTCTCACTAGGGATAGTTTACCTCCTTGAGGAGTGTAGTAAGTTTTTATCACTTGCGCCAATGGGGCACTTCCTTGTATATTTAAGCGCCTTTGTGCTGTGGTTTCTGGTTCCGGGGCTTCCCGTAACAGGGCTTCTAGAAGGGGGCGGACGCCATAATCAAGTTCTGCAACACCAAAGAAAACAGGTACGACCAAATCAGCACCTAATTCTAGTTTTAAATCTGTGAGGATTTCCTCTTGGGGTGGTTCAATGTCTTCTAAAAGTTCTTCTAGTAAATGGTCATCAAAGTCTGCTAAAGTTTCAAGCATTTCTGCTCTGGCAACATGTTCTTCTTGTTTAAGATTCTCTGGAAATGGGATTGGGTCAGCAGGTGCGCCTGGATGATAATGGTATGCCTGTTCGCTGACTAGGTCGATAAAGCCAATCAGCTGTTCCCCCTGCATAATCGGGTATTGATGCGCCACCAGTGGACGGCTGGAGACAGCTTTAATCGCTTGCAGGGTATCCAGAACATTGATATTTGCCCGATCCATTTTGTTCACAAAAACGAGGTGGGGAATTTCCCAATCGTCGAGGAATTTAAACAGAGGGGCAAGAGTGAGGACGCGATCTGTGATGGGTTCGCAAACGACAATTGCCGCATCCACTCCTATGAGGGCGTTGTAAGTTTCTTGGGCAAATTCCACACTTCCCGGACAGTCAACAAATGTAAAGCGAATGCCATTATACTCAGTGCTAGCAGTGCTAATTTCTACACTCATGTGGCGATCGCGGGATTCGGTAGCACTATCTCCAACTGTGTTGCTATCCTTAATACTGCCTTTGCGAGAAATCGCGCCTGTGACGAATAACAAACTTTCCAGTAATGTGGTTTTTCCGCTTAAATATGGACCGACAATTGCAACATTTCGCAAACCCGATTTGACTTTTTCGTTCATAAAACCCCCCTCGCGGTCGGCTCAGCCTAGCCGCGTTATTCTAAGTAATTCTGCAAGAAACCGTGCTTATTCTCAGAATTCTCACCTCTTTGACTTGAAATTATCCCTCTTTTAAGAGGAGCTGCAATCAATCGTATTTTGTTGTAAGATTAAGCTTAAAAAAAATTAAATATTATAAATATTGGTAGACTAAATTAAACTTTTATGAATAGATACGGCAGTTGTAGCAAAATCTTTGTGAAGTAAACATAACTAAGAAAATCAATGCGAGTCTCACTCTCCAAACATCGCTTCCATACCTTAGTAAGTTTGATCTTAGCAGCCGGAACCATCCTCTCCCCCACCCCCTCTTCCCCCTCTCCTCCCACACCCCATCTCTTAGCAGAATATGCTGGTAGAAGCGCAACAGACTATTTAAATGAAGGGTTAAAGGCGATCACTTCCGGTAGAGTAAAAGATGGGATCGTTGCCTTTCGGAAAGCCACTGAGCTTGATCCTGGTTTAGCACCAGCACACTACAATTTGGGACTAGCACTGCGACAAGTCGGGCAATTACAACCAGCTGCTGATGCATTTTATCGAGCAACACAGGCTGATCCCAAATTTGCCCTAGCTTTTGCTAATTTGGGTGGTGCATTGTTGGAAGGCAATAATTTGCAGCAGGCAAATGATTACTTGGAACGGGCGTTGGAACTTGACCCAAAACTGGGAGTTGCTTACTATAATTTGGGGTTACTACGAGAACAAGAACGAAATTGGGAGCGGGCGATCGCCGCTTTAAAAAAAGCAATGGAATATAGCCAAAATGCACCAGAGCCAGCCTATCATTTGGGTATTTGTTATATCCAACAAGGAAAAATTGCTCAAGCAAAAGATGCATTTAACAAGGCAGTGAAAATTAACCCCAAATATCCAGAAGCTTACTACAATCTGGGAACAATTTCATTTAGCCAAGGTAAGTTTAAAGATGCAATAGATGCTTTTAGAAAATCTGCTGAAGCTAACTCTAACTATCCCAACGCTTATTACGGTGCTGGGTTAGCTTTTATACAGCTACGGAATTATCCAGAGGCGGCGCAGGTACTACAGTATGCGAGAGATTTATACAATGCTCAAGGAAATTCCGAATGGGCGAGAAATGCAGAGAATTTATTGCAACAGTTGCCAAAACTGAATGAGCAACCTCGTTAAGCAAGGCTTTCCCAAGGGGCGCACCACCTGTTATGAATGGAAGAAGCACCACTATTTCTGGAAGGGCGGCGAGACCCCGCCCCTACAAACGCACTCAAACAGCACGTCGTAGATTTTCGATTAGCTTGGCATTCTCCTCTTACCACTCCCCGACCTGAGTGTCTACTCACTCGGGGAGACGCTTCGCGAACAGACCTGAGTCGCTGACCAACATCTGAAAGCACATAAATATGCTACTCCCAATAACCCCAAAAATCCTGATGCGCGATGTTACAACTAAGTTGATTTTGATCAATCATGTGTCGTTTTTTGAGCAACCAAGTGTTTAGCTGATCTTGCAAAGTTGCCTCTTCAAGAATTTCTGGAATCGATTCTTCCATAAACCCTAACAGTAACTGGAGAAAGACCGGATCGTCGCTACTAATTTCCCACGGACTTTCTCCTTGCAATCCTTTCATGCCAATACCCTTCATTGCCTCCCACATAGAAGAACCGCAGTCAGGACCCATCCCTCTGCCGAAGTCTTGAAGGCGCTGCATATGCTGGTCATAGTATTTAATAAAGTTAGAGTCTTCCTCAGTTTGAGGAATAAAATTTGTGCCAGTATAGTTAAGAGTAGCTAGAAGCGACAATTGGTACTTTTTTAAACATTCTAGTAGTGTTTGAAACTGATTTTCGCTAAATAAATCGAACACTGCATTGGCAACAGCTAAGTCAAAAGTATTTAAGTCTATCAGATTCTCCAGATCCAAAATGGAGCCAACAATTCTATGAATAGTAATTTTATCGACTTGATTGTTCAAGACTAATGTTAAATTTTGCAATTGTGAATCATATCCATTTTCCTCCGCCCAGACAATTAGCCTATCAAAGGCGATTTCCAAAAGTTCTTGATTTTGTTCGACTAGAAACCACTCCTGATCTTGGGAAATCTTACTAAGATAGTAGCGACAGTTAGCACCTGTACCAGCTCCCAAATCAAGGATCTTAAGCTGTTGGCGTTGTTTCAGGTATTCTTGGCAACTCGCTTCCACAATTGAGTTACGCCCCTTAGCATCATAGGGGATACGCAGTTCCAGCCATTTGGCTAATTTATGGTTTTTAGTCATTGGGTATTGACAGTCAGCAAAGAACGTGCATATACATCACCGGATTTTGCATTAACAGGCAAGCTTTTAAGTAGAGTGGTCATTTCGTCAGAATTAAGCCAGTGTTCTGACTGCAATCGATAGGATTCGCCGAACTGAGAAGGTTTCCAGTTGAACTCATAAGGACCCAAATCGTTCAATTGTTCCATGCAGGCGATCGCAATGTTGATTGCACTTGGAGTGTATTCAAACGAAAGGGCGCGAATAGGTTGCGACAAGCCACGCAGAACTTCGAGTTCGTTACCCTCAACGTCAATCTTGCAAAAAGCCGGCTTACCATACTGGGTGATGAGGCTATCAAGGGTTGTTACCGAAACAGGCAAGGTTGTATCCCAGCGCACATGAGCGAAAGAGTCAACTTGTTGAACAGCTTGCATCCAGTCACGGGAGAGGGTGGTTACCGTTGGGGTACGTTGGCTTACCAACAAGGTTTGAGTCCCTGGGACTGCGCCAACTGCCTGTTCAACAAGGGTAATCTGGGAATGATCCCCATACCAGCGTTTCAAGAGGTGCATACAGTGAGGTTGAGGCTCAATTCCCACAACGTGGGCACCAAGACGAGACAAGGCAAGAAGATGATTCCCAACGTGGGTACCGATATCAAAACAAAGATCCCCTGGTTGGACAAACAGTGAATAAAAGCTTGATAACTGACGGATGCGGAAGGGAATACCGTAGTACATTAATAATGAGCGAAGAATACCTACCTGACGCCAGAAGGATGACATATTAATTGTTTACCGCTGATGATTGAGTAAATGCTTTTAAAAAATCCTGATAAGTTTGATCCCACCTATTAAAAGATAAATTGACAGTACGATTAAAAGCCTCTTTCCGTAACTGATTAAGTTCATTACGATCCGTAAGCAGCCTTCTGAGTGCCATAAAAAATTGTTCTTGTTTACCTAGTTCAATCACTATCCCATTGACTCCATCCTCAATCCAATCACTAATTGCTCCAGTTGCATAAGCTAATATTGGTAGTCCGTAAACCACAGCTTCAGCAGTGGCTATAGAGTAACTCTCATAGGTAGATGGGGAGATATAAAGGTCGGACTGAGACAACAACTCCAACATCGTCTTCTGAGGAACACTACCGTGGACAATTACGGCATCTTGCAGTCCTGCATTCTTGATTAATGCCAGAATTTTCTCTGTGTCATTGGGTTCTTGTTCGCAGTCACCGATCAAATGCAGCCTAAAATTCTTTGTTTTCATCTGGGCTAACATTTCTACTAATTCAAGTTGACCTTTGCGCCGATAGATGGTTCCTATGGTAATTAGAGTTATCTGCTCATTTGGCGATCGCTCCTTGAAATTAGGCAAATGGTAAGCTTCATCCCGATGAATCCCTGGTAATGCTACCACAATTTTATCTGTTTCTATGCCCCCACTTAAGACATAATCCCGCAGTTGGAAACTGGGGACAATAATACCCTTCATAGCTCTTAACCACTGCGCGTCATTATTCCAGAGCACTTTCTTTTCCTGAGTCGAATAGTACGTATTCAATGACTCAAGATGGTGAAGCATCAGGTAAGTCCGTTGAGCATAGGGAAGAAATTCATTTAAGGAAGCATTAAACTCAGGAATTGTCAAGTAGAGGGCGTCAATTACAAGGATACAATTAGAAGGCAAAGCACTGAAAGATTCAAGCAGCCCAGAAACAGATCCATGTAAGGGATAAAAAAAATTCTTGCCAATGCCTTCCAATTCTAAGCGCTTGACAATCTCTAAATTGTAGAGCGAGCCTCCTGAGATGAAACTTAGTTTCGGCTGAATAAAACAGATCATGTTTGCTTCATACTTCTGCTTCATAGCTTCCCCAAGCTATATGACTCTCCTCCAGAATAACTTTGAGAGAGCCTTTGAAAAAAGAACTCACCCGGTGGCTAATTTGCTGGTGGATATAATAAGACATGTATTCCGTTGTTGTATTTATGCCCTTAAATTGTTCAAGAGTATCCAGATTTTGGTAATTTAACGGTTCGAGAACTTCTTTGAGAATGGCGATCGCCTGACCGATATCAACCACTAAGCCATCTTCATCCAACTGAGCTACTTTAAATTCAGTTGTCACTATATAAGTTGCTCCGTGCAACTTCTGAGCCGGGCCAAAAATTTCCCCTTGGAAACTATGAGCAATCATAACGTGGTCTTTTACGGCAACAGAAAACATAATTTTAATACTCAATTAATGGTGACACTGGGTGAACCTTACGCTGATATAACAGTGACATAAATCTGGGCAATTCTCTAAAACAAATCACTGGTTCAAGGAGAATATCTACAGATGCATCTGCGAGCAAGCACAAAACCCGTTCTTTACGCTGGCGAAAGTCCATCAGTTTTCGCATAGGTCTGGCAATGGAGGAAACTTGAGAAGCGATAATTTGCTTGCGCTGGTAATGAAAAGAACCCCCTAACTGCAAAGACACTGATTGTGTTCCGTACCAACTCAATTCGATACAGCGACCTTCAAAAGCTAGAGCATTAATCGCGCTTTGAAGTCCAGAAGAAGAAGCGCTAGTATGGAAAACGATATTGTATTCTTTATCTTTCACTAAGTGAGAATTTTGCAGCCAGGGTAGTTGTTCTACGTATTGAATGCGCTGCTGATCCTGTTCTAAAAAGTCTGCCTGAAGACCATACTCTTTGCTGAGGACAAAGCTAATGAGAATACCTACAATGCCTGCGCCAACAATTAGGATGCGATCTTCCTGACTAACCTGGGCATCCCAGACCGCATTCAGGGCTGTTTCCATGTTTGGAATTAAAGTTGCCCGCTGACTAGGTAGCGAATCTGGCAATTCTAAAGCATCAGCACTCTCCACAACAACTCTCGATTGGTGAGGATGCATGACAAAAAATCGTTTGCCCTGATTGGAACCTTCACGAACCTGACCGACAAGACTGTAACCGTACTTTAAAGGAAAAGCAAAACTGCCTTCCATATACAAACATCTCATCGTTTCCCAGCATTCTTCAGGGACTTTTGCTAGACCTACCAGCCGTTCTGTACCCGGACTAATACCACTGTAGAGTGTTTCTAGAAAGAGAGGATCTCTGAGGAACGGGGTTACTGAGGTTTCTCTGATTTCACCTTGGCTAGGAGAGACTAACCAGTAGGCATAAGTTGGAGAATTTGTAGGCATCTTTAATCAGGAGTCAGGAGTCAGGAGTCAGAATTAATTTGGAAGTAAAAGTTCCAGCAGAATTTCTCCATCGAGATCGAAGTGTTTCATTTTAAAGCGGAGACTTTGGTCGATGGAATCTATAACTGGGAGGGTGAAACTCGACCGTCCAGAACCTAAAATCAAGGGAGCTAGATGGAGGTGTAGTAGCTCGATGCAATTAGCTTGCACGAAATAGGATACGGTTTGTCCTCCACCCTCCAAAAAAATACTAGAAATGCCATTTTTGTATAAGATGCTTAAAATGTCCGAGGGAGCCAAAACAGGTTTTTTCTGAGAATCTGTTTTTGGAGAAATAGGAAGATCCAAAATTTTTTCTTTGGCGATCTCTGGGATGACTCGATGAGGTTTTCCTTGAGGATGTAACACAATAACTCTTTCATGGAGCGCCATCATCTGCAAATCATCTAGATTCAAATCACTTTGTCCTTCGATAATCACAGGAGTTGGATGTTTGCCAGTTACTAAACGCACTGTTAGCTTAGGGTTGTCAAGTGTTGCTGTGACTGCGCCCACCATGACGGCATCATGAAGAGCACGCAGACGATGGGCATGTTTCAAGTTGGCCTCGTTACTTAGCCACTGAGAGTTTCCATTGATTGCCGCAATTTTACCGTCCAGAGATTGTGCCAAGTGAGCCATCAGAAATGGACGCTTTTCTAGGTGAGCTGTTCGTTGAGCAACTAAAAGCCCCAGATATAAGGAAAAATTTTGCCATCCATTGCTGTTCCAAATTCCTTGAAAACATTGAGTATCTTGGACGAGATCGCTCTTAAAAGTGGAGCCATTTTTGAGTACAATTGCATACTGTACTTGAGAAAATAGGTGACTGACAAGATCTGAGTTTTGGGAAAAATTATTTGTAAAATCCACGACAATCAAGAAATCACTTTCCTTGATAATAGGTAGCTTTTCGCCAGAAAACTTTTGGAACCTCCACGGACTTTTAGCATTACCAAAGAAAGCCCAATACTCATTTATTTGGGGAGATTCATTTTTCATTGCCTCCCTACATTCTAGAAGTGCTGACCAAATATATTCTAAATATTCGTCAATAACAACCGGATTGTTTACTATAGAATTTTGCTTTTTTAATTTGATTAAATGACCTAATTTTTTTATCTTAGTTGCCAAATAATTTAAATTGTGGTCATTGGGTTCAATCACTAATGGAATCCGATCAGCTACATCAATACCGTAGCTTTGCAACCCAGAAATTTTCCGAGGATTATTGGTAATCAAGCGAATTTGCTTTACCCCTAAATCCTTAAGGATCTTGGCCACGATGCTGTAGTCTCGGAGGTCAGCAGAGAATCCCAGGCGTTCATTTGCTTCTACTGTATCCAATCCCAAATCTTGCAAAGAATAGGCTCTTACCTTATTCAATAGACCAATGCCTCTTCCTTCTTGCGCCAAATAAATGACCACCCCTTGACCTGCGTTTTCAATCATCCTCAGTGCTGTTTGTAACTGTGTTCCACAATCACAGCGCAGAGAACCCAAGGCATCCCCTGTTAGGCATTCCGAGTGGATTCTTACCATTACCGGGTTGTCGAATTTTTCCAGATCTCCCTTGATGATGGCGACGTTTTCTGAGTTGTCTAGAGTATTACGATAGCCATAGATTTTGAACGTGCCAAATTCACTGGGTAATTTAGCGATCGCTACAGTTTCTGCAAATGCGCTTTCAGTAATCAGTCTTTGGTCACTCATGATTTTTTAACAATAGTTGACAATACTTACAACAAGTCAGGAGTCAGAATTGAGTATGACTCCTGACTCCTGACTCCTTCGATGAAAGTTTTACAGTCTAATAGGCGTCCTGTAACTCGTAGAAATCAGGGGAGATGTAATCCTTCCGCAAGGGCCAACCTACCCAATCTTCTGGCATTAAAAGCCGTTTCAGGTCTGGGTGTCCTTCGTAGATAATGCCGTACATATCGTAAGACTCACGCTCTTGCCAGTCTGCTGTTTTCCAAAGCCAGTAAACAGAAGGGATTCTTGGGTTTTCCCGTGGTAAGAACACTTTCAAGCGGATTTCGTCGGGGCGATCAGCATTATCACTGACTTTAATCAAGTGATACATACTGACCAATTCCTTTCCTGGACCCAAGTCAATACCACATTGACACTGAAGATAATTAAATCCGTAGGCATACAATGCAGTAGCAAGAGGAAGCAGGAAATCTGGCTCCACTTTAATGATCTCTACACCATTATGGTCGGCTTCAAAAGACTCATGGGCAAAGTCATTTTCTGTTAGCCACTGGGAGACTTTACCTGCTTTTACTAGGGACTGTTCCTCTGCTGGTGCAGGTTTTGATTCTTCACTAGCCACGGGACGTTTCCTCCTTTTGTGACTGTGTCAAGAGAGATGGGGGTACTGGTAGACCGATCGCCTCTGCCAATTCCTTTGGTGGTGCGACGCGGTTTTCTGCTTGCAAATACTTACCAGTGTGGATTTGCTGTGCTGGCTTCATACTATGAGCTGTGCTGTAGTAGCGGTGGGTTTGCTTGATCAAACCCCGCTCTTGGATCGAATCATTGGCTATCTTCTTCCGCAGTTTGATGATCGCATCGATAATTGCTTCTGGACGTGGCGGACAACCAGGCAAGTACACATCTACCGGAATCAGCTTATCGACGCCACGTACTGCAGTGGGGGAATCGACACTGAACATTCCGCCAGTAATTGTACAAGCGCCCATAGCAATCACGTACTTCGGTTCTGGCATTTGTTCATAAAGACGCACAAGTTGGGGTGCCATCTTCATGGTAATCGTCCCTGCCGTAATAATTAAATCAGCTTGGCGGGGGCTAGAACGGGGAATCAGACCAAAGCGGTCAAAGTCAAATCGGGAGCCAATCAAAGCTGCAAACTCAATAAAGCAGCAAGCAGTGCCAAACAACAGTGGCCACAAGCTGGAGAGCCTTGCCCAGTTGTAGAGGTCATCAACTGTCGTGAGGATGACATTTTCTGACAACTCGTTTGTAACTGAAGGACGCTCTATCGGGTTGAGGATGCGCTCTTTGTTTTCCTCTAAGTTAGTATTCAAGACCATTCCAAAGCTCCTTTACGCCATGCGTAGACAAGGGCTACTACAAGAATTGCAATAAAAATTAGCGCTTCAACAAAAGCCAACAGCCCAAGACTATGGAAGGCAACCGCCCAAGGATACAAGAACACAGTCTCTACATCAAAGATGACGAAGATCAGTGCAAACATGTAGTAGCGGATATTAAACTGTATCCAGGCACCACCAATGGGTTCCATACCAGATTCATAAGTGGTGCGCCGTTCTGGGTTGCGACCACTTGGTCGCAGGAGCTTGGACGCTGAGAGAGCTAGGGCAGGCACTAGGCTACATATGATTAAGAAGCCTAGAAGGTACTCGTAACCGCTAAGGACAAACACAATAAATATCTACCGCTTGGAGTGGAATTAACTTTGTTACCTTCTTTTACATTATATCTCTTTCACTTTTTTGAGTCCTGGAAAACAGAGCTAGAGATTATTTGATTCCTTTTTGCTAGGTATAGAAAGGACTAACAATTATGTCATAATTTTTAACGTACGTTTAAGGTTTGTCCTTTACCAACGTCAAGAGGTTTTATGAGCGAACAAGCTATTGATCCAACCGCATTAGACCGCTATGAGTGCCGTGTCTGCGGTTATGCTTATGAACCCGTTAAAGGGGATGACAAGCAAAATATTTCTCCAGGAACACCCTTCGCGGAACTGCCTCCAACTTGGCGTTGTCCAGTTTGCAATGCCAAGCCAAACGCTTTCACGAACATTGGTGGTGCTGGCACGGCTTCCGGCTTCCAAGAAAATCTGGGTTATGGCTTAGGTGTCAACCAGATGACGCCAACACAGAAGAATATCCTGATTTTTGGCGGATTGGTTCTTGCCTTCTTGTTTTTTATGAGTCTCTATGGCTTACAATAAGCCGCACTGCACTCAAGACTGAGCAGTTTATTATAAACAAATTCACAAATAAAAAACTAATGCGTTCAAGTGTGAGGATTTGGCAAAGGATATTTGGCTTGTTGGTAGCTGTCCTTCTGTGCGTAGGTTGTAGTCAAGTCCCCTCGACAAAGCTCAACCCTTGGGCAGTGGTTCAAGTGCCAATAGATACGAAAGTGAAACTGTTGGACATTGCCTTTAGTGACAACTCTGACCATGGCTACTTAGTTGGTAGCAAAGCCACTCTTTTGGAAACTAAAGATGGTGGAGAAACTTGGCAACCAATAAAATTACAACTTGATAACCAAAAGTATCGTTTTAACTCAGTAAGTTTTGCGGGTAAAGAAGGGTGGATAGTCGGAGAACCTTCCCTGCTGTTACACAGCAATGATGAGGGTCATTCTTGGTTAATTGTTCCCCTGAGTCAAAAGCTACCAGGTAATCCGATTAGCATTTTGGCATTAGGGGAAAAAACAGCAGAAATGGCTACCGATGTGGGAGCAATTTATCAGACAACAGATGGTGGTCAAAACTGGAAAGCACAGGTAGAAGAAGCTGTGGGCGTAGTTCGCAACATGGAAAGATCTGCCGATGGCAAATATGTCGCTGTTTCCGCTAAAGGAAACTTCTACTCGACTTGGGAACCAGGACAAAAGGCTTGGAAACCTCGAAACCGCAATAGTTCCCGGCGAGTGGAGAATATGGGATTTACAGAAAATGGCCAGATGTGGATGATCGGACGGGGGGGGCAAATACAGTTTAGCGATCCAGCCAACCCTGAAGAGTGGTTGAAAACTGAATATCCCGAACTGGCTACAAGTTGGGGATTGCTTGATTTGGCTTACCGCACACCTGAAGAAATTTGGGTAAGTGGTGGAAGCGGTAATTTACTGCGGAGTGCTGATGGTGGCAAAACCTGGGAAAAAGACCGTGAGGTTGAAGAAGTTCCCGCTAATTTGTACAAGATTATTTTCTTGTCTCCAGAAAAAGGATTCGTCCTCGGCGATCGCGGCGTTTTACTGAAATATCAACCTCAGGAGGGAGCAGGGTGAGGGGAGTAGGGGAGTAGGGGAGTAGGGGGGTAGGGGAGCTCTTGAGCTCTTGAGCAAGAATTTATTGGCAATTAGTTCTTTTCCCCTCTGCCCCTCTGCCCAAAAAATAAGTATTAATACTAATTAATGAGAAAGAGGTTGCAACTTGTAACTGTTTCTAAACTTTGTAGGATAATAAACTCAATAGCAATCTTTGTGAAGAGAGGGATCTAAATGTCAGGTACTACTGGAGAACGTCCATTTTCGGACATTATTACCAGTGTTCGTTACTGGGTGATTCACAGCATCACCATCCCAGCACTGTTTATTGCGGGTTGGTTATTTGTCAGCACTGGCTTGGCGTATGATGTGTTCGGCACACCTCGTCCTAACGAGTATTACACACAAACAAGGCCGGAATTGCCAATTCTGAATAATCGTTTTGAAGCAAAAAAACAAGTTGAACAATTTTCTAACCAAAAGTAATTTGAAATCATGAGTAGCGGCAGTAACATCAATCAACCAGTTTCTTATCCAATTTTTACAGTTAGATGGCTTGCAGTTCACACTCTAGCTGTGCCTACTATCTTCTTTTTAGGCGCGATCGCCTCAATGCAGTTTATTCAACGTTAGGAGAAAATCATGGATAGAAGCCCCAACCCTAATAATCAACCCGTTGAACTCAACCGCACTTCGCTTTACCTAGGACTACTACTTGTTTTCGTTCTGGGGATTTTATTTTCCAGTTACTTCTTTAACTAATTGGAAAAACCGCTTTGAGGAAGAATTCAGAAGTCAGAATCGATCAGTGGGAAATTCAAACCCACCAGTCCCACAGAATTCCCAAGCTGAATTCTGGCTACTGACTCCTGAATTCTTGTTAATAATACGTTGTTAAATTTTTCTTAAGGGAGGGTAGAAACTGTGTCAGGAAGTGGAAGAATTCCCCTGTGGGTCGTCGCTACGATCGCAGGTCTAGGTGTGATTACTGTTCTAGGCATTTTCTTTTATGGAGCTTATGCCGGTCTCGGATCTTCCATCTAAAACCCATAATTTTCTTACAACCTTGTCAAACAAAGGTTGTGCGGGGATGGAGGGACAATTATAGCATTGGAAAAACCGCCCGTCTCATCGAGATGGGCGGTTTTTTGCTAATAGCTAATGGTCAATTTTTGCCATAAGCTTTATGCGATATTATCGCGTTCAATGTAGATCAACAGAAATGCAATTGACGCTGCTGGAAAAATGAACCCGGTCAGGGGAACAAAGATGGAAGGCAAAAAGGAAGCATAAGCCAACAAGGACGTTGCCATAGTAAGGATTCCTATTAAACTACACAACAATTCAAGATGAGCTTACTGCAAATACTGCAACATTTTTTAAATTATTTCATATTTTTAACACACGGCCACACCCCACTCAAATACTTAGAAGCAGTTCGTCCATCGGCAAAGTTGGTAAGTCTGGAGGAATCACAGTCCTCTGGACAGTGACTTTATAGCTTTCCTTTTGGGTTGCGACATCTACAGCGATCGCCCCCAAGCGAATTTCCAAACAGCCAAAAGGAACGTTGATGTGAGTCATAACTTCCAACCCTCCCCAAGAGGTGGGTAGCAAATCTGTTAACAAATGAGGACCATCAAGCAACCAGCGGGTTTGACAATCTTCAAGCCATAACTTCACAGCAATTTGAGGGCGCTTTTCTGTTAGCTGTACATTCACCCAGACAGACTTTCCAGCAATCAATTCGCCCTCTGGTAAATGTAGTTGTGGAACTGGTAACGGTTTTGTAATTGTTGGTAAATCCGATACTGATTGTTCCTCCTGTTTAGAGGGATAATTCTTGAAAGCATCAGCGTATGTATCATCTACTACAATCTCCTGCGCTAATCGACGAGTGTGGGGAAATTGGGGAGGAGGGGGAGGGGGGAGTGGGGGGAGAGTGTGGGGAGTGGGGAGTGGAGGGGGAGTGGGGAGATCCCTATCTTCTTGGACTTTTGCGACTTGTTCTACTAACTCTACTTCTCCTAATTCCCCTATCGGCGAAGAGTCTTCTTGGCTTTGGATCCACTTTTGAATTAGAGGAGATACGCGGGGGTGAGTAGATGTGATGAATTCAGAACTAGGCGGAACGACTACCTCTGTAAATGAGTCTTTCTGGGATTGTGCATCGAGGGGAATTAATTCATCTGGATCTTCATAATGAGCTTCAGTCGCCTCCATATACTGGGAGTCAAGAGAGATGTTCTGGACAGAGGTATCTTCCCTGGGATCAGGTAAGGCTACTATCCGTCTCAAGTATGGAAAAGTAGTCCCTGTATTTGCGACTCGGTTAATTGTAACTGTAGTTATAGTGTTATCTGTAGAGGTGGAAACAACACTCGTCATGCTCATTGGCTTAATTTTGATTTGAGGAAGCTTCGGTAGTTGAGGTGAAGCTGCTATTTTATGCAAATCTCGTGGAGCAATTTGCGGCGGTAGGGATTTTTTCGGGGATGGCTTGAGGCGAAGAGGCTGAGTTGTTTTTATAGTTTTTACGAGATTGAAAAGTTCCAGCTTTAAAGGAACAGGCGATGGGAGTTGTTCTTCGGGATCATCTAGTAGGTCTGGTACACTCTCTTTGACTGCGGCGCTAATTGCTAACAATTCTGTTACATTTGCTGTAATTGTGAAGGAGTGGTGGGCTAACAGTTTTGCAGCACCTGAATCGGCAAGTACACCGGACAAACTGATGTCTGCCAAAACCAACTTGGATTTACAATCAGAGGGAATCTCAATTGGGCATTTGATCGTAAATGGCAATAACTTGTCTGGTAATGGTTGTCGCACTTGAGTTAATCTTTTTGATCCATCAGGAGAATACAGTTCTATTCGTAGTTCTCCACCAGAGACTCTTTCAAGGTTTGATGTTTCATGAGGCTTTACCAGCCCATTAATAGTGAGTGTTTGTCCCCAGCAAGCAACGTAGGTTTCTGCTTCTAAGGTCAGCAGTAGTGGTAGATCTGGGATAGCAGTTGGAGAATCTTCAACCTTTGTTTCATCCTCTAGCAGTGGATCAGAAAGTGGTAACGCTAACTCAATCAAGTTTTGTAAGATCTGTTCTGCTGCCTGGGCTTTGAGCCATACTGGACTTACAGGCTCATCAATAATAACTTCATCACGGTTCGGGGATAGAAGGGGCTTGGAGTTACCTTTAGGGTTGGGGTAGGTGGTAGACAAGGATAATTCTTCATGTTCCCTTGTCCCCATTTCTCCTGGTCTCCAATTCCGCGCTTCCCCTAAAGCTAAGTTGGGCACGACTTGCAAATAAACGCTATATTGCCAGGATTTACCAAGAAGATCCGACATTAAGTCGCCGCAGCATTGTAGCTCCCAAATTCCCGGCTTCAGGTGGGTAAAGGGAATGACCGCTATTAAGCCTTCTGCGTTAGTGCGACGCGATCGCATCTGTTTTCGCCGCTTTGGTGGAACTTCTAGAGTTGAAGCGTGAGTTACTCGCACTTCTACATCCATATTGGCGAGGTTGGAGCAAGCTACAACTCTATACTTACCTTCGATAATTTCCACAATTGGCGATCCCAGGTTACGCCAAGCGCGATCGCCCTGTTTCTGTATCAGAAATTGCCAGTTTTCCATGGTGCGTGATGCCCAAGACCCAAGAGCCACTTTGGTAATGTTTGCATTATCTTGCTAGCCAGTTTACCTCAGTAGTTTGTCATTGCATAACTTAATATATTGTTGTAATATAAATATATTGTTGTCATGCTAACCCAATAAACTTTCCCAGTAAATACTCTGGCTGTAAACTTTCAGAACCACCTGTATTCATAAGTTTTTTGACACCGCACTTCCAAGAAACATGGGCATTGGGCATTGTCCGTTCCTAGGGGCGATCTTCTCCCCGCCCTTGCTGGAATCGTGATGTTTCTGACCTTCATAACGGGTGGCTTACCGCCTTTGGGATGCTCCTAACAACCTCAGTTCCAATCTAAAAGGCACCCAAGCTTTCCATTCCTAATTTTAATCATGGGGTCCCTACACCCTGCACCCCTAAGAAGCTTTCAGTAGTCTAACGACAGAGTATCATCTAATACCATTTTAAATTTGAGATTTTGCGAAAATTTGCCAAAAGGGAAAACATCGGGAGCAAACTTTTCAGGACAGTCCTCATGAAACAAGTTTCACCGCCCCACTCCTAACTCCTAACTCCTAACTCCTAACTCCCCAATCCTCACTCCCTCTTGACTTATGCGGAATAATTTTCCCACCATCATTAGAGATTCCACCCCTACCTATCAGCACAATCAATCATCAAATGGTTGCTGTATTCTTCACAATTTGTTACAAAATGACAAGGAACTTCTATATAGTAGCCAAAACCAAATGTTAGGCGGACTTACTGGTTTAACAGATCCCAAGGGTACGGACTGGGGAGAGCGAATGCTCAACACAGTTGCTAGCCAAACGATTCGCCACATGTTTACCAAAAGCGAGTCGGTGGAAGTCTCTGTTCGCTGCTATCCTTCCAGCAAACTCTTGCAAGGTAGCATTGATAGCTTCAAAATGAATGGTCGTGGGTTGGTGATCCGCAAAGATTTCGCCGCTGAGGAAATTTCTATAGAAACCGATGCTGTTGCTATTGACTTTAGCTCCGTTTTAAGCGGTAAATTGCGTCTCAAGCAACCAACTCAAGCGATCGCTCAAGTGACTTTAACACAAGCAGGGATCAATGAATCCTTTAAAGCAGAACTGGTGAGAAAGCGCCTGGAAAACCTCACCATTCCAGCATTGACAGCATTGTCTGGCGGTCACCCTGTCTCTTTTAGTGAAGTGCAAGTGCAGTTATTACCCCAAAATCGACAACGGATTTCGGCAAAGGCAGATTTAAACAGCGGCGAACTTGTACCAATAAACATGATCCTGACTGTAGGGATTGAAAAGCGGCGGCGTATTTCGTTCAAAGACCCTGAGATTGAACTTGACCAAGTCCCAGAAGCGCAGCGGGAAATCTCGCAAAACCTGAGCCTAGCACTAGTGGAAATTTTGAATAATATGATCGATTTGGATCGCTTTGACTTGGATGGGGTAAAAATGCGACTCAATCGTTTAGAAACTGAGGATCAACGGCTTATTTTCAGTGGCTATGCCGAGATTGAGCGTATTCCGAAAAATCCATGATACTTTTAAGAAACAAGAGGGAGCAGGGCATTGGGAGTGTGTAGCCCAAATTTCTCACGAACCTTGCTGCGGGAGGTGTGGGGAGTAATGTCTTCCTTACCTCCCACACTCCCCACATTCCCCCTCAGCAGGACTGTCATTTATAAGGAGATGAGTTGTGTCAAGGACTTCATCGCCAAAGCTGCAACGAGAGATAGGGGTTGTGGGTGCAACAGTGATGGGACTGGGTTCGATTATCGGTACTGGCGTATTTGTCAGTATCGGTGTTGCTGCTGGGATCGCTGGTGCAGCAGTGATTCTGGCTGTGATTATTGGGGCGATAGTTGCTACCTGTAACGGACTCAACAGTGCTCAGCTGGCTGCAAATCATCCTGTTAGTGGTGGTTCCTATGAGTATGGTTACAAGTACTTGAATTCTTGGCTTGGGTTTACAGCGGGGTGGATGTTTTTGTTAGCAAAAACGGCTTCGGCGGCTACCGCTGCTTTGGGTTTTGCTGGTTACTTGTTAAATGCTACTGGTTTGGGTGGGCGTGGTCTACTCATACCCTTAGCTTTAGGAACTGTGGTTGTGATCACCACAATTGTTTTGAGTGGGATTCGTCGCTCTAATGTCGCTAATATTATAATTGTATCGATCTCGCTGTTGTCTTTAGTTTTTTTTATCATTGCTGGAACACCCACAGCTTTGAGATTTGGGACTGAGCATTTTACACCTTTTTTTACAGGCTCTATCGGGACAGTACTCCATGCCAGTGCTTTGATGTTTGTGGCTTATACTGGCTACGGTCGTATTGCTACCTTAGGCGAAGAAGCGATCGCCCCGCGCCGAACTATCCCAAGAGCGATTATTGTCACGATGGTACTGACAATGTTGCTTTATACAGCAGTAGCGGTGGTAGCGGTAGGAACAGTAGGGGCAGATGTTCTTGGCAGGTCAGCATCATCTGGACAGGCTGCACCTCTAGAAGCTGTAGCCAGGACTTTTGGTATTCTGGGTGGGTCTCAGGTCTTGGCAATTGGTGCGATCGCAGCGATGCTGGGAGTACTGCTCAACTTGATTTTGGGCTTATCCCGCGTATTGCTAGCAATGGGAAGACGACGAGATATGCCCAGGATTTTTGCCAGATTGAATCCGTCAGGAACGACTCCAGTACCAGCGACTATTGGTGTGGGGATTGCGATCGCAGTTTTAGTTTTGATTGGTAATGTCAAAACGACTTGGTCGTTCAGTGCTTTTACTGTTTTGATTTATTACGCAATGACTAATTTGGCAGCCCTTTATTTACCATCTCATGAACGGCTTTATCCCAAATGGCTGTCGCTGTTTGGTTTAGCAGCCTGTTTATTTCTGGCTTTTTGGGTAGATTCGATCATTTGGCAAGTGGGTCTAGCACTGATTGTTGCTGGGCTGATTTGGCATGCAGCTGCACAGTATGTGGTTCGCAACTCAACGTAGTCGGGCAAAATTTGAGCATGAGAAAAAACAAGGATTAGTCATCCTCCTCCAACCATGCAATCCTTAATACCTTCAGAGCCAATTCTAAACGCTCTCGATCAAAATCCGGATCTTTTGAGGTTAATGCTGCCTCAATAAGATTGGCAGATACCTTTGCTGTCTGATATAGGGCGTCTAAAGCTTCATCATAAAATTTTGAATCTGACATGACTGATACTGCAAACCTTAACATTATTTGATAATAGCATTTACACCGCGCCGTAATATGACTACGATTGAAATACACACTCTATCAACAACAATAATGGGAGCGGTTCACATAAAGGTAAAACTGACTAATGCCATTGATGAGGCGTTAGTCAGTCGAGGAATGCTTGCGCCTCATCTGTTGCGTGAGTTTGAAACTGATGCTCTTGTTGATACTGGTGCAACATACCTGGTGATTCCAGAAGATATAGTGCAGAAACTGGGCTTGCGAATTCGAGGTCAACAAAAAGCCAAGTATGCTGATGGACGTGAGGGATTGGTGGGAGTTAGTGAAGCTCTCCTAATTGAGTGTGAAAGTCGTCAAACGACTGAAGATGCTCTAGTCATCGGTGATGCAGTGCTAATCGGTCAAGTTGTTTTGGAGAAGTTGGATTTGCTTGTGGATTGTAAAAACCAGCGATTAATCCCAAATCCAGCACATCCTGATTATCCTATCACGTATATTTTGTGAGAAGCGAAGTGCGTTGCTTAGACCGATAAATAATTTTTTTGGGCAATGTGAAAAGCGGAGATAGATGAAAGCTGAAGACTACCTCCAAAGTCATGTTCTATAACGTGTCTCAATCCCGTAAATAAGGCTTCTTTGATCTGTGGATCTAACTTTAGGTACGGCGAGTAAGTGTTTAACAGTGTTAAATATTCATCAACAGTGTAGGTCAATTTAAATGTAACTTGTCCAGGTATTAAGTTTTTAAATTGCCCAGAATCGATCACTATATTTCCTAATCCTCTTAGTATCTCCTCTTGAGTTTCTCTGTCTTCATATCGGTTAAGAGACGGAGCATGTACTTGATAGACTTCAGATAAGCGTTGGTATACTTCGTAGCAGGGCTGAAGTTCCTTGTTCCACAATAAAATCAGATAGCCACCGTCTTTTAGGACATTTGCTGCTTTGGGATATCCTACTTCCGGTGATATCCAATGAAAAGAACTCGCTGCTAAGACGGCGTCAAATTCAAGAGTTAAAGGTGTCCACTCTTCAAAAGATGTTTGCTGAATTTTGACATTGGGATACGGTTGACAATTCTGTTGAGCTAACTGAACAAAATCTGGGTTGGGTTCCAAGCAAATCATTGAGCAGCCTAATTCAGCGAACGCTACCGTTGCGGTTCCAGGTCCACATCCCACTTCAAGAATTTTTGAGTCAGTGGTGAGTTGAGCAATCTCCACAACTTGGTGAATCAAATCTTGAGGATAGCGGGGTCTTGCTTTGTTGTAAGCTTCTGCTGCTGGAGAATACCAGTTTTTGCGCTGTTCCAGTTCTCTGCTAGAATAGCTGATTATTGCTTGTTTTAAATCTTCCATAATCCAAAATCTACTCGCATACGACAGATTATTAACTAATAATAAAGATTTCTCGGATCGTGCGGGGTAGCGATCGCCAAGAACTTTTTTCACTATACTCTTCGTGGTATGCCTTTTCTTAGAATTATGAATTCATAATTCATAATTCATAATTTAATGTTTCACTGCGTAAATCCTATTTCAACCAGAGTCTTACAGTAGGCATTTCCTTGCTCTGCTGGAGAGCAAAAAATTAGGAGCGTGAAACAATGTTTTGCAAGTTATTGGTAAGTCTTTTAATATTGCCCAGTTATCTAGGATTTGATCTGGCAGCAGCATCGCTTAACCATGGGGATCAGACTTTGGCAAAGTCTTTTGAATTAGGATTGCCAACTGAAAAGACACAAGCAAATCAAAATGTAGTGAATTTCTTACCGTTTCCGGTCAAAGAACATTCATCAATTCAGGGAGATCAGGAAGTTAATACTGGGGAAGTAAAACAAACAAAATACGAACACCCTTACGAAATTGCTCACGAGTATTATTACAATCATAGGGGGTGTACCCATCACAGGTATTACCATCCAGATTATGTTGATTACCGATATCATTACCATCACGAATACTATCCCAGCTATTACCACAACAATGGGTACTACCGTAATGGATATGACTATTCCAACTACCACTATCGGTATAACAACAATAATGGGTACTACCGTAATGGATATAACTATTCCAACTACCACTATCGGTATAAAAACAATAATGGGTACTACCGTCACGAAAATTACTATCCTAGGTATTACCACCAACAGTACTACCGTCACGGCTACAACTATTAATCTTCAAAATTAGATAGCAGTCATCTTATAGGACTACTATTGTAGATACGAGGGTGCGTTAGGACAGTAGTTCGTAACGCACCAAGAGCCTTATGCCGTACTCTCATCTAACACACCCTACGTATATTTCAAAAATCAAATACTAGTCCTATATATATCTACATAAATTAGTAAGACCGTTACAAAAAAGGAAAATAAATTAAGTATAAAGCCGTAGAGCAAAAGACATAATAGCATCATAAACTTTGCTGGACTAGATGAGAGGGAGATAGGAAAATTAAGATATTTGATAAATTTGCCTCATGATTTATTAGGCGAGGTATCCAAAATTTAAATGCATGTGTCCTGACAGACATACTTATCCTTCGCTATAATCAATTTGGTAAAATTTTTTTAATAGCGAGACCTAGAACATCTAAGTGCGCTGTTGGCTTTTCCTACAGTATCTTGTAGTTCTGGCTTTCCCAACGTATCGTGATGTTTTATGAATATAGGTGAGCTCATCGACGGACGTTACAAAATTATCCAATTGCTTGGGAAGGGGGGGTTTGGCGAGACTTATCTAGTAGAAAATTTGGATCAGCCAGGAAGCCAGTATGCTATTAAGCGATTTACATTCCCTAGTATTAATTCAGGTTTTGCCAAAGCTAAAGAGCTGTTCACACGTGAGGGGCAAACTTTAAAAAGGTTAACGCATGAACAGATTCCTAAGTTTTTTAGAACCTTAGAAGTCAACCAAGACTTTTACTTAATACAAGAGTATATTGAAGGCAATACTCTAAGTGAAGAAATACAACCAGGAAAACAGCTAAAAGAAAATGAAGTCAGAGATTTTTTGGATGAGCTACTCAGAATTCTAGATTATGTTCATCATGAAAACATTATCCATCGTGATATAAAACCAGAAAATATCATCAGACGGAAAAATGATCATAAATTAGTATTAATTGACTTCGGTGCAGTCAAGGAAATTGTTGCTCAAACAACTCTACAAAGATTACCAACTCAGGTTAGTACACTAGGTTATACACCTCCAGAGCAGATAGCAGGCCGACCTAAATTCAACAGTGATATTTACGCACTTGGAATCACTGCGATTGTAGCTTTAACAGGTATGGAAGCTCATGATTTACCATACGATAAAGATGATGAGGTTGACTGGCAAAGTAGCGCAACGGTTAGTCATACTCTTGCAAGTATTTTGAACAAAATGGTTCGCCAGGACTATAGATTGAGATATCAATCAGTCAAAGAGATACTCAACGATTTAGATCATTTAATAGCTCAACCAATTCCACAAAGTTCACAAAATACTAACACTATTACAAAATTGATAAATCCTGATCCTAGAAGTCAAGAACTATCTACTCAGATGAATTTATTTTCATTACTGGTTTTTGTTATTATAATTGCAATTTTTTATGCTGCCGGTTTATCTAGAATCATAAACCAAAAGCCTCCAAAACAACAATCTTTCTTAATAGAAAAATCTTTTGACGGAAAGAATTCAGGAGTCAGGAGCCAGAATATAGCTTAGTTAGGAGTTGTATATTGACCCAACTGTGCAAAGCGAATTTCAATACGGCGGCGTTTTACATCAGGTTTTCTGTCTAGTGAGGCAAATCCTTGATTACGTGGTAATAATAGCTGTGCTGCTGAATAGGCTCTAAAACTAACTTTTTTTTGAAGTTGAACCTTCTGAAGTTCTTTCACCACTGCTAAGGCTCGCATCAAACCCAAATCAGCATTAGAACCTGGACAAAGAATAGACACATCTTGATTATTTTTAGCTACTTCTTCTAGGTTTTTATCTAAGTTACTTCCATTTGTATTATTACAGCTTAGTAATCCAACTTCTTGACCATCTGTATGACCAATAACTTCTATGACATCAACTTTTCCATGAGAATTTTCAATTTGTTGTTGAATATCTTTTAAGATTTTACCATTCTTTCCACGAAGATCATCTTTCAAATTTTGTGGCAAGTCTGCTTTACCTGAATTAAATTGATATATTTCTGAGGGTAGTTCAATAATTTTTGGCTTATGATTATCAAGCGAGAATTGTCTTGATGCTTCACCTATTACTATCAATAACAGTAGTGTAATTACCATGAAAGCATTAGCCATCAAGTCTGTGAAAGAAGCCCAGATACTAAAAGTTTCGATTAACGGTGTATTCCTTGCTTTGCGAGACATAAACCTCTTTAAGGATTCTGCGATTGACTTAATAATGTCACTAGTTGAAGCAATTCAGTTTGTATTTGCATCATCCTTTGAGCAGATGAGTCAATTTTTCTAGCCACATCTTGCAATCTATCGTTGTGGCTTTTGACTTGTTTTGTGTACTGTTCTAAAGATTCTGTTACTTGGGTTGCATTCATATGAAACGATTGGGTAGCGTCTGCAAGAGCCGTGGTGTTTTCTACCAGTTGCTGAGATATATTATTAAGGTTTTGGTGATTAGTTTGAACTAAGTTTTGTACTCTTGATGAATTATTAACCAAAGCAGTACCAATGTTTTGATTTGCTCTTGTATAGTTGTTTAATTCTTCTGTCGTATGATCTAGCGATTGTGTGGATGTGTGAAGAGATGAGATGAGATCTGAGAAACTCGTTGTTAAGCTTCCTAAGTTCTGAGTTGCATTGCTTAATACGTTCGCACCTGTTTGCATTGCTTGTGAAGACTGCTCAGCTACAACTTTGAAATTATTAGAGCTTGTTGTTAGTGTATTGGAAGCTGCTATAGCAGCTTCTTGAAACCTTTGAGTATTTTGAGGTAAACTTTTTACAAATCCACTTATATTTTGAGAATAAGTATCTATGCTCTTCATCAGATCATCAATTTTTTTCTGTACACTTGGCTGGTTTTTAGAGAGGAAAAAAACATTATCAAGGTAATGCTCCAATGAAGTCATAAGTTTCTCTTTTTCGAGATCTAACTCATAGGAGGGATGAGCTATTATTAGATAGGCACTGCACCCTAATGCTACAAGACTAGTAATAAAAGCAATTGCCATAGAGCCAATAACATCTGGTAAAACCTTCTGCAGCCCCTCAAACTCACCAGAGATTTTACGACTGATTAAAAATAAATTCAGTGTCACACCCAAGAAAGTACCTAGTAATCCAAAAGCTAGTAAAAGGTTTGGTAGTGATTGATAATAACGTTTTCCTTTTTCCCATAATTGAAATTTTTGATTTTCAATACAATTTTTTTCTATAAAAGCTAATCTATTAATTTGATTGATTTGATCTTGAGAATTATTGAGTAAGATTTCATGTGTCTTTAAACTATTAATAATGTCCCTCTCATTTTGATGCACTTGATTAAGTAATCTCTCTTTTAAGTTGATACCATTTCTAGTAAATGTTGTTATGATTAATATAAAAACAAGGACTACTGTAAAAGGAATTGGAGGAGTACCTAAAAATAGATATGCTAACCATACGACGCCAATTATAACTACTGCAGAAAGAATTAAAAATCTGTTCATAATTTTGAAACCTCACAATTTCACCTTGAGTCGTCCGTCGCTTCGGGAGCAACATCACCTCTAACAGCTTCGCCAATCCCCCTTACTGATACTTTTGCAGCTAGCATGTCACCGTTGATAGAGCTCGACCTAATATTATTATATACATCTGTTATCCGGACTTTTTCCGAAATGTCTCAAGATTTTTGCTCCTAGTAATTACTCCATAGAAACACGTTTTGCTACCACAAACATAGAAAAGCAATCCTACTCCCTTCGCAGTCAAAAATTACCATTATCTCTCTAACTCAGATCTCCGTGTCCTCTGCGCCTCTGCGGTTCATTAGATAGGTAATCTAAAGGGTGGGAACGGAGTAAATGAAATAAACAGAAGTAGTACTTTTGTACTAAAAAGAAGTTTTTTATCAATCTTTTATTTTCCTAAGCCACATCAGTATGAACCCTGTTCGGATCTCAAATAGGATTGCTATATTTGTTCATAAAGTATAAAAGCTAGTATTAGCTTGCGGAAAAATACTGTGGTGTAGTGTGTTTAAATTTCTTAACAAACTTGATTATCTGCTCAAAGAAACACTTGTTGGTTTGCAACGTGGTGGATGGATGAACTGGGCGGCTGTAAGTACCGTCACGGTGTTATTACTAATTTTAGGCATGAGTCTGCAAAGTTCCTGGCAGTTAGAAAAACTCCTTAACCAATTTGGTAGCCAGTTAGAAATATCAGTTTATCTCAAGCCGGATGCGCAAGCCCAAACCATTGAGTCGCTTATAGCGAAAATGCCGGAGGTGGTGCAGATGAGAACCATCACCAAGGAGCAAGCTTGGACTAAATTAGTTCAAGAACTGAGAATTTCTGATATTGAGGGCGCTACGGAGGAACTAGGTGATAATCCGCTAGTGGATGAGATCAAGGTGAAGGCTCGCAACTCTTCTGTTGTACCTAGTTTAGCAACGCAACTGGCTAAGTTGCATCTTGTTGATACAGTACAGTATATCGATGAAGCGGTCAAACGTATTGCCCAGTTACATCAAGGTTTAAACAGGGTTTCCCTCACAATTACGATTATCTTGACGTTAACCGCAATCTCTGTCACCGCAACCACTATTCGTCTCATTGTTATAGCGCGACGCCAGGAAATTGAAATTATGCAACTTCTGGGCGCAACTTCAGCCTGGATTCACCTACCGTTTATTTTACAAGGAATTGCTTTTGGCGTGGCTGGAGGTGCGATCGCTGTATTATTCATGACTCTGATTCAACAGTTTCTAAGTAAGTTGCTAGTTAACCAACCCGAATTTATCCAATTTCTCACCAATGGTTTGCAACTCACTACAGCACAAACTTTGCTATTGCCCCTGATTCTCCTGAGTTGTGGTGCAATGGTAGGATTGTTAGGGAGTTTATTTGCTGTGCGGCGATTTGCTAAATAAGAATTAAAAACCGCAGATGGACGATATCTGGGTAGTATGTTCTAGGTATACCGTACTGGAGATTAAGACGACCGCAAACCATTGCCAAGACCACTGTTAAAACGCTACGATTTTCTCTTGATCTCCTACTGGTGGGGGCATTTGGATAATATCTCCATCGTGTAATTCGTAACGGATGTTTTCTGGCTGTTCTTCTAAAAACCTTAAGAATTCTTCAAATGTGAACAGCTTTTGTAGTGATTGAGTCATTGTTTTCTCGAGGAATAGGGAGTGGGGAATGGGGAATAGTATTTTTGACAACTAACAACTAACAACTAACAAAATTACTATGACATCACAATGGGAAGCTTTGCTGAAAAATATTGGTGAATGGCAAGGTTCATTTACCAGGTTTTCGCCTCAAGGTGAATTTTTGGAAGAGATCAAGAGTACTGTTTCTTTAGAAGGGTTGAATAATAACCAGACAATTCGCCAGATTGTTCGTTTAGGGGAAAATGAAAGGGTTTTAGAATATAGTTCTCTGGGAAAGGGTGTACTATTTTTTGAAAATGGAGCATTTTCTCAAGGTTCGATTCAGCTAGGTCCATTTTCTGAATTTGGCGCTGAACTCGGTTTAATTGATGAAAATCGCCGCTTACGCTTGGTGCAAATGTTTGATCAAAATGGTCAACTAGATAAACTTACTTTAATTCGAGAACATCTTGCTGGAACTCAACCACAACAACGCTCACCCTTAACAGTAAATGATTTACTTGGAGAATGGCTTGGGGAAGCAGTAACGATTTATCCAGACTGGCGCACTCCGGACAGTTACCCAGTAAAGATGCAATTACAACTTCATGATAATGCTGAGTACATAACACAAAGTCTGACCTTTGGTGAGCGCACAATTACCTCGACTGCTACAATTAAAGGCTCTATTATCTCTTTTGACCAAAATCCTCAAAACCAGGTGCAAGTCTTGCTACTACCTGATGGTGTTTCTGCCACTTGTCCACCTAAGGTACAATTACGTCAACCTTTATTTCTTGAGGTAGGTTGGTTACTCCAACCCAATTTGCGCCACCGATTGATTCGCAGCTACAATGATAAAGGGGAGTGGATAAGTCTTACGCTGGTGGTAGAACGCCGAGTCAGCATTCCAACATCAGCAGTCTGAGAGTGCTAAAGCGCTCACTACGAACTTTTACATTTCGTTACATAGTTGTAAATTTTCCCGCTTACATGCTTAAACTAGGGAATAGTGGTGTTGCAAGGCTTGAAGGAGTAGGGGTTGATACTGTCGATCGCTCACCTGATAAGCACCAAACCTTTCTAAATGGGGATTCATCATTTGGGCATCAAATAGGACGAATTGTCGTTCCCGCAGTCTTTCTACCAATTTCACCATCGCTACCTTTGAACCTTCAGGAATGCGGTAGAACATTGACTCCCCAATGAAAGCGCCCCCAATGACAATTCCTAAAATCCCTCCAGCGAGTTCGTCGCCTTGCCAAGTTTCAAAGCTATATGCCCAACCTGTTTGGTAAAGTTCCCAGTAAATCTCTTTTAACTGTGGTGAAATCCAAGTCGTTTCTCGATTAGCACACCCAGCGACTACAGCTTCAAAATCGCGGTTAATCGCTACAGTAAAACGCTCTTGGTTGAGAACACGTTGCAAGGACTTGGGGTAGCGAAATCGCTCATCTAAGGGAATAAGAGTGCGATCGCGACTGCTATACCACTCCAATACATCATTCTCATCAGCCATGAGAAAATATCCTTGGGCATAACCTTTAATAATAGTAGCAATGTCATAGTTCATAAAAATATGTTTGTTAACTATCAACGGTTAACCATCAACAGTCAGTGTTTTGACAACAAGTTATTTATAAGCGCGAACATGACCGAACCAATTCCATCCATCATCCTGCCACCGCCCAGAAATCCCAACCTTGAGGGAGAATGGTTACAACAGTGCTTGCAGCGATGGCTAGATGAAGAATTTATTCCGGAAGCCGTCAATCAGAAGATTGCTACACGTGCAGCACAAATTTTTGTCAGACAACGAATGGAAGGAGAAAACGACTTAGGTTCTCTGGTAATTGCCATTGTCACAGAAATGCAGTCGTTTGATTTTTCTAGAAGTTTTTACGGAGAGTTTGCGATCGCCAACGCCGTCAGCGATCTACTCTTAGAAAGTCTGGGAATTGATCGATGTTGTGGAGAATAATTTTTGTTAGTTGTTAGTTGTTAGGTTTCAAAAATTTCTACTAACTACTAACCACTAACTACTAACTACCAGCTAGACTTAACCACTCCAGGTAAAAGACCCTCGTGTGCCCATTCCCGTAGGACATTCCGAGAAAGTCCAAAGTCGCGGTAAACTCCTCTAGGACGACCAGTAAGCCAGCAACGGTTACGGCGGCGGGTGGGAGCACTATTGCGAGGGAGTTGTTGAATTTCCCGATGAATCTCCAGTTTGTCTAGAGGAGATTCAGCTTGTCTAAATTCTTCCAGCAACGCTTCCCGCTTGTCAGCATACTTTTCAACCATTCTGGCGCGTTTTTTTTCGCGCTCAATCATACTCTTTTTTGCCATAAAGTCCCTAACTTTTTCAGACAGCACTTTCCATCTTATACAATATAGCGCCTATGGCGTTAGAACTCAGAAGATCTCCATATTCTAACTCCCCATTCCCGAAGGGCAAAGATTAGCAAGTTGACAGCTAACGCAGGCAGGAGATCGCGCCTTACAAACGGCACGACCGTGATAGATCAGTCTAATAGACCAATTTTCCCAATCAGGCTGAGGTAACAGACGCATCAAATCTTGTTCAATGCGAATAGGGTCTGAGTGTTCAGTTAAGCCTAAGCGTTGGCTGAGGCGCTTGACGTGGGTGTCAACTGTTACCCCAGCATTAATTCCATAAGCATGAGCTAAGACTACATTTGCTGTCTTTCGTGCTACACCTGGAAGTTGCAATAGCTGTTCCATCTGCTTTGGAACTTCGCCACCAAACTCTGTAACAATCATCGCGCAGGCGGATTTGATATTCTTCGCCTTATTGCGATAAAATCCAGTCGAACGCACCAAGTTTTCTAACTCTGCCAAATCAGCATTTGCTAAACCAACGGCATCTGGGAATTGACTAAATAAGGTTGGCGTAACTTTATTTACCCGCTCATCAGTACATTGGGCAGACAAAATAGTTGCCACCAGTAGTTGCACTGGTGTTAAGTAAGTCAAAGAGCAAGTAGCATCTGGATAAAGATGCTGAAGGCGGACTAGAATTTCTAGCGCCCGTTGCTTTTCAGATGACCATGGGCGGGTACTCATCACTGGAATAACTTTTGCACCCACTCCAACTGGGTAGTCTCTTTCAGGATGAGAAAAATGCCTAGTCCCAAAAGTAGCATCAAACCGGTTTGCATCACACCGTCTTGAATGCGAGTGGGCAAAGGCTTACCACGTAAACCTTCTATGAGCAGAAAAGCCAGTTGTCCCCCATCTAAAGCTGGTAAAGGCAAAATATTGATCACAGCCAAGTTAATGCTAATAAGAGCAGCAAAGAAGAACAAATTGCCCGCATCGTTCTTGGCAATATTGGCACCAATTTCTACAATTTTGACTGGTCCAGCGACTTGACCTGCTGTTTCACCAAAGTTAGTGATGAGTTGCTTAAAGCCTAGAAATGTCGTTGAGACAATCTGCTGAAATTCAGTAGCGCCGACCTGTAAGGCTTCTACTGGATTCTTCACATGATGACGCACTACTTTGCCGTTGAAAGCGAGTCCGATGCCAATACTACCCTCACCGTTGGATTTAGTTTCTGGAACTACAGTCAAAGATAGCTTTTGGTCGCCACGGGCAACTTTCAGTGTAATTGGCTGACCAGGACTCGTTTTAATGATTTCCTTTAAAGCGTCCCTCTCTTGCAGCGATGTTCCAAATTCTCGTTGATTAGCTGCTAGGATCACATCCCCTGGCTTAATTCCTGCTTTTGCTGCGACAGAACTCACCTCTGGGGCAAGCTGTTGGATTAAAACTCCTGGTTGGGTTGCTTGCGGTACGCCAACAAAGCCGACTTGCGCCACTAAGAGAAAGTAGGCAAATATTAAATTTGCTATGACTCCAGCACTGATGACGATCGCCCGATCCAGTATTGGTCGGTTACGCAGCAGATTGGGATCTTCAGGTGGAATAGTACTATCCGGGTCATCATCTGGAAAGCCCACATAACCGCCCAAAGGAAAAGCGCGGATAGCGTATTCAGTTAGCGATCCTTGGTACTTCCAAATAACCGGACCAAAACCCAGAGAAAAGCGGTTAACGTAAATACCTTGAGACCTTGCTGCAATGAAATGTCCTAGCTCGTGGACTAGGATCAGAACAGCCAAAACTGCGATCGCCGCTAAAACTGACATAGAGAAAATTAGTGAACTTATTGATCTCTATTTTAAATTTGTGTAACGCTATTGTACTGAACTCAACGGCATATTTTGGAAAGTGGAACCAGAAGTTCCTCCACCCACACGAGAGTTAACCTCCTAACTCCTGACTCCTAACTCCTGACTCCTAACTCCTAACTCCTAACTCCTAACTCCTAACTCCTGACTCCTAACTCCTAACTCCTGACTCCTGACTCCTGACTCCTGACTCCTGACTCCTACTTACAACACTTCCCGTCCCAAGTAAGGTTGTAGCGCTTTTGGTATTTGCACCGTCCCATCTTCTTGTTGATAATTCTCCAAAATTGCGGCCATCGTCCGCCCCACCGCTAAACCAGAACCGTTGAGGGTATGTACAAGCTGCGTTCCTTTCTTACTGCTTTCCTTAAAGCGAATTTGCGCCCGCCGGGCCTGGAAATCCATAAAATTGGAACAGCTGGAAATTTCTCGATATTTTTGGGAAGAAGGAAGCCAAACCTCTAAATCATAAGTTTTGGCTGCTGAAAATCCCAAATCCCCACTACATAATTCTATGACTCGGTAAGGCAACTGCAACGCCTGTAAAATTGCTTCTACATTCCCCACCAATTTTTCTAGTTCTTCAAAGGAAGTGCTGGGATGGACAAATTTCACCAATTCAACTTTGTTAAATTGATGCAGGCGAATTAATCCCCGCATATCGCGTCCATAACTACCAGCTTCTCGACGAAAACAGGGAGTATAAGCACAATGGTAGATAGGTAAGTCCTCTGCCGCCAGAATTTCACCACGGTAAAGGTTCGTCACAGGGACTTCTGCTGTGGGAGTCAGCCATAAATCATCAGCTGCGCACTTAAAGCTTTCCTCAGTAAACTTAGGGAGTTGACCTGTAGCAGTTAGAGACTCAGTATTCACTAAAAACGGTGGAATCACTTCCACATAACCTGCGGCTATTTGGCGATCGAGCATAAATTGAATGAGTGCCCTCTCTAAAGCCGCACCAGCACCTATTAGGGTAACAAAGCGGCTTTGTGCCACTTTCACTGCGCGTTCAAAATTAAGAATACCTAACTTTTCGCCAATTTCCCAGTGGGGAAGGATATGGGGATTTTGGGGAATGTACTCATCACCCCAACGGCGCACCTCCACATTATCTTCCTCACTTTCACCGATAGGGGTGGAGTCACTCGGTAAGTTGGGGAGTGCAAGTAAAAGTTCGTTAATTTTAACCGTGAGGTCTTTTTCTTGAGGTTCCAGTGTACCTATCGAAGTTTTGATCGCACTGCCCTCATCTCGCAAGGCTTGAATTTCTGATCCTTTAGGATCGTTACCAGCTTTAATCTTTTCAGGAATTGATTTAGCAATTTCGTTACTGCGTGCCTGAAGTTGATTTCGCTTTGCTTCCAATTCGCGTTGTTGCTTATCCAGATCCACAATAGGCTGAATGTGGTAGTTATTACCACGAGTATTCAACCCTTCTTGAACCAATTGGGAATTGTCTCTTATTTGCTTAATATCCAGCACAGATTTTTCTTTTTGGTCTAGCCTAAGATCTTTGTCAGGAGTCAGGAGTCAGGAGTCAGGAGTCAGGAGTCAGGAGTCAGGAGTCAGAACTTATAAGGGTTTTGTCTCTGTCTCCACAGATCGCAACGGCTCTTATTCTCTTCCGATTCTTTAACAATTCTGACGGATGTATTCTTACATATATTTGAAGCCGATACATCAGCATATTATGATTTTGCCTTGCTCTGACAGGAATTGTAAATTGGGGAAGATGGAGAGATGGGGGAGTGTGGGGAGTGTTGGAATTACTTTTAAAATCTGGTAGCAACTACCGCCCACTTCACATATCTCTCTCCTCGTCCCCCCACACTCCCCACACTCTCCTCGTCCCCCCACCCTCCCCACACTCTCCTCTAGGGTTTAGTGATGCGATTGAGTAACCAGATCGACCCTACAAGACCTGCAAAGTGAGCTAAAACTGTGTTGGTGTTTGCTTGGACAACAAAAATATCTAAGGATTGGATAACTCGACTAGGGTCAACTTGGGTGTAAACTCCAGCACCAAATTGTGGCATAGTCAGCGACTTTGATAACAGAGTCCCAACGATCGCTTCTGCCCCCATAAGAGTCAAAAGCATTCCTACCAAATTGACGATCAGTCCAAAACGCACGACTTGAATCGTTTCAATTTTGCGAGGGCGGTTGCTGGGATTGGAAGACTCTAGTTGCTTGCCAAGCCTAGTGTAACGGAAAGCTAGATAAATGCTCACACCTAAGGCAATGAGCCCAGAGAGTGCTAAAAACACACCAAACCCAGTTCCCGGATTATTGCTACTGGTGTTCCCAGTTCTCTGGCTGAGGATGGCGAACAGCAAAATCCCCCCAGAAACGACACCTAGCACTAACTGAGTCCAGAAGCTAACCCAACCTGTAAGGCGAAACATTTGGGCAATAGCCCGAAGTGGAGAGGAATCTGACATACTGATCACCAATGTGCTGGGTGTTTGATAAATTTAATATCACACTTCTCGTATAGTAAAAAAATCTATCAATTTCAGAAATTCAGTATAAAAGGTAAATTTTGCTGTGTCGGCTATTTGTCAGTCTCTGAATTAGATGTATCTGTAGGCTTGAACTTGAAGATTGTGCAATGGGATAATCACTGTCTCACAAAGTGTTTATTAAGTTTTGCTCAAAAAGCTGCATTTTACCCTTAGAATTGCTTAGGCGTAATTTCACGCTTAAGCAGTTCCCACACACTCGGCATCACTTAACACAAGGATGACGGCATCGCTGCTGTCCATTCGCTCCTCACTACACTGTCTAAAACTTCGGTAGGGGGTGCACTTTTTTGTATGCCTAAAACTGGCGCGTACATGAGTGAGTTTCTGGTGCGGAGTTATCCGCTGCTTAAAACTCGCGTCCCCATGACTAACAAGCGTGTACCGTGTTTAATTTTTGCGCTTTGATCATCTAGCCTCAGTAGCGTTATATACTTAGGCATTGTGGTGCAGCAGTATATACTCGTAACGAGAATTATAGGCTCAACCTTCAGGCATATTTTTAGCCATTCACCAACCATGAAACTTGAGGATATATATAAATTCTTTGAAAATCCTCCGCCAACTTACCTTTGTCAGGAACTAGCAGTTTGTTATATATTGTATGTTTTACTACAAGGGGAATCTTACGGAACTGAGTTGATTCAAAGACTGGAAACTGAATATCCAACCTATCGACTGTCAGATACCGTGCTTTACAGTGCGATTAAATTTCTTGAAGACGAAAGGGCAATCACTGGGTATTGGAAAAAACTTGAAGGACGTGGACGTCCGCGTCGGATGTACCAAGTCTCTCCGGAGTGGCAAGCTCAATCGCAAGATTTGGCTAGTTTGTGGCAAAAGTACATTAACCAGAGGACAAATTAACGAATAACTAATAATGAATAAATCTCCTCCAGTAAAACATTAAGAGGGTGTAAGGTGTAGGGTGTAGGGAGCGAACCCACACCTCGCATCTGTGGGATTAGAACAGTGACGCCGTATTATAAGAGCGCTGTGCGTCTTAAGCTTATGTATAAAGTCCATTCGCGCAGCGTCTCTCTTTGGGAGAAGACCTGAGTTTCCCGCATACCGGATTATTCTATAGATTTTTCTTTCCCAATACCCCACATCCCTTTTTAGTTATGGATACTGCTGTTCTGCCATCCACGTTGCTGCTAACCTTATTACTATCGGTTGGGCTATTTTTCTTTATTCGTGCCTCGACCAAAGACCGTATAGAAAAAGCGCAACTGGTTTCCAACTTAGACGAAGCTAGTTTATTGCCTCAATTACAGGAATATTTTCGCCTTCGGTCCTACCGAGTGGCAGCGGTAGACCCAGGACAAAACCAAGTGACTTTTGAAGGGTTTGTTAGACCTAGCTGGTTTTTAGCTGTGTTTTTGACGCTGTTAGCGGCTGCTGGGATTCTTTGTTTATCACTGGTTTTATCAATGCTTTTTCCGCACCTAAGCTCAATCTTCCTAGGAATGGTATTGCTCTCGCCTTTAAGTGGTTTCTTTTACTGGAAAAAAGCTAGAAGGCTTGAGTTAGTGTTGCTCAAAGTAGAAGCCACTCAAAGCGAACAAAACTTCCCAAGTAAAATCACTGTAATTGCCCATCGAGATGAACTCATGGAGTTACGAAGAGAACTACAGTTAAAGCTTTGCGAATAAACCTTATAGTAATGGATTTTAGATTTTGGATTTATTTTCATCTAAAATCCAAAATTTAAAGGCTAAAACTCATTGGCCATCTGCGAGTCTGAAAAACAGAGAACGGGGTGTAGAGGATCAAACAACCTTATGGGGTTCCCCGCGCCCTATACCCCAACCCCTACGCCCTTATCATCGACTTTTAGGAAAATGAACACGAGAAAGGAGGAAGGAGGAAAAAAGCAAAAGCCATCTTGTATTGAAAGAGTTTATTTTGCTATCGAGCTGCATATCATTCCCGAACACTAATAATGGTGTACGTAACCCGTAAGTGTTGCTCCGACTGATACTACTAAGGGGCGACCCCCCTCTGTACAGGAGAGCGAAGCTTTCCATAGTATAGATATATTAGGAGATACCCATGGGGACGGGCGGGTTCACTCTATTTCCACTCCCTTATGTATCTCATTTACGCTAAAAACAAACCCATTCAGACTAGTGCTACTTTGCTATTTTGCCAAATTGCATGTTGATTCTCGCGCTTGAAGTACTAGTACAACACGGCGCATAAATAAACATACGATTTAAACCGACGCAAAAGCCCAGAATACAATTATCAGTGACTTTTGACTTTCGAGGAACGCAAGAGCAGTACTAGCCTGAAAGGAGTATATTGTCTAATTCACGCTTAATAGCCTCACTGGCAAATTAGCTGTAAACTTAAAAAAAATGTATCTTTTAAATAAACAAGGGCACTTTTGCCAGTTAATAATTGCCACAAGCCAGACTTAGACTCGATGATAACCATTGATGGTTCAACGAGTGGCAGCCACAGCTACAGCTTCCTGACCTGGAGAATTTTCTAGTATTCTCAGGCTGGGAAATAAGAAATGATTTTCTTCAACATATTGAGCTCCAAAAAGCCCCTTTTCGGCCCAAAAATAACGGTCTGTAGTATGTTCGTTTCTCTTTACAAGTAGCAAAGCCGGTGGCGCGATCCGTTCAGCTTGAATGAACTTTCTCGCTGCTGTCACTGGTTTATCCTCGCCGCTTTCGATGCTATATTGAGGCACATGTTCCAAAATTCGCCGTCCTTCTTGACGACGACGACTTTTCCTCTTCCGTCTCCTTGCCAACCTATTTTCCTCCTCTTTGAAGCTACAGATTGTAGTTATAGCTACAAAATCCGTCGTCATTATAAAAGTTTTAGTTCAAAATATCAACAGTTCTTAATCTTTTGATACAACAACAAAACTTTCAGTGAACGTAGATAAATCAAAAGTCGTGAAAGATATAATGCCACAGAGCGACCCATTATTTACAAGATTTAGTGAATCTTTGCTAAATTAGGAAAACCAATCTCTGTTCTTTGTGTTTCCGTCGGTTAGTCATCCTAAGTAAGATCTGAAAAATGTTAATGTCCGCCGGTTCTGAGTTTGTTGCTCTATGTCGAGAGCAAATGGCACTGCTAGCCCAATCTCTGGGAGCAACCTTGAGCATTGTCTATTTAACACAAGAATTGGTAGAGACCTCGGCAACCGAAGCGAAACTGATTCCTGTGGTCGTTTATCCGGAGACAGGGGTGGGACTGACAGAGAGGACTCTGGCATTATTGCCTCAGAAGGGGAAGTTATTGACAGCAGCAGAGGATACACGCAGCGAACGACGGGAGTCTGAACGGGAAAATAGGACACCACCGCATGCTGAGGAAGAATACCTGTTAAATGGTAACCAATTTGTTTTACCTCTCATTCATGAGGATGTGATGATGGGGTTGTTGGTGACACGCAGGGAAGACCGGACATGGAATGAACAGGAACGAAGAGAAATTGAACGGATTGCCCAAACACTGTCCCTTGCCTGCGTGTTGGATCAGCGTCGCTTATGGTTGCAGCAGCAGTTACATCAACAACAAATTCTGCAAGAAAAGCAGCAGGATTTGCTGGATAATTTATTACACCAATTTCGGAATTCATTAACAGCGATGCGAACCTTTGGCAAACTGCTGTTGAAACGACTGCGACCAAGAGATGCCAACCGGGAGGTAGCCGCTAGTATTGTACGGGAAAGCGATCGCCTCCAAGAATTGTTGCAACAGTTCGATAAAGTCATAGACCTGACGGTAGCCGATTTGAACGGTCTGGTATTACCGCAAAATGAAGTCTTTGTGGAAGCATCTGTGCAACAAAACCCAAAACTTTTATTGCCCGGAACACCAGAGAAAGAAGCTGAGTGCTTTGTAGCAGATGTATTGAAACCATTGTTAATGTCAGCAAAAGCGATCGCCCAAGAAAGAAATTTGCATCTTGTCGCTGAAATTCCCCCCAAATTGCCCCTGGTAAGCGCTCACGTTAAGGTCTTAACAGAAGTATTGAGCAATATTATCGACAATGCGTTGAAATACACTCCCACAGGTGGTAAGATTCTAGTCCAAGCGGGGCAAGAACAAGCTCACTATCAAGGAATTGCCATCAGTAACACTGGCCCTGGCATTCCAACCCAAGATTTAGAGCACCTTGGTGAACGACACTACCGGGGAGTACAAGCTCAAACCGAAATTCCAGGCACAGGTTTGGGGTTAGCGATCGCCAAACAGCTTGTAGAGCAAATGCACGGCAAAATTCAAATTTTTAGCCCTGCTCTATCCTCGCTGATCACGTCACCTGATACGCCGGGAACTACGTTTATTATTTGGTTACCTGTTGTTAGTGGTTAGTTGTTGGTTGTTTTAAACACGACTGGAATTGAGTTGGGGCTAGCACCGCTGCGCGGAAGTCAAAAGTCAAAAGTCACTCATAATTGTATTCTGGGCTTTTACGCCGCGCTTTACTAGTTGCGGGGTAGATGCAAGCTGGAACGTAGTTTGATATCTAAATCGCCGTCTTGGGGCTTAATCACAATAACTTCAGCTTTCTTTTTCCGCAATAATACACTCGCACCAGCACCAGCACCAGCACCAAGTATAGGTTCTATGAGAATAATTCTGTGGTCGGTAATCAGTCCAATTAAACTAGCAGCACCAGCACCAATAGCTGCATCCTGTACAATTTTACTAGTATCACTTCCTTTACTGATCTTTTCCGTTCTGGTAACTACCTCAGAAGTCGCATCAATATCCTGCCGATCTCCGTTAGAAAAAATTAACTCTCGTGCTACAAACTGAGAACCTTTTTTAGAGTCATTAGTAGCTGGTTCTAATTTACCAACAATTTGAGAACCTTCCGGGATTAATATATTTCCATTCCTGTCTACAATGTTGTGTGCTATCTTCACCGTTATTGGTGTCGTCTCGTCTGGAGTTACAACGATTTTATCTTTTTCGTAGGTCACAGGAAATCTTACTCCAGAAGGGATTGAAACATTTCTTGTGTGCGAGTTTTCTGAGTTTTGTGAGTTTTGTGAGCGAAAAATTTGTGCGCTAGCAGGAGTGAGGGAGAACATAGGGGCGATCGTACCCGTTGTGATTGCCATTGCTAGAAGTGCAGTAGTTCCAGTTTTATAACGATGAAAGCCAGTCATTTCTTTGGTTCCTTTCCGTTTCATATTTTGAGTACAATGACGTCAATTTATTGATAATTGTTTCTGACAGAATACATCCGTCAGAATGACTACATTCAGACATGTTTGTATTTTGAACCGCAGATTGACGCAGATAGAAAAGTCTTTTATCTGCGTGTATCCGCGTACCGTCCGGGAAGCCGCCACATCTGTGGTTGCAATTTTGGATGGGAAACCTCACTTTAGTGTGGTGCTATTTGGAAGAAGCCTCTTCCATGCTCGTATAAGATGGGTGTATCCGATTTAGTAAGATGCAGAACTGGTAATGACTTTAACACTCTTGAGTGGGCAATGGGCATGGGGCAATGGGCATTGGGAATTGTCCGTCCGTAGGGGCGGGGTCTTCCCGCCCTTGCAGGAATGGTGGTGTTTCTGTAATGAGTAACGGGTGGCGATCGCAATAATGGCAGGAGTTGTGTACTGAAATTAACCTAAGGATTGTCGCTATTATTTACAGTGACTATAATAGTGTCGAGAACTACATTAAATTGGATACACTATTCCTCAAAGGTAGTGTTCATCATCTTGAGTGAGGGGAGGATGTCTCGGCATATCCTATGGTACAAGTGCTAGTGGCGCTGTTAGTAGAGATGGGTAGTGTGTGGAGGAGTTGGAGATAGCGATCACTTCCTCTCCGGTCATAACCTTTTAAATACTTAGAAATAGATTATGCATTTAGTACTCATTGAAACATCAGGTAATGAGAACTACATTTTTTGAACTAATATGCTCAAAGAAAACAGAAGGAGCTCATTCTCATAAATATTATAGGAGTATAAACTGATGAGTAAAACTGTTCCTCACACCCTCATTTGTACAGTAGGTACGAGCCTTTTTAAGCCGAACCTTTTTGGACTACCATCTGTTGAAAAATATGAAGATTGGCTCTCTAAACAGCCCTCAGCGGATCAACCGCATTTGTCATCTGAGTTAATTCAAAGCCTTAAAACAGCCTTAGGTGATAATATTAAATTAGCTTTGGATGAGCAAAACTGGAAGCTCATAGCAGAAGCTTTGAGCAAATTTCCTGGAACAGTCAGGCTTTGCGGTGCAGAGATCAACTCAATCACTGACCTAATCCAGCGTGGATACTGTACAGAGAATTGTTCTTTGGTCATTTGTCACTCCGCTACCAATGAGGGACTACAAATTGCTACAATTCTTAAGCATTACTACGAGGCAAAAAGACATCAAATTAAGATAGAAAAGATTGAAGACCTTCAAGATTCACAGCCAAAACTCTTTCGGACTAAGGGACTCCGTAACCTTGCTAAGACTATCAGCAGGACTGTACAAGGTCAAGATCAAACTCAGTTTTATGCAATCAATGCTACAGGTGGATACAAGGCACAAATTGCGATCGGAGTTTTAATGGGTCAAGCATTAGGGGTTCCAGTTTACTATAAGCACGAGCTGTTCAGTGAGATTATTGCTTTTCCACCTATGCCCATTGGTCTGGACTTCAGCTTATGGCTGGAAAAAAGTGAATTGTTTACGGCTCTGGAACGATGGGAGAAAGTGAAAAACCTAATCACCCAGGAAGATATCAAAGAAATGGTGGCATGGCAAGATGTAGAAGGCGAATGGGATGAACGGTTGGAAGCTTTAGTGGAACGAGTAGAGTGTGATGGAAGAGTCTACCTTGAAATTTCTCCAACTGGTCAAATTTTCCATGAGACGTTTAAAGAGCGATTCAAGTCGGAGTCGGTTCGAGACAGTGTATTACCTGCTGCAGTACCAGAAAATGAGAAAGAACAACCTCGTCTCCCTCGCCATAATTGGGGAAATGCTGAAACGCCTATTCTTACTTTTTTAAAGCGAATTGTTGCGGACTGTTCTTATGTGCGTGCTTGTCGGACTGACTATTGGAATCCAGATTTACCCTCTCCTGTGCTGTTTAAATTAAAGGCAGAGGAGATAGAAGGAATCTTCAGCAATGGAACTTGGACAGTCAAATTTATTGTTGAAACATCAGCGAAAACACTGAATCAGCGTGCTGCTTGTATAGCTGATATGAATAGGCTCGTTGATACTTCTTGGGTGTAGTCTGGAAGGTTCTACCACTACTTTGTAAAGACCACTTAACAGTGCAACCTTCGGTGAAAGGGAGGTGATCGCTTTCTGACCTTATACACCAGTCCTTTGTACCCAATTCCTATCATGACAAGTTCTCAAGTTGCTCAACAAACGGAAGTAATGAGGATGCAAAACACAAGTTCTATTACGACTGCGATCGCCTGGTGTCTTGCGTGGGGTGATCAGCGACAGCCTCGGTTTGCTGTTAGTGTTTTGCAGCAAATGCGCCAAGCTTTGAATGATGGAGTAGACAAAGATTTACCAGAAGAGGTACGTAGGGCTTTGCCTTTGTCGGTAGCATCGTTCATCAAGGAAGTCGAGCAATTAGAGACTCTCAAATTTCCTGAAACATTAGATGAGTTAAAGCAGTTAACAGAAAAACATCCCATCCTTTGGAACTCCAAAATTGGCTTAGTCTACGGCGGTGCAACCAAGATTAAGCAATATGTATTTGAAGCCGCCAACCTTCCAGATATTAGAGGTGCTTCGGCACTTTTAGACCAAATTAACTTAGTTGATTTACCTGTGTTTTTTAACAAAAAACCAGAATCAAACCTCTACACTGTTCATTGCCAAAGAGTAAAAAACTGGCTTAATCAAAATTTTCCCAATCAGCCTAATTTTTTAGATGCGTTGATTCCTGAACTAATTATCTACTCGACTGGTGGCAATATTTTAGCTTTCTGTCCTGCTGCTTTTGTACATGACTTAGCTAATGCCATTGAAAAACGCTACACTGAGGAGACTTTAACAGCTAACTCCTGTGCTGTGGGAGTTAAATTTAGACTCTTAGAAACTCGCTTTGGCTTGCTGCGAGATAATATCGAAGAAACATTTTGGTTAGAGAGATATCATCAGGAGTATAAAAAAAATCCACTAGTTGATGCTTATTTTGGCGAAGTAAAACATGAATCTGAGCTAGGTGATAATTTCAAAAATCGCAAGAGTTTTAATGAATTAACTACTAAACTAGTGATTCTATTCAATCAACGTCGCAGTGGAAATGACACCGAAAACCGTCCTAGTCGTCGCTACCCTCCAATGTTTGAAACTCATCCCTATCTCAAAAGAGATGAAGGGGAGCGGCGTTCCTCCATTACTCAAGCAACCCAAATCGTAGGACAACCTTATTTTTCTGAAACTTCTGCTAGGAAACGTAAGACAGGTGATAGAGCTAAAAAGGGAGTATACAAACAGACAGAATGGTATCAAGAATGGGAATCTCCAATAATTCAAGGCTGGACTGATCGATTTGAGTATTTTTTACAGAAAAATCCTAAACAATATCAGAAATACTACGGAGTTCATACGCCTGAACGAGTTGAAATTCTTCAATCATTAACACATTTAAGCAAGGTTAGTAATGGCTACGTTGCCTACATCTACGCTGATGGAAATAATATGGGTGGGTATATTCAAAATATCCGCACACCAAAGAAATATAAAGAATTTAGTGAAGATATTGACAATGCAACTAAATACAGTGTTTATCAAGCCTTGGCACACAATTTACATCCTCGCAAACTAAGGGGAGTCAACGATTCAGAATCAACGCTTCAGGATGGTGATATCATTCATCCATTTGAAATTATTACTATTGGTGGAGATGACATTATATTGATTGTGCCAGCAGATAAAGCATTATCAATTGCTAAGATGATTGGCGAACAGTTTGAAAAAATTCTCCTCAAACAAGTTAATTTAGTTGATGCAGAAGGCAAAAATGTACAAATCAAGGGTGAATATCAAATTGAGTTACCCCCTAATAAATGCCATCGTTACTCTTGGCAAAATGCCGAACCTTCTCAATGTGAGTTGAGTATGTCTAGTGGAGTATTGATTACTGCTTACAATACTCCGATTTACTATGCTGAAAAGCTGACATATCAGTTGCTCAAGTCAGCTAAGAAATATGCGAAAAAGCTTAAAAAAGCTGATTACTGTGGAGGAACGGTTGATTTCTTCACGATGAAAGCCGTTACCATGATTTCATCAAATATTGAGGAGTTTCGTCAACAGGCGTTAACAAAAGATAGAGGTGCAAAACTGAAGCTATATGCGGCTCCCTATACTTTACATGAATTAGAGGGATTAATTAAAGCGATCGCAGCTTTGAAGAAGGCTAACTTTCCCAAGTCACAACTCTACCAAATTCGCAGCTTTTTAGAGCAGGGAAAGCATACTGCAATTCTGAATTATCGTTATTTTCGAGTCAGGCTTAAACAAGGGCAAGCAGTACTAAGGGATGACTTTGAAGAGGCTTGGTGCAAAGCCAAAACTAACGAAGGTAATTTAGCACCTTGGATGTTTGAATCAGAGGAAAGAATTTATGAAACTATCTGGCGTGAAATAGTAGATTTGTATGATTTTATTGAGTTAGCTGATGTTGAATCACCGCAACTTTCATCTCCTGAAATTGGTTTATGATTTTTCTAGAACGACTGATTAACAACAACTCAATTGAACCGTACACAGTTACTGCTATAATTGATACTGCGCTGTGTGTGGGTGCGGGTGGTTCTTCTGGGTCACTTGCAGACAAACCAATAGTCCGTAATTCAGAAGGAAATTTATTAATTCCTGCTTCCCAATTTAAAGGGCGTCTGCGTCATGAGTGTGAAAAAATAGCTAGAGCTTTGGGATGGGAAATTTCTGAGTCTCCCAACGCTGAAAAAATGGTGATTCGTAGAGCAAATTCACCTGTTGAATTTCAACGCAATGAATACGAATTACCTGGATATAACGAAACATATCACTGTTTAATTAGCCAGATTTTTGGTGATCCTGTTTTACCGTCACGAGTCATTTTTGAGGACTTGATTTGCACGGAAGACCCAGAGAACTTACCTGAAGTTTTGCGTCCGGGTGTGACAATTAATCGCCGTCGCCGCACTGCGGAGGAAAAAAAACTCTACTTTCTCGAAACCTCTCCAGCAAATGCTCAACTTAGGTTTGAGGCGAAGATTTACATCCAACCAAGCCTTAAACCTGAACAACCAGATTATGCGCCAGTATTGATTTGGGCTGGGTTGCAACATATTCATGCACTGGGGGGAAGTAAGTCCGCTGGTTTGGGATGGTTACATTGGCAACTACCAAAAATTGAAGTTGATGAGAAGGTTTGGCAGTTTTTGGCAAAAGGAAGAGTAAAGTGAAGAGCATTCAACTGCAAATTAAGGCTTTGTCTCCTCTGGCGATCGCACGACAGAAACCGGGCGGTTCAGTTAGTGAGGTTGAAGATTATATTCCTGGAACCGTGATTCGCGGGGCGATTGCTGCTCAAATATTACAGCAGTCTGGTCATAGGTCAACTAATTTGGCAGAAAACGGCGGTGAGTTTCAAGCTTTATTTCTGGACGATGAACCAGCCATTTTTCAAAATGCTTATCCTGCTACCTTAGAAATTAGGGGTAAGATAGTTCCCCAAGAAAGAGTCGAAGAAATTAAAGTATTACCTGCTACTGCACTTAGTTCTAAAACTAAATCAGGATTTAAGCCTAAGAATAATGGTGTTTTTGATACTTTAATTGATCGCTTCTGTGCTGACAACTATGATTATTTATATGATCCCAATTGTCCAGAAGATGGAGGAAGAGTTGAGCCGTACAATGGTTTCTATAGTAAATACAATGGCAAATATTACAGCCATTCAGCGAATAAACGTCTGTTGACACGAGTTGGGATCAATCGACGACGAGCTACAGCTGAAGAAGAAATACTATACAGTATTGAAGTACTAAATGAATCTGAATCCAGCGGTAAAAATCCTAAACCAGTATGGTACAGTTCAGTAATTCTAGTGACAGATGCTTTAGCTGATTCTCTATGGCAATTTATTCATACACGTCGTGGAGATTTTCGCTTAGGTGGCTCAACTTCGCGAGGACTGGGAAAAGTCGAAATTGACGCAAAACCACCCAAAGATGCTAAACCAAATATAGAAGATAAAGTTACAGAATTTACTCATACACTGCAAAAACGCTGGCTGGATTGGAATAACGTTTTTGGTTATCATGTCAAAGAATCACCGAATAATCGCACCTTCTTTAGCGTAGATTTACAAGCTGATGCTATTCTAACTGAACAGTGGCGACGTACTACTGTAATTTCCACTACCATGTTACAACAGTTTACAGGTGTTGAAGCACCCTTGAAACTCGAAGCTACTTACAGCAGCTATGATTACCGTTCTGGTTGGAATGCTGCTTGGGGATTGATGAAAGATGTGGAACTAGTTACTAATAAAGGAGCAGTGTATTTATTTAGTACTACTCAACCCAAAGAATGGTATGAAGCTTTAGCTAAATTGGAATTAACAGGTGTAGGAGATCGCACCTGCGAAGGCTTTGGGCAGGTGCAAGTTTGTAATGATTTTCATTTGATATTTCGTGAGAATGCAGTATGAGTGAACCATTAGAACCACAACAACTTAAAATTCAGAAAGGAATCCGTCTGGCTGAGGATACACTAGTAACTGCTATCCAAACTGCACTAGATGATAAAACATCCTACGGCAACTTGGAAGAGTCACAATTCCGTAATTTAGTACGGGTTGCCGATTCAACTGAAAGTACAGAAGTTATTAAAAATTTTTTGCTCTATCAACTAGGTCGAGAAAAGAAGTGGGGTACAGGTCAAAACTCTTTAGCTAAAAAAATCATTCATGACATCGACAACAAAATAAAGTCTCTTGCCAAAGATATTGCAACCGAGGCTAAGGCTAATGATTTTCTTAATACTATTTGGCTAGAACTTACCCGACGCTATTTAGGCTATGGCGCTCGCTATCTTGTTTATAAGAATAAAGGTGAATTTTAGCTTTTAAATAAACTTTACTTAGGAGTTGTATACTTATGTCTCGACCTCTACTTGTAATTTCTACAGTTGGCACAAGTTTACTAACTAATCAAATTGATAGAGATACTGATCCTGATCGCTGGTCTAAGCGAATACAAGAGACTGCTAATTATACTAGTAAAGATGTTAAATCCTATGAAGATGTTTTACATATTGTTACAGAATTGAAGGAAAGAACTGAGAAAAAACTGTTTGGAGATAATAGTGAGATTGAAGAAATCAGAGAGGCTAGTGCTGAGCTAAATGGTATATATGGATTGTATAAATTGTATGATAAGCAATTAGAACAAGGCAAATCTGATATTCACTGGCTGATTGCTACTGATACATATCAAGGTCAAGTCACAGCAAATATTGTAAAAACTTTTTTACAAAAAAAGGGGCTTGTAGCTGATATTTATACACCAAATCAGCTTTCTACGGTTAGCACTGAAAGCTTTTCATCTGGGATTGATGAACTTTTAAAATGGCTTGATGAGATAATTCTTGGTTATCAAGCACAAGCCAGCTACCAAATATGTTTCAACCTTGTCGGTGGTTTCAAAGCATTGCAGGGGTACGCCAATACCATTGGAATGATATATGGCGTTGAAATCGTTTATGTGTTTGAAAATAGTTTTGAAGTTATCAAAATACCGCGACTACCTATTCAAATTGATTATTCTGTAATTCAGCCTGTTGAATTTGCTCTTATGGCTTCCAATGCCAGTGTTTGGATTAAACGTTCAGAACTTCAAAAAGTGCCTGAAAGTTTGATATTTACAGTTGGGGATGAAGCAACACTAAGCAACTGGGGAAGACTAATTTGGAATAAATGTAAATTAAAGTTTTTTAAAGGAGATTTATTAGTTTTTCCTCGATTAGTTTATGAAAAGTCTTTTGTTAACGATTATCAGCACAAGAATGTAGATGATAAAAATAAGTTTGAATTACAACAAGTTCTCGCAGAAGTTTCTGCATCAATGCTCAAATTTAATGGAGACACCACTCGTTTTGATTCAAGATTGAATTTTAGCAGATACCAAGGTGGCAAGATAAAACACATTGATCACTTTTACATAAAAAACACTGGTTGGCGTGTAAGTTGTATCGCTAAAGATGGCAATTTACACTTACGTCACTATGGAGAGCATGATTATGTCAACAATAACCCGTGATTATCCGATGTTTGATGTATTTAAAAACCGTCTAGAAGTTACAGGAACACTCACAACAGTAACAGCATTACGCATTAGTGTAGGTCGCTCCAGTGAACCAATAGGTTCTGACTTACCTGTAATAAAAGACGCTTTTGGCAGACCTTTAATTCCAGGTTCTAGTTTTAAGGGAGCATTGCGATCGCGTCTCGAAAGCTTCCTACGCGCCATCAACCCGGATTTTGCGGCTAATCCCGCGATAGAAGCCGAGTGGTCTATTCCATCCAGAACAATAGAAAACGAACGAAATGAAGTTATTAAAGAAGGTATAGACAAACTGAAGGAAGATACTGAGAAAGAGTTGGAAGGCGATCCACAGAAAGCTATTAGGCAAGACAAATTGCTGACAGAAAAAATTCTGGCAAAGACAGACTTAATTTCTCTCCTCTTCGGTTCTCCTTGGCTTGCTAGTAAATTTCAAGTGCGAGATTTAACGGTACTTCCAGAATATTGGTTTGGACAATACCAAGAAAGAGATGGGGTTGCTATTGACCGAGATACGGAAACAGCAGCAGACGGTAAACTCTATGATTTTCAGGTTGTACCAGCAGGGACGCCCTTTTACTTTAAGGCTGTTGTGGAAAATGCCAAAGAGTGGGAACTAGGGTTACTGATGATTGGACTGCACCAATTTGAGACAGAACAGATTCCTCTGGGAGGCGGGCGATCGCGTGGTTTAGGTGTCGTTTGCTTAAAAATTCAAGAGATGCGCTGGGTTGATGTGGAAGATAACCCACAATTTTTACTGCAATACCTCCAGAAATTAGTGATGGGGGACGAAACCGCTTACGAAGATGCGATGGATTACAAAGATGAATGGGTACAAAAACTGAGGAAGCATCTGAATAATAAAATTTCTCAGCCAAACGTAACTGCCACGACAACAAAATAATCGAACAACGCCTCCCTTCAAAAATGAGCGAACGTACAGTAATTAAACCACTGCTTGTATTTGCAGGAAAGCCTTGCCAGCCTTAATTGACAGAGCTTTAAATTTCAGTATAATTGAGGTAAGAGTTAGAAAAAAATCAACCTTTATGAATCAACCAAGGTCAAATTTCACATGAAAGAGCAAATTAATCATGAGTGAGCAAAGTAAGGATAAAGTGTACCTAGTTACAGGTGTACGGATAGCGATTGATCTTGATCATGGAATTTTAATTGCAGGAATGTATTCAGAGAGTCCATTCACGAACAATGACCAAGAGTCAACTTCACCAGTACATCCAATAAACTTTGCATTCACTCGGCAACATGCTGCCTTCTTCAGAGACCGTCTAAATGAATTTTTAAAGGATGAAGGATGAGTGTAAGTGGCTCAATAGACAAGCGTTCTGGATCAATGAATAAGATAAATACTACTTGGAGTGAAGTTGATATTTCTTCCTCCTTAGACTTGATGAGATGGAAAGAATTATCAAGTACTGATGCAGTGACTGAAGTGCGAGAATTGGTACACAAGTTAGCTAAAGTAGCCAATGTAAAAAGGGTAAGGGCTATAGCTACGAGATTTCCAAATCTTCATCATGTTGATTTTGAACTAGAGTTACATTTCAATACTGAGTTATCAGATGAAGTCTGGAATAATGTACAAGATTTAGTGATTGACTATGAATGGAAGTTAAGAGATGATTCTGGCGAAAAATGGTATTTTCACGCTCAAGTAGTAGATAAGCTTTCTCTACTTCAAGACACGACAAAGATAATTGCAGATTCTGACAACAGACAACGTACAGAGGCTGGCATAAGAACTTGGTTAAGCACTCCTCTCAATTTAGTCATGCATTGATAACCTCAGCGCTAGCTTTTAAAGAAAAATGACCTGTGACCACTACCTTGAGCAAGCTAAAAGCAATGAACAAGCAGCACGCAGTCTTGAAAAGAATCACCCAGATTGGGCTGTTACCATATGCTTTTACGCAGCGTTGCACTGGGTAGAATACTATGCTTGTGTTAGAGGGTCTGATATAGAGCAGGAATATCCAGGGCGATCGCCCCACGAGTCTCGCCGGGATTTTGTTGATGACCTGGCCAGGAAACTAGGTAATCGTAATTTACGTAATGTGTATGAAGATTTAGAAATACAGAGTCGTAAAGCCAGATATCTACAAGGTCTAACTACTGATGCAAGGACATATTACACCAAGAATAAATCAAGAGTGACAGACTGTTTTCAAAATTTACAGAAAATCAAGCAAATATTAGATAGCTGACTTATAAAATCCTCGTAAGGCGATGGAAACGCATATCCCTCAGATACTAACTAACAGTCAAGTACTGTTGCCAGATTGACTCCGTAGGGAGACGGTTACATTAATCCGTGAGGTGCTGGATGATTAGTTTAATTAATCTCCCATCTCTCTTCCCCGTAAGGGGATTACACTGATTTCTTCAGGAGGTTAACATGGCTTTCAGTAGTTACAAAACTATCGGTGAAGTCCTTAAAGCATTTCAGGTTACCTACACTGAATTAAATTTCATGGATGAAGCTGAGTTTTCTGTCTCAGATTACTTCCGAGAAGATTTGCAAACTGTAATGCGAGAAGGAGTTGTTTATAACTCAGAATTTGCTATTTGCGAAAACTTGATTTATCCGGTTTTAAAGGAAGTTTGGAAGCGCTACAGCAGCAAATTTACCTTATGGAGTCATCAATCTCTCAATTATGATGAAAAATTATCAGGGTTTCCTGAATATATTTTAGCTAAACGTTCTCCATTGGGAAAAGTTGTTTTCGACAAGCCCTACTTGATTTTAGTAGAAGCTAAGCAAGATAACTTTGAAGCAGGTTGGGCACAATGTCTGGCAGAAATGATTGCTGCACAAAGACTGAATGCAGAACTGACAATAACTATCTTTGGCATTGTCTCTAACGGCGATCGCTGGCAATTCGGTAAGCTAGAGGCAGAAGTATTTACCAAAAATAATGCTCCTTATAGTATTTATGAGCTAGATAAACTCTTTGCTGCTGTCAATTATGTCTTTCAACAGTGTGAAGTGCAGCTTAACAATTTGTTAGCTGTTTAATTTTCCTTAAAATATTTTACCTGAGAGCAATTTACAATATAATAGATAAATTTAGTTAAAATAAAATTTTTGATAATACAACAATGCATAAACGATTTGTTAACCATTGCACCATCGAATTAAGCGTAATCCCTGACGGACCAATTCTCATTAAATCAGGTAGAGAAGGGGCTAATCCCACCAAGCCAGATATGGAATTTGTCGAAACTTATCATGCAGGAGGACGCTCAATTTATTTACCTGGAAGCAGTCTGAAAGGAGCAATTCGCGCCCATGCAGAAAGGATTGTTAGAACTGTAGGGAGAGACAGTAAGCCTAATAATTCTAATATTATCTGGGCTAATGACCCGTTGAATGACAAGTATGATTACTTGAAAGGCTTAGAGGCTACTGATATTTACAAAAAATCATCTTTTACAGACCAGATGTTTGGCAACACTTCAATTGCCAGTCGGATCAGAATAGAAGATGCTTACCCCGTTGACACGAAGCAAATTAAAGTTGAAGAACGTAATGGGGTAGCAATTGACCGAGTCTTTGGTTCCGTAGCAGTTGGTCCTTTTAACTATCAAGTCTGCACGGCTGGAGAATTCCACACCAAAATTCATCTCAAAAACTTTTCCTTGGGTCAGTTAGGTTTAATTGGTCTAGTGCTGCGTGATTTAAATGATGGTTGGTTTGGTCTTGGTTTTGCCAAGTCTCGCGGTTTGGGTACAGTAGCAGTAAAATTTAATTCGGCTACTGTGCAATATCCTGGTTGTGAATTAGACCAACAAAATCGCAAAATTCTTCAGATAGGAACCCCAGGAGAATGGGATTGGAATCACCTGTTAGGGGTAGGAGAGTTTTTGCAAGATGAAGAAGCCAAGAAATATGGGTTTCTTAAGCCAGATAGGCAAGAAACTCCCATTCGTCCTGAAGTAATGAATTTAGGCTTTGGCGTACAGCTAAAGTGGCAAGATGATGGTGAGTCTGGCGTACCCGATTTGTTTACAAGGGCAGTTCGTTCTTGGGGTCAGCTTTTGAGAGGTGCAGCAGCATGAAGGGATATGTGTATTCTAAGCAAATTGTCTCACAAGATGAACTGAAAATGTTGCTGAAAAAATTATCGAATCAGCACAGTTATTACTTTATGCGATCGCCTCACGCAGTCAGCGGTATTTGCATGACATTACCCGAAGAATTTTCCACTGCTGAAGGGCAAATGTTTAATGCGGATTGTGAACTACGTTGGAAAAAACAAAAGTCAGGTTATGATGTATTACTCCTCAGCCGAGTTGAAGTTGATTTAGAGGGTATGCAGTCAGTTCCTAATAATTGGGAAATCTGCGATTTCAATGCTTATTTTTACAAAAATGAGACTAAATTTCCCAATGGTTTTACATTTAAAGGGTTAAATGATGAAAATATTGAACCAGAAAGAATTATAGGTCAGCGATATTTCAAAGACAAAGACACCGCAACAGTTCATTTTATCGCCCTTACTGTGAAGAAAAATGACTAGCACTCCACCTCGAAGACCCCAAAAACCTACACCACCAAGTCTACCCAGTTCTCGTGACTATTCAGATGGTATTTCACCTAAACCTTATAATTTAATTTCCTTTCCTAAGGAAAAACCAAGGTTACAGCATCCGGTTGGACATGATAAATATCATCTGCATCTCCTGCATGGCACTTTGTTTCTCACCCTCAAAGTTAAGACTTCTCTACACGTTTCCACAGGTATAGTTGTCATGGGTAGCGACATCGACAGTCGTGTACCTCTGATCAAAACAATGGTACAGGCAGTTGACAACAAACTTTCAATTCAAGGCAGTTCTCTCAAAGGTTGTATTAGGTCTGTTTATGAGGCAATTACTAACAGTACGTTAGGCGTTATCACATCAAGATATAGAGCAGATATACCACCAGAACGCTTGCCTTGCAAAAACAAAAAAGAACTGTGTCCAGCGAGTCTTGTATTTGGTGCTTTAGATTGGCAAGGATTGATTGATTTCAATGATGCTCAGTGTGAGAATTCTGGCTTTAGTACGGGATTTATGCCGTCTCTATATCGCCCCCGTCCTGACCAGCGCCGAGCATATTTTGATAAAAAAGGTAAAGTTGCAGGACGCAAGTTTTATTATCACACAATTAGCGCAATTGATAAAGGTCAAAATCAAGGAATTGCAGTTCAACAAGCAGCAAAAGAGTATACATTTACAACTGAGTTACACTTTAGAAATTTGAAGCCAGAAGAACTTGGTACTTTGTTGATTGTGCTAGGACAAGATCCAAAATATCCTATTGCTTTGAAGGTGGGTGGGGGTAAACCGATAGGAATGGGAACAATGACGGTGGAGGTAACAGCGGCTCAAGTGTTGCAAAACGTTCAGGACTGGCGCGATCGCTACTCTGCTTACACCCCCTCACAAAGCGATCGCCTAACTGGTGATGCATTGCAACAATTCATCTATAGACAAATTCAAGCTGCTCATTCTCGGCTGATCCAAACACCGCAATTACAGGAACTAGGTGAGGTACTGCGTTACCCAACTGACCGCGAACCCCCAGAAGGAATGTACTGATGCTGACTAGTGAATCTCTTACAGAAGCTCAATGGCAAATTACCCATGCGATCGCACTGACTTTAGTTAAAGATAATACAGATGTGAATGAATTGGGGAAGGCGATCGCTTATCTCCGCGCCTCTGTGAATCAACCTAATGCAGGTGAAAAATTCTTCAAATACCTGAAAACCTTGGTTAATAACGGTAGACAGATAGGACATAGTGGTAGAACCACTGATTACTACCGCAGTATTGAACGAGCTTGCAATCAATACCTACATGAGCAAAATGCCCATACCATATTGCAAATATTAGGCTGGGCAGCGCGTCTAATGCGCTACTACAAAGACGCCAGTCCCATTGAGGATTATACCTTACCCTCTACCCCTCTACCAACAAAACGAGGAGAGCCTCAGGCAGAACGGGCTTCCGAACGTCAAGGGGAAATTGCGGTAGCCGTTGGCACTCATGACTTTACCATTGGTCAAATCTTGGAAGCTACGGTAACTGCAATTAAAGGGAATAAGGTGACATACGAAATTTTGGGAACGATTAAACTAACTGAGAAAGAACCCAAAAAGGCACAATTTCTTTCTGAAGGGCAAACAGTCAAGGTCGAGATTTTAGACCTAAGGGAGGACGGGAGTATAAAAAAGATAAACCGTTGGCTATAGGATCTAACAACTGAGCTGTCGATCCTTCATTATCATAGATATAACCTAGTAATTTAGCGATTTCTTTCAGCTTATCTCCCGTTCCTGGTGCAACCCGTGCATGAAGATTAGTGCGATCAAGTTTCTTTCTGCCAGCCATAAATGTTAACCATAATCACGTAAAAGTGGTTTACATATAATCTAGCAAAAGTATTGCATCTCAAGGGTAGCGAAGCGCGAGTAAAGTGAACATAAATCAAATTCTTCTCTAAATTGAAGGAATTGTGTTAATTGTTTGTAGTGTTGCACAAGGAAGATGGCGTTTCGCGTTCATTGCCTAAGTTTGTCAACTGGTGTTGGTCCACTGATGATATAGGCACGCCTGCCCTTAATAGAATAGCGAATCATTACAGCCGTGTGTCTATCAATTCGATAACTGATAGAGACTTGGCTAGAGTCTGCAGACCATTTTGCGTAAAAGGCACTGGCACCAGTATCAAGTGTATCCTTAACTTCTTCGAGTGGCCCAATTTTTTTAAGAGTCCTCGCATCCATCAAATAAAGATGAAAATTGTCGTAGCCAAACTCGCCCTCACCATGGGAGGCGATTGAGTAACGTCCATTTGGTGAACGACCGTGAACAATAACGACGTATTCATCTGGTTTGTAATTGTAGTTCGAGGTTGCCCTACTTGGTGAGGAAAAAAATGTGTTGCACAAAACAGCAACTGTGACTAACGGAATTAGAATTCGTGGTTTCATGGGGGATTTTGGAAATGATACGCGCTCTTTCAGAAACTCAAGATTAACATGTTATTTGGTCAAGAAACTGAATCACCATTACCAGAAGAACAACCCTCCACCAATGAGTTTACCTTGAATCCTTGAATCCCCAACCAAACCAATTCTGACTCCTGATTCCTGATTTCTGATTTCTAGATTTTTACCTCGCTACACTAGCGAAAAGAACAACTGTACTGCTATATATTAAGAAGTAGGTGTAGCACCAGAGCCTGAATGATTCCAGTACAACTTACTCTCAAAAATTTCCTCAGTTACCGTGATGCAACTTTAGATTTTCGCGGGTTACACACAGCCTGTATTTGCGGTTCTAATGGCGCTGGGAAATCTTCTCTGTTGGAAGCGATTACCTGGGCAATTTGGGGTGAAAGTAGAGCTGCTGCTGAAGAGGACGTGATCAATACTGGCGCTAAAGACGTTCGGGTTGATTTCATCTTCAAAACCAGCGGGCAAATCTATCGAGTCATTCGCACCCGCCAACGGGGCGGAAGTGGCGCGTTGGAATTTCAAATAGAGACAGCTACTGGGTTTCGCTCACTGACCGGCAAAGGGTTACGGGCGACCCAGGATTTGATTGGTGAACACATTAAGCTGGATTATGATACCTTCATTAATTCTGCCTACCTGCGTCAAGGTCGTGCAGATGAATTCATGCTCAAACGTCCCAACGAACGTAAAGAAATTCTAGCGGAGTTGTTGAAACTCAATCAGTACGATGAATTGGAAGAACGGGCAAAAGAATCGTCACGTCAGTTTAAAGCACGGGTAGAGGAGTTAGAGCGTTCTTTGGAGTCGATGAAAAATCAACTTCAACAACGTGAGGTGATTGCCCAAAAACAAGCCAATTTAGAAGCTGAACTAAACAACCTACAACAAGTACAGGCATTTGATCAGATCCAATTACAAAGTTTGCAAGTTGTACAGCACCAGCGGCAAACTTGGCAAGAACAACTCAACTTTGTGAGACAGCAATACCAAAATCTCACGCAAGACTGCGATCGCCTTCAGCAAGAACAGTCTGCAACTAACAGTCAACTAACAGATTTAGAAGCAAGATTAAGTCAAGAAGCTGAGATTAAAGCCGGATACTCTCAATACCAAATTCTGCGATCTCAAGAAGAAGCTTTTGCTACCAAATTTGAAGAATATACTCGTGCTGAAGGAACACGTCAACAACAGCAACAGCAACTTACCAAAAAAATTCATGAAATTGAGCGACAGTTGCAACATGCTGAAGCCCAACTAGAAGCCCTACAGCAACAAGAAAGGGAAGTTCAGCAAACTTTGACTAAGTTAGATGAAGTCGAAGTGGCTTTGGCACAACTAGCGGCTGCGCGTAACCATGTTGCCAATTTAGATCAGTTACGCATGCAAGTGTCTCCCTTGCTGCAACAACAAGCAGCTTTGCAAAGTCAACTGAATCGCGTTCATGCTGGTTTAGTCGCCCGTATAGAACAGATAGAGGTGAGAGAAAACCAACTGCTATCGCTTTCATCGCGCCAACCACAACTGCAACAAGCAGTGATCGAAGTGGGTTTGCAGATTGAGGATATGGATAAAAAGCGAGTTTACCTGCAACGAGTTCAGGAAAAAGGGCAAGAACGACGTCACTTTATTGAACGCCTACAAGCCCAGCAACGGGAGTATGAAAGGTTGTTAGGAGAACTCGATCAAAAACTGCTTCTGCTGCAAAACCCTAATGCTGTGTGTCCGTTGTGTGAGCGTCCGTTGGAGGAACATCACTGGAATCGTGTCGTAGACAAAACCAACATGGAGTACAAGGATACAGAAGGACAATTATGGGTATTCCGGGAACAAATGGCTGTGTCAGACAGAGAGATTCAGGTACTTAGGCAGGAATACCGAGAAATTTCACAACAAATAGCCACATACGATAGTGTACGTGAACACAGAGGTCTATTGGCAGCACAGTTGCAAGCAACTAGTGATGTGGAACAACAACTACAACAAATTGCCGTAGAAAGAGAGCAACTGGAGCGATCGCTCCAAGTTGGTGATTATGCCCCAGACAAACAAGCTGAACTACAAGAGCTAGAACAATATCTACAACAACTCAATTACAATGAGCAAGACCACGCCCTTGCCCGAAACGAAGTTGAGCGGTGGCGGTGGGCAGAGATTAAACTAAGCCAGATAAAAGATGCAGCAAAGCGACAAGCACAGATAGCAGCACGAAAACCAGAACTTCAGGCGCAAATTGACCAATTAAAAACAAGAATGCAGCAAGAGTCTACCGATTCTGACTGTGCTAGACAAATTACCGCCCTTGAACGTTACATTGGTGAAATTGGCTACGAAACTGAACAACATAACCACCTCAGGATGGCTGTCAGAAAAGCTCAACCTTGGGAGTTACGCTACCAACAACTCTTGGGGGCGCAACAGCAGTATCCACAACTGAAGGCAAGAGCGCAAGAGTTGGAAGTATCCTGGCAAGGGAGATTAGCTGAACGGCAAAGACTTGCTACTCAAATCGAAAGTATCACCCACCAAATGGAGGAAACAGCAAACCCAACTGCCCAAATTCAGACCCTAGAACAGCAGTTAACATCACGCAGACGACAACTAGATGAGCAACTCGCGCAGTTAGGGCGTTTAGAACAGTTAACGCATCAACTGGAAACGCTACAACTTCAGTATGAGCAACAACAGCAGCAACTGCAACAAGCAAAGCAGCAACATCGTATTTATCAGGAATTAGCGCAAGCATTTGGTAAAAATGGTATCCAAGCACTGATGATCGAGAATGTCTTGCCCCAACTGGAAGCCGAGACAAATCAACTTCTTTCGCGATTGAGTGCCAACCAGTTACATGTTCAATTTGTTACACAAAAAGCTGGACGTTCTGCAAAGAAAAATGCGAAGCTGATAGATACTTTAGATATTTTGATTGCTGATGCTAGAGGAACGAGAGCTTATGAAACTTACTCTGGGGGAGAGGCGTTTAGGATTAACTTTGCCATCCGTTTAGCCTTAGCAAAATTACTAGCGCAACGGGCTGGGGCGGCTTTGCAACTGCTGATTGTCGATGAAGGGTTTGGGACACAAGATGCGGAAGGGTGCGAACGTTTGATTGCAGCGATTAATGCGATCGCCGCTGATTTCGCTTGTATCCTCACCGTCACTCATATGCCTCACCTCAAGGAAGCCTTCCAAGCCCGGATAGAAGTCCATAAAACCCAGGAAGGTTCACAGTTAAGTTTGTCGATTTAACGGAGATCCCTTAAGACTCACGCCCTATTACCTTATGTCTTGCGTTGCCTTGCATTGCAAGATAGACTGAGGGAGACGCTTATAGTATGAGGTGTTATGAGTAAGGAGAACATCACCTTCCGTCTTGACAGTGAAAAACGGGTGCTATTGGACGCGATCGCGCAAGGACAAGATCGGGATAGAACCTACATTCTTAATGAAGCAGTAGTCTTTACCGGACACCCAAAAATAGCATTCCCAGCCTGAGGCTGGGAACAAGAAGGGAGAAAATTCTAAGTTAATCTACCGTCCGACGCCTACATATTGGAAGCCCGCCCTTACCATTGTTTCAGGATCGAGGAAGTTGCGACCATCAATGATGACTGGGTGGAGCATCAATTTTGCCATCTTCGTATAGTCCAAATTATTGAACTGTTGCCATTCGGTCACGAGTACTAAAGCATCGCAACCGTCAGCCAAGCGTTCGGCATCAGTTTCCACTAGTACACCAGAAAGTCCATGACGCATACCTGTTTGAGAAACAATGGGATCGTATGCCTTAACCTTAGCTCCCAGTCGGTTCAGTTGCTCAATCAGATTGAGTGCTGGAGCATCACGCATATCATCAGTATCAGGCTTGAAGGTTAAGCCAAGCAATCCTACAGTTTTGCCTTTCAAGATTTTCAGGACTTGCTGGAGTTTTTCAACAGCAATCAAGCGCTGGCGTTCGTTGACACTCACAGCAGATTTGAGCAGTTGGGCTTCGTAACCGTAGTCATCAGCAGTGTGAATGAGTGCAGCAACATCTTTAGGGAAGCACGAACCACCCCAACCAATACCGGCGTTGAGGAATTTGCTGCCTATGCGGGAGTCTAGACCGATACCTTTTGCAACTTGACAAACATCAGCACCGACGCGATCGCAAATGTTAGCAACTTCGTTAATAAAACTAATCTTAGTCGCCAAAAAAGCATTAGCAGCGTATTTAACCATCTCCGCCGAACTTAGGTCTGTGACTAGTACTGGCACTGGTGGTAAAGATTGGTCAGATGCATACTTGCGCTCTACAATTGGGGAATACAATTCTTTCATCATCGCGACTGCTTTCGGACTATTGCCTCCTAGTACAATGCGATCAGGGTTAAAAGTGTCGTATACTGCCGAACCTTCCCGCAAAAACTCTGGATTGCTGATCACATCAAACTTAGCTACCGTCTCCGGTAATTTTTCATCAATTGCCACTCCCCCTGCTGGCACCAGTGTTTTCTGACGTTCAGCAATGCCATCCAAGACTATCATCCGCACCCAGTCCCCTGAACCAATAGGTACTGTAGATTTGTTGACAATCACTTTATACCCACCGTTTAAATGGGCACCAATACTCCGGGCTACGGCTTCAACATAACGAGTATCACTCTCACCAGTAGGCAAAGGCGGAGTTCCCACAGCGATGAACAAAATTTCACCGTGAGCAACTCCGCGACCGATATCAGTGGTAAACTCAATCTTCCCTGAATTAATGGCAGCGTGCATAATATCTGAAAGTCCAGGCTCGAAAATCGGTGATTGCCCAGACTTCATGATCTTGACTTTTTCTTCATTGTTGTCTACACATATGACATCATGCCCGATGTGAGCCAAGCAAGCACCTGTAACCAAACCAACGTAACCAGTACCAATGACGCAAACACGCATTTTTAAAATTCCTTGTTTTTTTGATTGTTAGTTGTTAGTTATTAGTTGTTAGTTGTTAGTTGTTCTCCTGACTCCTGACTCCTGACTCCTGACTCCTAACTCCTAACTCATATTGTTTATCCGAGCACGGAAATCTTCTATAGTCAGTTTCAACCCCTGTTGTAACGGAACGGTAGGTTCCCAATTTAACCAAGTTTTTGCCTTTGTAATATCAGGACGACGACGACGTGGATCGTCAGAAGGTAATGGCTCAAACTTAATTTGTGCATCGGGGTTTACTAGATTTTGCACATTTTGTGCCAATTCTAAAATCGTATATTCATCAGGATTGCCCAAATTCACTGGACCGGTATATTCACCATTCATCAGCCGCATCAGTCCATCTACTAAGTCTGAGACGTAACAAAAACTGCGAGTCTGGGAACCATCTCCATATACGGTTAAAGGAATACCCTGTAACGATTGAACGATAAAGTTGCTCACTACCCGACCGTCGTTTTCTAGCATTCGCGGTCCATAGGTGTTAAAAATTCGGGCAACCCGAATATCAACTTTATTTTGCCTGTAATAATCAAATGTCAGCGTCTCAGCAATTCGTTTACCTTCGTCATAGCATGATCTGATGCCGATAGGATTGACGTTTCCCCAGTATTCTTCAACTTGGGGATGAATTTCAGGATCGCCGTACACTTCACTGGTCGAAGCTAACAAAAAACGTGCTTTCACGCGCTTAGCCAGTCCCAGCATATTCAGTGTCCCCATAACACTAGTTTTGACCGTTTTGACTGGGTTATACTGGTAATGCACAGGGGAAGCAGGACAAGCTAGATGGTAAATCTGATCAATCTCTAATCGAATAGGTTCAGTAATGTCATGGCGGATCATTTCAAAATAAGGGTGATCCATCCACTTCAGGATGTTGCGTTTGTGACCTGTGTAGAAGTTATCCAAACAAATGACTTCATGTTTTTCTGCTAAGAGTCGCTCTATCAAGTGTGAACCAATAAATCCAGCACCGCCCGTTACCAATATTCTCATAATTTGCCTGTGTGTTAACAGATGATTGTCATTGCAAGAGCTGTTGCGCTTGTCTTTAGAGTACCCAGTCTTTTCACAGAAATACAGCGCAACTCAGGATAATTGAGGAGTTGTATTTCACTGCCTACAAATTGCTTGAAGATGCCATTCTATCTAGTAGATCGTATATGCCTAGCACACAACATTTAGCCAAGGATAAAGTTTTTGGCTTTTGGCTGCTCGAGCTAAATTTACATAATTCTTTCAGAAAGTTAACAAATATCGTCTGCCAACGGTGGGATTTTAACCAAGAATTTACTGAATCTTCAAGAAGATAAAGCGATAGATGCTCACGGTTGACGGTTGACTGTCAACCGATCAAATGATTCCCTGTGACATCGTAGCTGTGGTCGTGACCTCAGATGGCAACGCTTCTGTTTGAATATGCTGTGGTTCTCCAAGCATGATGATAGAGCAAGTAAGTTGCCTTGCTAAGTGGTTTGTGACGTCACTGATGGCTAAACCACCAGGACTGGTACGATTGCGTGTAAATGGTAGCACGACTAAGTCATAGAGTCTTGCAGCCTGCAAAATCGCTTGAGCGACACTTTCATGGGCGATGATTTGAATTTCTGGTGGGTTTGGCAAAGCCAATTTAGATATCAGTAGGGAGAGTTGCGATCGCCTCCAAGCGATTTTACTTGAACTGGTGCGGCGTTCGCATACATTTAACACGGTAACTTGTGCTTGATTTGCATCTGCTAGAATCTGGGCAAATTGCACAGGTTGCCATGATGGCGCTAATAAATTTTCCACAGGCACCAAAATGCGCTGAATTTTTTTCGGTGATTCCACAAGACGGGTCACGGCTACTGGACAATGGGATGACCAGAGAACGTTATCAATCACATTCCCAAATAAACGCGCTTTCAACCCAGTGCGGTTACCCCAACCCATGACAATTAAACTAGCCTTTTGTTCTCGAGAAGCCCGACTAATTCCCTGGGCGAAGGCATCATCAATTCGCAATAATGGATCTGCTTCCACACCTAAGACTCGACTCTGTGCTGTGGCTTTCAACAGCAGCCGTTCACTTCGTTGTACAGAAGCGTCCAACTGAGGTGCATCCATGTGAGCAAAAGCGGTCGCGATCGCCAAAGGGATAATCCTGCCATTTGCCTGTCGCGCTAACAATGCAGCCATTTCAATTAAATATTGCTGCGTCTGCGGATTATACACAGGTACTACGATCGTGAAAGGGCTATTTCTTTTTTCTGGATTCTGGTAGGGCGGGGAAGTTGGCTTTTGTGCCTTTTCTGGTATTGGAGTCAAACCTACAGCTACTTTACTGGTCATTAACGGTCCCAAGGTCGAGGTGACAAGCATTAAGAAAATGACACTGTTTAATACTGCCAAATTCAGCAACCCTACCCGATAGCCTACTAACGTTGCTGCTAACGTTACACCTACTTGCGGCACTGACAAAGACCATATCGTTAACATTTCTTGCCAGTTGTAGCGATAAACTAATTTTGTTAATAAAGCCGCTATCAATTTGCTTGTAATTAAACCAACGACAATAAACAGAGTTAACTTGAGAGTCCCAATACTTTTTAAAAAGCTCGGCAAATCAATCAGCAAGCCGAGGTTAACAAAGAAAATAGGAATGAACAGCACGTTGCCAACAAAGACTACCTTTTCTTTGACTGGGCCTTCTCCTACAGCTTCGTTGACTGCTAAACCTGCTAAAAAAGCTCCAACGACTTTTTCTAACCCAATCAATTGAGCGCCTACCTCAGCTAAAAATACGGAGAGCAAGACAAACAAAAACTGGTTTCCTTCGTCATCTCCAGACCGCCGAAAAAATTCTTTACCCGCCCAATCAAAGCCTACTAAAACAATGAGCGCGTAGATAATTAAAGAATTTAATAAAGAAATGATTGGCCAAAAGCTGAGTTTTTCAGTATGAATAGCTACACAAATAGCCAGTACTAGTACCACACTAGCATCGGTAAAAATCGAAGCTCCGATCGTAACAGTGACAGCTTCGTTGTTAATGACTCCCAAGCGACTAATAATGGGATATGCCAAAAGCGTATGAGAAGCAAACAAAGCGCCTATGAGAATCGCAGCATTCCAGTCAAAGCTAAAAATCCGCCCTACAGCAGTTCCTACCACAAAGGGGACTAAAAAAGTGAAGCTCCCAAATCCTAAAGAGCGATTTCTTTGGCGGCGAAACTGTTCTATGTCAACTTCTAGACCCGCAACAAACATCAAGTAAACTAACCCGATGTCTGATAGCAAGATCATCATCGGTGAATCTATCTGCAATAGGTTCCAGCCGTGAGAACCAAGCACTACCCCCGATGCTAGTAAACCCAATAATCCTGGTAATCGTAGGCGCTCAAACAGGATGGGTACAACTAATATGACAACCAACAGAATAGCGAAGGGAACAATTGGTTCCTTGCTGAGAACTTGGTTAATGTTGCCCAAAGCAAGAAATTGTAATATCACTTCCATAGATACGATTTGGAAAAGCTATGGTGAGGCGGGATACACACTGGGGACTGGGGGCTGGGGACTGGGGACTGGGGACTGGGGACTGGGGACTGGGGACTGGGGACTGGGTAGGATATTGATCCCGATCACCTATCGCCAGTCCCCAATCACTTACCTATGGGTGAATTTGACTCAAAATGAACCGTAAGCGATCATAGTCGTCTTTAAGTAGCATACTTAGGGTTCGTCCAGCCTTAATTAACCATTGTCGATCTGCTTTACGTAACTGATACACCTCTCTAATAGCTGCTGCAGTCAAAAACTCCACTGGTACGCCTTTTACAGAAAGTAGTGTCTGCAGAAAATCTAACTGTTCAGTAAATCGAATGATCACCTCTGGTTCGCAACGGTAAACCGCCTGATGAATTTGGGGTGGACGAGGAGGCAGATATTGATACACCCGACTATCACTGATCATAGCATTTGTCGGCGGCTCAAATCCGACGATCGCGGCACGGAATTCGGTTTTGAGCATGGCAAATATTTGGGGTTGTTCCTCTCGCAGATCCTGCAACGATAATCCCAGAGCAACTGCTCTATGTACGGAATCTATGGGCATTGTCGTTGCATGATAAACTACAGCATAAACTTGATTGCTCGACTCTTCATCTTTAGAACAGACCCAGCTGCCAAAAGGAGGCATGGGGGGAAAACTCAAGTCTTCTGGTTCCAAACACTGAGCTAAAAATTCACAAGTAGTGGTCTCTATCACCTCCGCAATGTGATTGGGGTGGCGATCGCGAGTAGAGAACTGTGGTAATGGGAGACGCATAATAATATTAAGTGAGGAGTTAAGAGTTAGGAATAATAACTCCTCACTCCTCACTCCTCACTCCTCACTCCTCATTTTTTTCCTTTCCTTCCTGCTGTGGTTTCTACGAGTTCCAATTCTGAGAGGCGAAAGGTCACTAATTTATCCCAGTTACCACCTTCAAATAGTACACCCACCTTACCATCGCTCAGCCGTTGCACGATTCCTTCAGAGCGATAATAGGTATCCTGTGGATTCTTGACGCGAACAGTTGCTCCAGGTAGTATCATGGTCTTTAACTTTTAAGTTTCCTATTTATAGTATAAAAGCACAAAGGGAATAGGGAACTCTTAAGAGGGAGCAGGGGAGTAGGGGAGCAGGGGAGCAGGGGGAATAGGGAAAGAAAAAAACTTCAGATGTGGGTTTAAAGCCGACTTTTAACAAAGATGTTTTTCTTGCGCTTACGCGTCTCAAAAAACTTCAATTCTACAGCTTAAGCTGTGGGTTCCCCCTGCTCCCTATTCCCTATTCCCTACTCCCTATTCCCTATTCCCTATTCCCTACTCCCTACTCCCTATTCCCTGCTCCCTGCTCCCTGCTCCCTGCTCCCTCTTAATACTTTTGACGCTGTCGAAAATTTGCTACAGATTCTACGAGTCCGATAGAAATGAAATTTGTCAGCATAGCGGAACGACCGTAACTCAACCAAGGGAGGGGAATGCCTGCTACGGGTGCTAAACCAACAGTCATACCAATGTTAACAATCATCTGAAACACAACCATTGACAAAACGCCGATAGCTAACAGCGATCCAAAGTTGTCTTTGGCAGTTTGAGCAATATACAACAGGCGCTGACAAATCATCCCGAAGATAAACAACACTACCAAACAACCAGCAAAACCGAATTCTTCCCCCACAGCAGAGAAAATGAAATCAGTATGTTGTTCGGGAACAAAATTCAGTTGGGTCATAGGACCCCTGTTCAGCCCCCATCCCCACCATTCACCAGCACCAATAGCAATGCGAGATTGTATTTGGTGATAGGCGGCACCTAGGGGGTCAGCATGGGGGTTGATGAATGAAGTGAGTCGGTCTTTTTGATAATCTTTCAATATATGATTCCAGACAAACAGCCCTAATTCGCCACCCAGCATGTTGAGACCCCATGCACCCCAACCGCTGATGGCAAATCGATGCCAAGGGAGAGTCCAAAAGCCAACTAAACCCATAGCAACTGCCCAAATTAAGCCTAATGGTCCGAAAGTTAAGTCTTGTGAAAGAGCGATCGTGAAGGGCCAAGGGATACTAAATAGAATTGCCGCTATTGCTGGAGACAGCATTAAAATCAACCAGCCTGGGTTAGCATTTGCCCAATATAACATTCCTAAAACTATCGCGCCAAATACCAGCGATGTTGCCAAATCTGGTTGTAAAAATACTAATCCCCAAGGAATGGCAGTGATTGCCAAAGCCCTAAAAACGCTATCAAGACTAGAAGCTGTGCGCTTATGTAACAAAGCTGCTAGGGTGATAATCAACCCGACTTTGGCAAATTCTGATGGTTGCACAGGTATGCCAAGTATGCTTATCCATCGCTGTGCCCCTTTGGCACTATGACCAACTATCATCACTGCGAGTAGGCTAATGTTAATAATTCCGTACGTTACCCAGTGCCACTGAATCAGGGTTTCGTAACGACTACGGGCAAACATGAGTGCTATCATCAAGCCAATGCCACCCATAAGCCAGTGCCACCACCAGTCTGTTAATCCCTGGTTCAATTCTGTACTGCGGATCATAATGCCGCCAAATATAGTGAGAGCAACTGGCAACCCAAGTAGTAACCAGTCTACTTGCAGCCAAGGTTTCACCCAAGACGAAGCGCGAATTTTTGGGATTGAGCGTTTTAATAACATTGTGCGATTTTAGACTTTATCTTTTAGATAGGTAGAGATGCAAAATCTGTATTTTCTAGAGAAAGTAGGGAAATTAGGGTTTGAGTTCTCTACTTTCTCTAGACACCCACGTGATTAATTACACAAAAAAATGTAAAAATCATAGTAATAATCCGGTATGCGGGAGACTCAGGTCTTCTCCCAAAGGGAGATGCTGCGCAAACGGACCTGAGTAACTGACTTTTGACTTCCCCGAAAGGGCTGGTGCCTGATTTTCAGGACAGGGCAGCGACTGATACCTTGCCTGCAATGGCGAGGGCGATCGCCTTTAACGCTTTTGCTGAAGCTGAATCTGGTTCGGCAATGACTATCGGTATTCCGCTGTCACCACCCATTCTGGTGGAAATCTCCAGTGGGACACACCCTAGTAGGGGTACTCCCAACTCGGTCGCAGTTTTCTCGCCACCACCAGAACCAAAAATGTCATATTGCTTATCTGGCATATCTGGCGGAATAAAATAGCTCATATTTTCTACTATCCCCAAGATCGACACATTCATCTGCTGGAACATCCGCAATCCCTTGCGAGAATCCAACAGCGCCACTGTTTGCGGTGTAGTGACAATCACTGCCCCTGCCATCGGCACTGCTTGTGTCAAAGTTAACTGAGCATCCCCTGTTCCTGGTGGCATATCCACAATCAAATAGTCCAGTTCTCCCCATTGCACTTGATAGAGAAATTGACGAATCACTCCATTGAGCATTGGTCCGCGCCAAATCACTGGTTGGTCTCGGTCAATTAAAAAGCCCATTGACACTAATTTGACGCCGTGATTAAATGCAGGTTCCAGGATGTCACCTTTTTCTGTTGAGTGAACGGCAAGCTGAGCGTGACTGAGTCCTAACATAGTCGGGTCATTAGGACCGTAGATATCAGCATCAAGTAAACCTACTTTAGCCCCTGTTTGAGCTAGAGCAACTGCTACATTTACAGCAACCGTACTTTTCCCAACACCACCTTTGCCGCTAGAAACCGCGATAATATTCTTGATGCCAGAAATGCCAGTGCGATCAGGTAAGCTTTTTTGCTGCGGTGTTTCCGCTGTTACCTCTATAGATACATCCTTCACCCCTGGTAGCTTTTTTACAGCTTTTTGGCAGTCTTCAACAATAAACTCACGTAATGGACAGGCAGGAGTTGTCAACACCAAAGTAAAGCTCACCTTACTATCGTCAATTTTGACGTTGCGAATCATGTTGAGTTCTACCAAACTTTTGCGCAGTTCTGGATCTTGCACCGGTCGCAACACTTCTAAAACTGACTGGGAATCGAGAACATCGTACATACTTTTTAACCCTTGGTGCTGTAACAATTCTTAACAATAAGGAAATCTTATCTTCTAGGATCTTAACTTTCTGTGGAAACTGTTTGGTGATTAGTAGGTAGTTTTCCCACTAATAGGAGTGTGGGGAGTGTGGGGGGAGGTGTTTCGAGAATGCTCTACAAATCAAAACAACTGTTCTTGAGGGGTTTTCTCTTTGCTTTTAATGTCGTTCCCTCAACAGCTTCGACCAAGGAACGCGCAACGCGATCTGCATAGGGACGAGACAACGACCAAATCAAGGGTGACAGCCAACCGCGTAGCGTGACAGAATAAGACAAACAAGTGCCACAAACCGTTGATTCTACTCGGTAAGTCACCCGTTCTTCTACACCAGGGATTGTCAGTAATCTGATACACAGTAACTCTCTAGGATTAACGCACTCTACAAAAATGCGAATGGGAATTGGCGACAAGCGTGTCACCGCTTGGTAAATCAATCCGGGTTTGGGTACTAATCCGTAGGGAAGGTTGGTGCTTTTTAGCAGTGGATGCCAGGAAACATCTCCCAAATCAACCACCTTTTGCCACAGTTCATCTACAGAAGCAGAACTAATCTCTCGATACGTCCTTACCAGAGAAGCGCAAAACCGACGACGTTTGCGGTGGATGAATTTGGACAACCAATCTCGCATTTTCCTAATCCTCCTCGCTATACGCTTTTTGGTAAATCTGGCAGGTCAGTAACTGTAGTCAGTTTCTAGATCAAACTCTCTCAAAATCTCCCCGAGTATGGCAAGTAGGGACGAGTTAAAAAAGATATTGTGTCCGCTGAATTGCAATCTCCCCCCACACTCCCCACACTCCCCACACTCCCCCTCTTCCCTAAGGTATTTTTATAAAGTTTTGCCAAGGGCGTTTTACCATTGGTCTTTGAGGACATTACAATAATCAGACCCTTAGGTTATTGAGTTTATGTTGATCGACTCCCAAACCCGAACTATACCAGCATCTTCCAAATCTTTGCCACCAACTGACGCTAAGACTAGGGTTCGTCAGTTTATGCAACAGTTGCAAGACCAAATTACTCAAACATTGGCAGATTTGGATGGTGTGGGGAATTTTCAAGAAGATAAGTGGGAACGCCCAGAAGGAGGTGGAGGGCGATCGCGCATCATGCGTGAAGGAGCAATATTTGAACAAGCTGGTGTAGGCTTTTCTGAAGTTTGGGATTCTCATTTGCCACCTTCAATTTTAGCTCAACGTCCAGAGGCAGCAGGACATAGCTTTTTTGCCACAGGCACTTCAATGGTGCTACATCCTCGCAATCCTTACATACCCACTGTTCACCTGAATTATCGCTACTTTGAGGCGGGGCCAGTTTGGTGGTTTGGTGGCGGAGCTGATTTAACCCCTTACTACCCTTATGCTGAAGATGCAGCACATTTCCATCAAACTTTCAAGCAAGCTTGTGATGCTCACCATTCAGAGTATTACCCAGTGTTCAAGCGTTGGTGTGATGAATATTTCTACCTGAAACATCGCGGGGAGATGCGCGGTGTTGGCGGTCTGTTTTTTGATTACCAAGATGGTCAAGGTCAGTTGTATCGGGGTCCCCATGCAGATGGAAATGCAGCTCTTTACAGTAACCAATTAGGCAACCCAGCACCACGCAGTTGGGAAGACTTATTTGCTTTTGTGCAAGACTGTGGTCATGCATTTTTAAAAGCCTATGTACCAATTGTAGAACGGCGAAGAGGAATGGAATATGGCGATCGCCAAAGGAATTTTCAACTCTACCGTCGAGGAAGGTATGTAGAATTCAACTTGGTTTATGACCGAGGCACCATTTTTGGTTTGCAAACCAATGGACGCACTGAATCAATTTTGATGTCACTACCGCCATTAGTGCGCTGGGAATACGGCTACAAACCAGAACCAAATTCCCCTGAAGAGGATTTATACAAAACCTTCCTGAAGCCTCAAGATTGGGCAAATTGGACAATGAAAGGGGTCTAGGGTGTGGGGTGTGGGGTGTGGGACTCCCCACACCTATTTTTTTTACTCAGTACTCTTATCGTACACAGTACTTTCTCTGGTGAGTTAAACTACTAAAAGCAAGTTCTTAGCAAAAAAAAATAGTACGCTTGTATTGTATTATGAAGCCATCTTGTTGTTGCTAAAACTGGAGGTTCTTCTAATTACAGTCCCTGCTGCCTTTACCTATTTCCTTGTCAAAGGAAGAGAAATGGCAGCAGGAAAGATGGTTGTAAGTAGTTCATACGACAACTAACAACTAGAGAAATAATAGATTTTGAGAGTATCTAAGGGGGACTTAATGATAAATATCGAGCAAAAAAGTCATACAACTAAAGACGGGAATACTGTAATTATTTTGACACCCACAGGCCGATTAGACATCACCACAGCTTGGCAATTTCGCCTAAAGTTGCAAGAGTGTATTTCCAAGTTGAGTCGCCATTTAGTTGTGAATCTTGGCCAAGTAAATTTTATTGATAGTTCTGGTCTCACATCGTTGGTAGCTGGAATGCGAGATGCTGATAAGGTTAAAGGCAGTTTTCGGATTTGTAATGTGCATCCAGAAGCCAAACTGGTGTTTGAGGTCACCATGATGGACACAGTTTTTGAAATTTTTGAAAAAGAGGAGGAAGCTTTAGAAGGTGTACCTCGCAGTATCGCCAGTTAAAATTTGGAATTTAGGTCTTGAAAAGCTTGCCACGGAGGGAAATCCTCCGACACTGCGCTATCGCAAGTTTTCGCTGAATCTAGAATCTAAAATTTATGTCGCTTTGTATAGCGAAATGGTCCAAAAATCGCTCCCCAAGTAGCTTTTCCTGTATTTGGGTCTATTCCTTTATCAAAGCTGATCAATTCATTTTGAGTAGCTTCAAACGAGAGAGCAACTTGCACAGTTTTATCAAGATAAGTAAAGCAGCAACGAGCTTCTGGAGGTGGGGTAGCAGTAAACTTATAGCAATGGTTATCTATTGTTTGCTCTTTAACGTTGAGAATGCAGCCTGGTAGCAAATCTATTTGGTCGATAGTCAACCTATCTAGTAAAGCTGGGTTGCAACCAGCACCACTCAATGATATCGGGTCTTTGATCATGTAGTACTGTATTGCAAGAGCCACATCAGGGTTGCTTACTTCCATCAGCCGCATGATTCGCTGCCGATAAGGTCTTTCTAGGTTAACAACACTGGCTTGTTCGGCAAACAGAGTCATGCTATCTTCTGAAAATAAAGGTATAGGTCTTTGCCATAAACGTAGATGAACATACCAGATAGGCTCTGCAAGAGCTTGTTCTCGATTATCAAATTCACCACTCAGATAGTCAGCTAGGGCAAGTAACTGTGGAGAGAAGCTCATCTCAGTCAGATAAAATTATATTGTAAATTAATAAGTATCTAGCATAAACAAAAACTTGGCAAAGTCGCCTAGAAACGAGAAAATAAACATACGTTGCCCTGTAAATTTTATTTGTGAATAACGTCCGTACTGTCTCTGATACAAAGCGAACTTTCTATACTCTACACACTCGTCCGATTAATACAATTTATCGTCGGGTTGTGGAAGAGTTGATGGTGGAAATGCACCTACTGTCGGTAAATGTCGATTTTAGCTACAACTCAATTTATGCCTTGGGCGTCGTCACCACCTTTGAACGTTTCATGCAAGGCTACCTGCCAGAACGAGAAAAGGAGTCGGTTTTTAACGCTCTTCTTCAAGCCGTAGAAGAAGATCCACAACATTATGAACAGGACGCTCAAAGGTTGCAAGGTTTAGCTCGAAGCTTATCGGCAAGAGAATTAATTACGTGGTTAAGTCAAACAAATCCTTTAGATCGAGATGCTGAGTTACAATTTTCACTCAACAAAATCGCCAACGATCCTAACTTCAAATACAATCGCCTATTTGCGATCGGGATATTTTCTTTGCTAGAACTGTCAGATCCAGAATTAGTTAAAGACGAAAAACAACGTACCGAGGCGCTGAAAACCATTGCCACTGGCTTACATCTATCTGATGATAAACTTAGTAAAGACTTGGAGTTGTACCGTTCTAACTTAGATAAGATGACGCAAGCTATCGTGGTCATGGCAGATATACTCTTAGCCGATCGCAAAAAACGCGAACAGCGTACTCAACAATCAAGTACCACAGTTGCTCCCCCAACTGCTAATGATTAGTTAGGAGTTAGCAGTTAGGAGTAGGCATTGTCTAGGGGCGATCTTCTCCCCGCCCTTACGAAAATAGTAGTGTTTCTGACCTTCGTAAGGGATGGTGTGCCGCCAATGCAGTGCTCCTAACTTGATATCTCTAAAAATTCATAAATAAAGCTGCTGATTGCAGATAGAGTGAGCGCCCCTAGAACAGCACTCCAAATACCGAAGCGCAAGCTAAAGCCCTGTACTAAAGAGGCTACAAGTCCAAAACATGCAACGGTGATCATAAATGTCAAAAAGCCAGACAACAAGTTAAACATGACAAGATTTAGTGCGGCAAAGGTCATGCGTAAAATCGGTCTGACTACTGCTGTGACAATTCCCAGAACTGCCGCAGACCTGAAGGCTTGAATAGGAGTATCAATTTCAACTCCTATGGTGGGGAATTTGCTAATAATGTACAAACTAATAGCTGTAACCACCCAAACAATAAAAACTCTCCGAAGATCCATTGCCACAACCCCTGAAACTTAAATGGCTATTGGCGAGAAAATTCTCAATCTGTCGTTGTAAATATTTGTAAACTTACCAGAACTTTTGCTGTTAGCAATGATTTATTTTGGATGTTTTTAGGTTTGGGGAGTGAAGGGAAAGTGGGAGGTGTCGGACAAGAAGGAGACATGACTCCCCACACTCCCTCTCTCCCTACTTCCTTCGTGACCTCCCTGGTGCTGGTTGAGCAAGGGGTAAGGGGACTTGATTTGGAATTGGGGGAAGAATAGGTACAGCGTTTGGTAAAGGAGCCACGCCGGATGTCCTGGGATTGGTTGGCAAATAAGGAGAAGTTGGCTGTTGCAAATTAGTCGCTTTTTGGGAGGGGCCAGGTATGATCCCTAGAGAAACGCGATCGCCCCCTACTTGTCGCAGCAAGTCCAACATGTCTATAACATCATTGTAAGTTGCTGAGCGAGAGGCATTAAGCACCAAAATTCCCTTGGGATTTTTTCTGATATAATCCTCTAAAACTGCCTTCAATTGCTCCTTTTTTATCGGCTGTTTTTCTACATAAGATTGACCAATAGCATCGATAGTTACAGGTAACATCTGCCGCCCTTGAGGTGAAAAGACACTACTATTATTAGTTGTTGTACCGGTGTTAGCCTTAGGCAAATCAATGTTAATCGCTTGTTGCCGAGTAAATTGCAGCGAAGCCAAAATAAAAAACGACAGGATACAAAAAATGACATCAATTAAGGGAATAATTTGAACTTGGGCTTCTTCAATTGGAGTATGTAGATTAACTTTCATGATCTCAATCTCACACCTAAATTAGGGGTTAAATTCTTGACTGTCTTTCGGTTCTGAGAAATCAGATGGTGGTGGAGGTGGTGGAGGTAGTGGGGGTTCCGAAAACTTGCTTTTGGCTTTCTTTCGAGGCAAATTGGTGTTTGGTGAGGATTCCCTTGCAATCATCGGTGACAACGCACTGTCATCTGTACTACTGAAGTCAGGAAGTGACTGGAGGTACAGCATTTCTAGATCGTTTCCTGCTTTGCGAAAAACTTTGACTTGGTTGACAACAAGAGCTTGAAAGAACCGATAAAATATTAGGCTGAAGATGGCGATCACTAGTCCTGTTGCCGTACAATAAAGAGCCTCTCCAATACCAGTAGTTACCCCAGCCGTTGATTCGGTTCCCAAATCTCCAATCCGAATTGATTCTAAAGACCTGATTAATCCCCAAACTGTGCCAAATAACCCCAGCAGAGGGGCGACAGCAATGACAAGTTCCAAAACTTTCTCTCCCCGCCTCATCTGAGCCAATTCGTATTCTGCTGTTGACTCAAGTGCTAGCCTGACAAGTTCTGGAGTGCTTTTTGGCAAGCTTAAGGGAGCATAAAGAAACCTGCCTATAGGTTGATCCGTTGCCCGTCTAGCGATTTCCTTAGCTGTTTCCCAACTATCATGAGCCGCATCTAGGACGCGGTCAACTATTTCCTTTTCCTGGGTCAAAATTCGCAACCAGAACCACAGTCGTTCTAAAATCACACTTAGACATAAAACTGAGAAGAAAAGCAACGGCCATATGACTGGCCCAACCTTGCGAAAGAGAGCTAAGATATCCACAGTTTAAAGTTTCCTCCGTTCATTCCTCTACAACTATTCCACAGCCTTTTAATAAACTTAATACTAGAGATACTAGAGATAAAGGCAAAATTTCCATACTTGTTGAATTTCTTATGAACACCCCACTGGCGGCGCACCACCCGTTACTCATTACAGAAACACCTCCTGCTCCCTGCTCCCTGCTCCTTACCAGTAGCATCTTCCAGACAAACTATGACGGTTATTTCCACAGGAAGTTTAGGACATAATTTGCCAAAATCAAAGATAAGTAAAGGTTAAAGACATGAAATTTTCAATCCAATCCATCTACACTTGGTATCGTAATTTGCTTCGCAATCCTAAGTACCGTTGGTGGGTAATCTTAGGAACACTAGTTTATTTTGTCAGCCCAATTGATATTGCCCCAGATTTTATACCCCTTGTGGGAGAACTTGACGATGTGTTTCTATTGACATTGTTGGTTTCCGAAGTATCTCAGCTTGTGATCGAAGGCTTCAAAGCGCGTCAGGTCAATAACGAGGACTCCAAAGCCACCAATACAGAAGAAGTTTCTACTTCCACCACCAATACTGCCAACACTATCGATGTTGATGCCGTCTCTGTCAAGTAGAACTGGTAACAAAATAAAACTCAATCACCCTCTCCCTGCGCTGTCTTTACACCACCGCGCTTCTCAAGGAGAGGGTAGTTTTTTGTGGAATTTAGTATTAAGAGAACTCCAAGAAATAGGTTGTTGACAGTTAACCGTCAACCGTCAACTGTAGGAATTGGACATTTTTTTATTTGGAAGTCCCTAAACAAACGACAAAGGACAAATGATCAATGGCAAAAGACAGAAGACAAATCATTGGGCTGCTACCTGCAGGTGGACACGCAACCCGGATTTCTCCTTTACCACTTAGTAAAGAGTTGTACCCAATAGGCTTTGATTATTTTGGTAAGCAATGTGACTTGCGTCCGAAAGTTGTTTGTCACTATCTGCTGGAAAAAATGCAACTCGCAGGCATTGAGCAGGCATATTTTATCATCCGTCCTGGCAAATGGGATATTCCAGCATATTTTGGAGATGGGACAATGCTTTCCATGAGTTTAGGGTATCTGATCATGAATCTGCCCTATGGTGTACCTTTTACGTTGGATCAAGCTTATCCCTTTGTCCAAGATGCCGTGGTAGCTTTGGGTTTTCCCGATATTCTGTTTCAGCCTCAAGATGCCTTTGTGAGGGTACTCGCACGCCTTGAGATCAGTCATGCCGATGTTGTCTTGGGATTATTTCCCACTGATCAACCTCACAAAGCAGGTATGGTTGATTTCGACGCATCAGGTAAAGTCCGCCTGATAATTGAAAAACCCCGTCAATCGGATTTGCGTTATATGTGGGCTATTGCGATTTGGACACCTGCCTTTACCCAGTTTTTGCATGAGTACCTTCTGACTCTCAAGGCTCAAAGCGATTTGTCACAGATCCCAGAAATACCCATTGGCAATGTCATTCAGGCTGCTATTCATCAAGGTTTTCATGTAGAAGCAGAAGCATTTCCGAATGGGAGTTATTTAGATATTGGCACACCACATGATTTAGTGCGAGCAGTGCAGCAATTTGCAAATATCACCATCTAGGTTCTATCGGTTCGTAGTTGCGCTGTCTTCGCTCTTAGCAACTACAAACCAAAACATCTTTATATAAAGCCCGGAATCTCATGAGATACTAATTGTTAGATTGGCTAACAATATTCAGGCAAATCTAACACATGACGGAACTCAACGTAACAGGAAGAAGACCTACTTTAGAGGTACACGAACTCACTCGTTGCTTCGAGAAAGTAACCGCAGTAGACGCCCTGAGCTTTACTGTAGAACATGGTGAGGTATTTGGCTTACTAGGACCCAACGGTGCGGGCAAGAGTACAGTCATAAAGATGCTGACAACCTTACTACCGCCAAGTGCTGGACAAGCAATGATTGCAGGATTTGACGTGACTCGTCAGCCCACAGAGGTGAGGCGTGCGATTGGCTACGTTCCCCAAGCACTTTCTGCTGATGGTAGTCTCACCGGCTACGAGAATCTACTGATTTTTGCCAAGCTGTACGACATTAAGCGAACTAAACGGGAGTACCGTATCAGAGAAGCTCTATCCTTCATGGGTTTGCAGGATGTCGCAAATAGAATGGTGCGAAACTACTCTGGTGGCATGATTCGGAAGCTGGAAATTGCGCAGTCGATTTTGCATCAGCCCCAGATACTTTTTCTAGATGAGCCTACTGTAGGGCTAGACCCGCGAGCACGCAGTCAGGTATGGGAACTTTTGCAACAACTCCGGACAAATTATGGCACTACTATACTCTTAACCACGCATTTTTTAGAAGAAGCAGATAATTTGTGTCATCGAGTAGCAATCATGCATCAGGGCAAGGAAGTTGTGACTGGCACACCGGCAGAATTGAAGGCTTCCTTAAGTAAGAGTCATGCCACCCTGGATGATGTGTTTATCCACTATACAGGTGATCAAATAGCATCAGGAGTCAGTTACCGTGAAACCTCAAGAATCAGACGCGCTGCTCAACGGTTGGGTTAGGATTTAGGGGTTAGGGGTTAGGAATAAAAAAGGCTTTTTTACTTCACTTACTTGCAATCTGTTGTAAATAGTTCCTACAGTTGATGGTGACGGTTGACGTGAATCTATCTGTCGCAATCATTCTTTAAATTAGTATTAAATAATGAACTGAAGCCCGGTTTCCTACAAGTTACCGGGTTTCTTTGTTCTTGGGCTAACCTACAAAAACAGATTTCGCATCTCTATTAGACTTATGCTGAAAATCTCCGGTTTCTAACCGGGGCGAAGCGAAAACGTAAAGAATATTGAATGTCGAGTATACTTAGGAAAAGTAATATTTCATGAGCGTAAAGCAACTGTCTCAAACAAAAACTTCTAAAGATTGTGCGGCTAGGGTAATGGAGACAATCCCATTGGTTATGCGAGCAATTCGAGCCGATATGCGTGATCAAGGTGCTACGACAATATCCGTCCCACAATTCCGGACGCTAGCATTTCTTGACCGCAACCCTGGTGCTTCACTTTCTGAAGTTGCTGAACACGTGGGGGTTACTTGTGCTACAGCATCAGCAACGATTGAACGACTTGTACAGCGCAACTTTGTTGACCGGATCAATGACCCTCAAGAACGACGGCGTGTTATTCTTAATTTGACTGAAGCAGGTCAGTCTCATCTTCAGCAAGCTCGTGAACACACTCGTTCTCAGATTGCTGGTCTCCTAGATCACCTCACAGAAGGACAGATTCTACAGATTGAGGAAGGATTGGTTCTGTTGAAGCAAGTTTTTGAACAAGTCGGGGATGAAAAAATAATGTGACAACTGCAAGCAAGGGAATTTCGCCTCGCTCAACTCCCAACCTCCTGGGCTTCCTACTTCGATAGTGCGATTGCGACTGCTAACCCTAGAAAGGAAAGCCTCTACAAGCACTACAAGTAGAGGCGTATATTCGTCAATATCCTGTGAAGAAGTATACGCAGTAAATATATTTATTTTTATATATTATCCCACATCCCGCTAATTGCTGCCAAAGCTTCCAGCAATTCTAGATTTTGCCATTTGCATTCAAGTTCTTTTGTTACTAAATCAGGTTGGTCAATGTGTATGTATAAAATAGATACGTACATAAATATGTATAATTTTTGTTCATGAAAAATAAAATGCTGAGCTACAAAAAATTTGTCGGCTTGCTTGCTACCTTGCCAATTGTTACCCTCCCACTTTGGTCAGGTGCGGCTTTAGCTGAGACTTTAAAGACCAAGAGTTTCAACATTAAAATTACAAGGAACTGCCCGGAAGGAAGTGTAACTTGCAATCATGTTACATACTACGGAAGAAATCTGAAAACAGGTGCTTCTATTCATCTCACGGGCAAAACTATCCACACAACCTGTGCAGATGGTGTCACACCATGCCGATTCCTTGGTTACGAGTTCCGGAATCAACAGTATATCTATCAGGTGACAGAAGACGGCAGGTTACAAATTTATCAGGGGAAAAAACTCATACTTGAAGAACGGGGAGTATTGACTTCTTAAAGCGGTTTTCTCATAAATCAGCCACACTCATTGTAGGGGTGTTCCCGTAGCGTACCGCCTACACGTGTGGTCTATTTACTAAATTGCGGCGCTAGTTCCTTTTTTTGGTAGTGAAAATAGTTGTAAACATCATCAGAAAGCCGCCTAAAAGAATGGCGATTGCTATTCCCACTGTCACTAGGTCAAGTACATGATTGTTATCCATAGTTTTAATTGTTGGTTGTTGAGTAATTTTAATAAACAATAAGACTTTTGGTCATCTCCCCACTCTACCGACGCTGAGACCAAAGCCAAGTTAAGCCACCAAAAAACAAGACAGCCAGAAGACTCCAAAACAAAGATGAGACTAGGGGATGGAATGGTTTATGGAGAGATAGGGGAGAGAAAGGTTTATCGATGTGGGTAGCAACAACTCCAGAGACGATCGCACCTGCACCTAAACCAACACCCAAAACTTGAATGGTTTGTTCTAGGGAGCGATCGCGTTCTGTTTGCTCTATTTCCACTATGCCACGAATTGCAGCTATTGTTTGCTCTAATAAAGAGGTTAATTCCATCATGACATATAATGTAGAGGCACAAGCTATTTGTAGCCAAGAGCTTGCCCAACTTCAGCTTGATTCCCCGTCAATAAATTTAACTTACTGTACCTACGGTGTTTGGCACGGTTTGGCGTTGCTTGGCACGTTTAATCGCAAAGGAAGCACAGTCAGTAGGAGAGAGTCAATTGGAACCAACTATTGAGCAATTACGAGCGTTTTATCGCAGATGTGTAAGAGCAAGTAATTTGTTGCAATCAATCAATGTCGTGCGATTAGACGAAAGAACAAAGCACATCTATATGTTGATTGGAGACACAATACAAATAGAAATTTACCCCAATGGGGAGGTAACTTTTCCATGACAAATAAGAATTATCAAGCAATGTCTGATGATCAGTTGCGAGACTGGGTGCGATATCATCCAGATGATGTCGAAGCTTTTCACCTTTTGATGGATAGATTAGACCAGCGTCCAAAAGTCATTTGTAGGACAGACGAAGAATTTGAAGCTGAATTGATCAAGCGGATTAATCAACAGCCGCAGTAGCAAAAAATCAACAACGAGTTTTGGAAATAAGCGCTTTTTTGATTGCTCACAAGAGCGCTTTTTCTTCACACGAAGAGGGAAGCAGTCTCGGTAGGCTGTCAAACTCATTATATCCACAGCTTACCCTTTTTTGTCATGCTCTGAGTAATTTTGAGTAGCAATTAGCTAACAGTAACCAACCCTTGTAAAACTCACAGATGATCGATATCCTAGATACTGGGTTCTTGTGTTGAAAACAAGACCTCCAACTACCTCATCATTTCCTCAGCATCATGGGTAACACTTTTGGTCATCTGTTTCGCATCACCACTTTTGGCGAGTCTCACGGCGGTGGTGTAGGGGTTGTCATTGATGGTTGTCCTCCACGACTGGAAATTTCGGCTGAGGAAATCCAGGTAGAATTAGATAGAAGGCGTCCAGGACAGAGTAAGATTACAACTCCTCGTAAGGAAGCTGACTCTTGCGAGATTATATCTGGGGTATTTGAAGGGAAAACGCTAGGAACACCAATCACAATCCTAGTCAGGAACAAAGATACTCGTTCCCAGGATTATGATGAGATGCAACAGAAGTATCGTCCTTCCCATGCAGACGCGACTTATGATGCAAAATATGGTATCCGCAATTGGCAGGGAGGCGGTAGATCGTCGGCGCGGGAGACAATTGGACGAGTTGCTGCGGGTGCGATCGCCAAAAAAATTCTCCATCAAGTTGCGAATGTTGAAGTGATTGGTTACGTCAAGCGCATCAAAGATTTAGAAGGCGTCGTTAACCCTGATACTGTGACTTTAGAGCAAGTGGAAAGCAACATTGTTCGCTGTCCCGATGGTGAAAGTGCAGAACGAATGATTGAATTAATTGAACAAATTGGTAGACAGGGTGATTCCGTTGGCGGCGTGGTAGAATGTGTCGCACGAAACCTGCCGAAAGGTTTGGGAGATCCAGTTTTCGATAAATTGGAAGCAGATATCGCCAAAGGTGTGATGTCTCTACCTGCTAGCAAAGGCGTTGAAATTGGTTCAGGTTTTGCAGGGACACTACTTACAGGTATTGAGCATAACGACGAATTTTATATTGATGAGCAGGGTGAAATTCGCACTGTAACGAATCGTTCTGGTGGAATTCAAGGCGGAATTGCTAACGGCGAGAATATCATCTTGCGTGTCGCATTTAAGCCGACAGCAACCATTAGAAAAGAGCAAAAGACAGTCACGAATGAAGGCGAAGAGACAATTTTAGCAGCAAAAGGACGCCATGATCCTTGTGTGTTACCACGTGCAGTGCCGATGGTTGAGGCGATGGTAGCGCTGGTGCTGTGCGACCATTTGTTAAGGCATTATGGTCAGTGTAAGGTGTTGTAAAATAATTTACCTATGGATAAACAACCATGCAAAGTATAAAATTACGTTCTCTTGTCGGAAAAGATGGAGTATTACATCTTGATATTCCAGTATAAATGACAGATATAGAAATCGAGGTGACAGTAACAATTGAAAAAGTTACACCAAAACAAAGAGGCTGGATGCCTGGTTTTTTTGAAGAAGTAATTGGCGGTTGGGTGGGAGAACCGCTACAAAGACCAGAACAAGGAGAGTATGAGACAAGGGAACAGCTATTTTGACTTATCTTCTGGATTCAAATGTTTGTATTCGCTTAATAAATAATAGCAGCCCTCCAGTAACAACTCGACTTGCATAAGTAGAACCCTCGAAGGTCTTATACTTCGAGGATTTTATAAAGACAGTTTAACTCTCACCTAAAGACTTTTCTATAGCCCTACGGATATATTTTTGATAAGAGATACCCTCCTTTTGAGCAACGTTTTTAACTTTTTCCAATAATTTATCGGAAACCCTTAAATTTACAGTTTTGTCTTTAGGTTGGAATTCAAAACTTACAAATTTGAAATTATCTTCGTGAAGAAAGTCTGATAAATCTTGTTCTAGCAAGTTTTCAGCTTCTTCATCACTCGTCATTTTTGGCAAAATTTTCTTCATACTTTTGCACCTCTTTTTCATGCATATAACGGGCACTGATTGGTCTAATAAGTCTTTCTTCCTGAATTTCACGGAAAGTAAAAACTACAAAAATAGGTCTATCTTTAATTGACATACCTATGGCGAAAAATCTTGTCTCCTTCTCAGAGTGATTTGGATCTGGTGATACCCTCACTTTTTGATTAAAAAACAAAGCTTCAATTTCTTCTATTGAAACTCCGTGTTTTTGGCACTTTTCAGAATTTCCGTTATCCCAATTAAATCCTGCTATTTTTTCCATTGTTATTTTTAATATAATATTTTGTATATACAAATGTCAATCTAGCATTTTTTGGGAAAATTTGTCAATATTAATACAGGGATTGTTATGGCATTATGGTCAGTGCAAGGTTTTGTAAAATAATTTACCCATAAATGGTTGAGATTTCAGTAATTGATTTCTCTCTTTTTAGCCAGGTTTTATCCCCACCCTTTTGCTGATGTAAAATATAGATAGAAAACACTCTAAGGCATCACTCATGTTAGAGTATAATCTGCTGCACTGTCTTCCATCATCCGAGGAACTGCCAGACTCAGACGACACGCCAGTGGATAATGAACTACAA
>CAIVAU010000067.1 GCA_903903925.1 uncultured cyanobacterium
GAATAATTTTTGGCCAAGTCATGCCAACGATTTGCGCAGAGTTTATGGTAAGGATGGTGGCGGAGTGCATGACCAATGTGTCGCAATGAGCCCGACAGGGGGTCTATTCGCATTAGGAACCACATTTGGTGATGAATTTGGAAATACGTACACTGTCTTTGGGCTGAAGGCAGAGGCTGTAAAAATACGAAACCTCAAGTAATTTATTTGCTCGACTGATATCGGTACGGAAAATCAAATATCCCTAGAATAACTCGGAGAAAAAATATGGCTCTAGGACTTAACTGTAATCCCGCGAACATAAATGTTGGCGTTCAATATTCGCTCGAAAATGCCGCAGTGCTTAATGAATCAATAATCGCTTTTGCACCAACGAACCAAGGTGCAACTGGAACATTCGATTTGTCGTCAGCTACTTCCTATGCTGTAGTTATGAATAATGGGCAGAGTAACGTAGTATCTTTACAGCAAAACTCACCTCCAAATACAAAAATATCCGGCACCAGCACTGGTGGCAGTCTCTCTATATCCGCCGTAAATCTTTCAAATGCCATTACGCCACTTCTGGCAGGCGGTCCCACTTCGGGAAAGATATCGATTACTGCCACTGACGGTACTAATACTGTGCTGGTGGCACAAGGCAGCTGGAACGCTGCCTTTATTCCTTAAGGTAGGTAAAAAATGGCTCTTAATCCAAACTGTATCCCTGGAACAATAACGCTTGCGCCTAAGTATGCACAGAGCGCGAGTGCATTTGCAGGGACATTGGTTACAACCCCAGCTCCTAAGAATACCGACGGGTCAGTTTACGACCTTTCCAGTGCAACCCAGTTTGCGATTTTTGCGGATAATGGCCAGGTTCTAGGAAGTTATAATTACGATTCCGCTTCTGTCTATAACTTGACTGACGAAACAGCAGGCAATCCCAGCGCGCGCTTGATTATCAGCCCTACTCAGCAAAACGAATTATTCGCAAATTTGCAGGGTGGCACTGGAACGCCTGGCGGAAGATTGCGACTGCAAGCAACGGACGGAACGAATCAGGTCACAATCGCAACCGGCACCTGGAATCTTGGCTACACTGCCTAGCAAATCTGATAAAATAACAGCATATTGCTCCGCGACTTGGCGTCTGAAGCAAAATACCTCCCCCCGATTACAAGGTCAGGGGGAGGTACTTATTTTGCTGGTGGTGAGACTAGCGCTCTACGATTGTATAAAATACGTACTTGCATCTGTGATTGTAAGATGAAGTGATTTTGCCTTGCGCAAGCAGACGCGTCAATCCGTTCTTCACCTGCGAAAAGGACAATGTTGTCGAATTGACCAGCGCAGTGATTGTAAATCCGGGAACATTAGGCAGTGGTGGCTCGTTGCGCAGAGTGAAAAGAATTTTGTTCTCTATAGAAAGATTCTGTCTCTCTTGTTCCACTTCTCGATTGCTTCTTGTATTTGTAGTTTTACTTGTGTTGGACATATAAATGGGTCTACTCCTTTTTCCGACTTGGCCTTAATTTCCGCCTGACATACTGGGCATGGCTTGAACTTCCACGCCCCATCTCTATATTTTTCGATTACTCCTCCAATTACCTCGTTTTCCTGTTTCGGGGTGAGAGGAAAGCCATCTTTGGCTTTTCCTCTCGCAACGTGTAACGCTACTTCCCAAAATTCGTGGAACCCGTGCAGATACGGAATGTTTGTTTCAGCCATGTTTATTTACCCGAGCTGGTAAGTGTCGCAATGCTACACTTGTCAAGCGCGTCTTGTCTCTTGTCATATGTTATGTACACTACAAAACACAGATAAAACAGATTTAAGGCTTAGACAGTTTTCTTCTTGCCTTCTGACGGTTTTTCATTTGGAGTTGGCAACGCAAGGGGTTGAGGCGCAGGCAGTGTTTGAGCCGGACCTGGCTGTGGCATTGGGGGGAATAAATCAGGCTTTACCTTATCACTCCAATCTCTTAGCTCATTCGCTTTAACCAAAAGTCGGTAAAATGCATCGGCGACTGAAGAATTTTCTTTAGATATCTCAGACAGTTTCGGAGCAATATAATTATGAATCAGGTCAAAATCTTGTCTGGTTAAGAGCGTCTTTATGGGCAATTTAAAATGTCCAACACTAGCAAGAATGTGATGCCAACGAGCCAGCTCTGCTTGATTATATGCGTTGTCTACCCCATCGTGAACGACTTGGCGCACTTCTAAAGGTTCTAATTGTGCTCTTACGTTAGGCACCATGAATGGTGCCACGTTCCGCAAAGACTCTCTGTATAACTGGTGATTGAACCAAGGATTTACTTTTGATTCCGACATTTTTTAATTCCCCTTTAAAGTAATCTGCTACTGCCAGCTAACCGGTATTTCAAAAAACGTCCCTGCATATTGAATGTATGGCAATGATTGTCTCGAATAACTCACTACCGTTATTGCACAACCTGGTGCGCCACAGGTAGCAAATCCGCCAAAGTCGTTGTAGATATCGCTACCGACAAGAACCATGTCTTTGAAGTTAATCCAGATTTGCGGAAGAGCCAAGTCGCTTTCTAACCAAGAAAAAAAACCAAACTTTGCAAATACACTCGTTCCCCACCAGTAATCGACTTTAGCAGCTGATAGCAGAGTTACGGTAACGAATGCAATCACCTGTGGAAGGTCAAAAGTATACTCAGTGTAATCAACCGCCGGACCTGAAGCAGTGGCAGAAGTAGGGTCGTACAACATTCGCCACTGAGGATTGAGATAATTTAGCCAGCTAAGCGTTGAGACAACCTGATTTACCATATCAACCGTGTTACCGTAGCTGACGAGCCTTCCGATATTTCCGAATAGACTTCCTGTAGCCGGTGGGTTCCAATAAACCACGGCGTCCAGCACAGGGTCCAAATATGGCATCTGGAAGGTGTTAGGTGCTAAACATGCCATGCTGTCTGGGAAAATTACTGACATGATTCCTTTCCAAAACAGTGAAGGAGCGTTTAAAAGCGAATTATAAGGGATATATGCTTCAACAATTTAACCAATATATGTAGCAGATACATAGGGTTCCCCTTGTTCCAGGAACATTGTTCCACAAATCGAGAATTTTTACGCGCTACAATGGTTAAGCTGGCTTGCTAGGGCAATCTATGGAATCTGTTGTCTTCCCTTCTGATGCTGAACTGAAAGAAATACTAGGCTCTACCTGTGCTCAGAAGAGTTTCAATAAATCGCGGGCCTTTCTTACAGCATGGAATGGTGGAAAAATGCCAATCCGCCTAGCGTTTATCAATAATGGAAGTTTGGATTGTGGGGAATATACACTGATTGCTCTGAGCACTGACCTTACGTCTAAAGCGGACCTAGAGAAACTCAATCTGAAATAAGAAGGAAAAAAAACATGAGTCATACGACACGAGGTTGGACCACTTACAGCCCTAGTTATCCCGGTTGGTCAAATATGAGCCTGAAATGTGACCCGTACACAGCGGCAAATAATGGCACCGGTTATACTACGACTCCACCTGTGAATAA
>CAIVAU010000068.1 GCA_903903925.1 uncultured cyanobacterium
GTAGAAACCAACTGCTATGGAAATGTAATTAAGTTACACATGGTAGATAATATTAAGATATGTGGAATAGTTTTTTCTAATAACAATGATATTGCCTATAAAGAAAATGTTATAGATAAGATTGATAAATTGAAAGCTGAGGCCAAAGATATCCTTGGTGTTGAGATTGAAAACTGTGAAACTTGGACTGGACTCAGACCTATGTCAGGGGACGATGTTGCCATAATATCAAGAATACCTCAAGCATCGAATGTGTTTGTTAATTGTGGACATGGAGGAAAAGGGACCACTTTATCTTTGTCCTCAGGAAAAGTACTGGCAGGTTTAATGTCAGGAGTTAGCTTGGGAATTCTTTGGGACTGGCGGATGAGTAAAGGAGTTTAAATCCCTACTGTCTACACGTTGTCTACAATTGGATGGGGTTTAAATACCCATCCGATTGATTCTGACGAATGTATTCTGACTTCTGACTCCTGACTCCTGACTCCTGGTTCAATTTGTCGAAGTTTGTCTAGCCATTATATCTTCATATAGCGCAATCATTTTTTTTATATTCATCATATGTTCCTGATAAACTTTTAAAGGTTCAGAGTATGGATCAATAATCAATTCTCCAATAGTATCATTAGCATGTTCATTAATTGAATCAATTAATAGTTGCGGCATTGTAATGTTTTCTTCAGCAATCTTTCTCAGGGCAAAATTGGGATTTTCTTGCTCGACCAAGGCTTTTAATACTCGAACCTCATGGTCTGGTAGCTGAGCTAAAAGTTTAGTCCATTCCTCCGTCAGATTTTCCGGTTGTTCTGTTATATTATCTATTGAGTCTAAAGAGCCAATTAAATGGGAAAAAGGGAACAAATTAACATCTTTTTCTTGTGTATTTCCAGTAATTTGCTCCAAGTTTAAGGTTTCCATTTGTTGAAGCAATTCCCAGACTTGGCTTTGCAGTTGGTCACGTTCCTCTTGCAATAATAAAATTTGCCCTTGCAACTGTTTTAGTTCTGTTTTTTGTTCTGTTAGTGTAGTCTGGAGAGAATTCACTTTTGCTTCTATATTTTTCCTCTCCGAGGTTTTTTCTGACAGGAGTTCATTCTGCTTGTTTGACTGAATTTCTAGCTCTTGAATTTCCAATCGTAGCCCATGCAGTTTTTCTTCTAATTGGGGCTTGAGTCTATTGAGTAAGGTTAAATTACTTTCTAGTTCTTGTTTTTGTTGTAGGAGTTCACTAATGTTAATTTGTAGCTGAGCTATCTCCGCACGCGATAGATTACAATTCAATTCTAAGCGGCGTTTCTCTGCTGTTAGAGCAGAAAAGGAATTATTCAGTTCTCCTTGAGTTTTTCCCAAGGCTTGGATTTCAGTTTGCAGGTAGCTTATTTCTGCTTCTAAATGCTTTTTCTCTCCAGAGAAAGTACTTAATTCTCGATTGAGACTGTCTCTTTGGCTACGGCGTTCTGCGAGTTGATTTTGTAGTTTGCTTGACTCTGTATACAATAAAGTTCTATGGGCTTCGAGTTGATTAATTTCTGTAAAAATATGAGATTTCATTCCTTCAAATTCTTTAATACGTCTTTGGAGAGAATCTAAAAGTAACATCTCATGATATCTTCGCCGTTTATCTACAAATAAAGCTGCTAAGTAGGTGGCAGGTACAGTAATGAAACCTGTGAGCAAAGCATGATTAAAATTCCAGCTTAGGACGAGACTGAGACCAAAGCTTACACCAAAGGCAACTATACCTATAATAAATCGATTGCTGATCATTGCTGATTGCACATTGCTTGTTTTTAGCATACCCAAGTTGTCAGAATAAGGATTTTTAGCAGGCATTAAAAAGAATTCAGGAGTCAGAATACAGGAGACAGAATTGTTAAAAAATCAGGAAATAACAGGAGTGTTCTCTCGCTTTGCTGATGATATCAAACCCTGATAAATTCTGACTCCTGACTCCTGACTCCTGACTCCTGACTTTTGGCATTAAAACTCAAATTATTCCTCCTTGTTAGCTGCATAGTTTTGTAAACCAAAAACTGCCACGTCAGCTTTCAAGAAATCAACAAATTGCCGTGCAGTTCGCCCAGAACGACCATTGTGACGAGTTGCCCATTGCAAAGCTTGATATTCCAAGTCTTCCTGCTTTATATTAATTCCAGCTTGTGCCGCCAAATGCCGGACAATTTGTAAATAAGTTTTTTGATTAGCGGGTTCAAAAGTCAAGGTCAGACCAAAGCGATCGCTAAAGGAAAGCTTCTCCTGCAGAGTATCCCAGGCGTGGATTTCGTCATTTTCTCTAGGGGCTGGTCTGTCTGCAAAAAACTCTCGAATCAAGTGGCGACGGTTAGAAGTTGCATATACTACAACGTTTTGCGGTCGTGCGGTTAAATTGCCTTCCAAAACCACTTTGAGCGCTTTAAAGGCGTCGTCATCTTCTTCAAAAGAAAGGTCATCGACAAAGATAATAAATTTCTGTGGCGCTCCCCGTAACTGTTCTACTATTTTTGATAGGTCTTTCAATTCAGATTTCGTAACTTCTATTAAGCGTAAGTTACGCTCACCATACTCATTCAATAAAGCTTTCACTAAAGAAGATTTTCCCGAACCACGACTACCATAAAGTAATACATGCAATGCTACCTGTCCTGACAACAAAAATTCTGTATTTTTCTGCAAAGCATCTCGCTGAGACTCGTAACTTACAAGTTCACTCAACTTCACTGGATCAGGATAACGGATGCCAATAAACTGACCAGCTTGCCAGCGTAAAGCCTGGTACTCTGCAAATAAACCTGTGCCAAATTGCCGATAATAATTTGCCAAATCCTGTATAGCATCAGCCCAATTCTCTAACTGCTGTAGAGTCGCGATTTCTACCTTTTCCTGCTCGTTATACCACACAACCGGTGAAATAGGTAGATGGGCTACAGCTTGCACCCACTCACTTAAATAGGCGCTGCTACATTCATAAAGGCTTTGCAACGCTTGTAAATCATGTTGAGCTGCGGCTACTAGAGATTTAGGCAAACTCTCAAATTCTAGGTGTTGAGCTTGCTGAGTAAAGGGATTATCTGCTCTCTCGATTTGAGTAATTAGATATTCCTCCCAATTTTGATTTCTAGCAGCTAAGGATTTGAAGTAGCTACCATAAGCTTGAAGGCAACCCCGCGCATCGGCATCAGTGTAACGTATAGCCTGCAACAGGTCAAGAAATGCGTTACCCACCTCACCTTGAAGGACAGATTGGTAAAGTAAAAGGGAGGCTGCTTGGCGCTGGAGGAATTGAATCTTTGCAATTACTTGATTATCCATCAGTCAACTCGGTGATCTAGCGTTGGGGCTATGGTAAAAAGGAGTCAGAAGTCAGGAGTCAGGAGTCAGAACACCCCATGCCCTACGTTGTGGGTTTCAAAAAGGATAAAAATTTTTCGTTATATGTTCCCCGATTAAAAACGTTCTGCTTTAAACCATGATTCATCCACCAGTAAGGCAGAATACTAAAGCTGTTGCGCACTTAATTTGTATATGGGACGTGGGCAAGATGCCCACACTACAATAATTTTACGTTTTCGTCTTATACAATCTAGCTGCGCATCAGCTTAAAGCTGTATTCTGACTCCTGACTCCTGACTCCTGACTCCTGACTCCTGACTCCTGACTCCTTCTTCATTAACACGTAAGTTTATGCCTGCAGGATTAATGACTATTTTGGGTACAGTAGCACTGGTAATGATAATGAATCAACTGGCAAGGTCGCATAAATTTCTAGAAAACTGGCATTCTGAGCATTGTCTTGCATAACTCTTTTGGGTAAGTTTATTAGTACATTTATATTACCGCAAAGTGGATTTTTTTTAGCCGAGTGGTGTACATAAGGCTGAAGTCCACCAAAACCCGGCTATGGTGTAATACCGTTTGCATCAGGAGAAACACCGCCATTCCTGTAAGTAAGGGCGGGGAGAAAAGAGCCTCCACACTCCCCGTGTTGCTTAAGAACACCCCGCACCACCCGCTATGAATGAAAGAAACACCTCCTCTTCCCTATTCCCTGCTCCCTGCTCCCTCTTGTTTCTTAAAAGAATTATCCGGAAATTAACTAAATAGCCTTGTGTATTTATTGCATGAGCTAAGGAATAAAGCTATTAAGCTGTTGCGCACTTAATTTGTATATGGGACGTGGGCAAGATGCCCACACTACAATAATTTTACGTTTTCGTTTTATACAATCTAGCTGCGCATCAGCTTACTAGTTTAGTATTCATCTAAAAATAATCAGGATAAAATATTTAAAGATTTGTTTTTTATTGGGAGTCAATTTTAAAGTAAAGTTAAAGTTATTATTGCCATTTTGGCAAGCTTTTATTAAAAAAATCGGATATTAATGAATTGTACAAATCGCTATTGATACTCACACACTTGTTGTTATAGCAATCCTAAATCATTCGGAAACAATAGATGTTTTTGTCAGATGAGCAGTGCCAAAAATTCATGGTAACGGTTGGTATTGCCCATCAAAATTACAAATTCCACAAATCAGATAAGACTGCTATGTCTACCCAATACTGCTGAAGTGAAGCTAATACTAAAATATTAGTTTTTCTAAGCAATTTCACACTCTAGGAACTAATATATGGTACTTCCACTATCTTCTTCTAACGTTATTCAGTATTTACAAAATGCAGGTCTGAGTAATTTAAAAGACGGCACATTTGTAGACTCAGAATTGCCTCCAAGTAGCAAAAAAAATTTTAACTTACTAGTTACTCTACCAGGAAATCGCAAGCTGTTGGTTAAACAGGAACTTTACATTGAAAATGATGGAAATCTGCAAGAGTTTTTCAATGAGTGGCTGTTTCACCAATTGCTTCAGCGGTTTCCTATTCTGGGAAACATTTCTGCGATCGCACCATTAGTCGAGCATTTTGATGAAGAAAATTCCATCATTATCCGTAACTACCTGACGGAATATGTTGATCTAGCAAGTTTTTATCAAAATAACCTGTATTTTACTGAAGGGGAGGCTTGTAGTATCGCGATCGCGCTTGGTACAACCTTAGGAGTGCTGCATCGCGCCACCTTTAATCGCCAGGAGTATCGTAATTTTATGGCTACTCCTCCCGAAGGACAGTTCCGCTATGGAGTTTACAATCCGGCGCAAGGGATAGGGTCAATCGGGTCTGAGATTTTTGGTGAAGTTCCCACCGAAGCACTGAAATTCTATATTCTCTATCAGTGTTACGAAAGCTTGTCAGCAGCAATTGCAGAGTTGGCAAACGAATGGCATCCTTGCTGCTTGACTCATAACGACCTAAAATTTAACAACATTTTAGTACATTCGAGGTGGGATCAACTAGACAATTGCCTTGTGCGACTCATTGACTGGGAAGCTTGTGGTTGGGGAGACCCAGCGTTTGATGTGGGAACCATGGTAGCCAGCTATTTAGGAATTTGGCTGCATAGCTTGGTTGTAGACCCAACCATTGAGTTAGAAGAATCTCTAAATTTAGCGATGATACCGTTAGAAGCCATCCAACCGTCAATACTGGCATTAATTCAAGCATATCTCAATGCTTTCCCAATGATTCTAGAGTCCCGTCGAGACTTCGTCATGCGAGTTATCCAGTTTGCGGGTTTAACCCTAATTCATCAAATTCAGGAAATGATTCAGCAGCGCAAATACTTTAATAACGCTGCGATTTGTAAACTCCATGTTGCTAAAAATTTGCTCACAAGACCCCAAGACTCTGTTATGACAATTTTTGGTATTCCAGAGTTAGAAATTATCAAACCTTTTGCAAAAGTTGTAAATCAGCCGCAAAAAGAAAGAAAGCAGAGTTTAGTGCGCCTGTATTACGACAATACTCGGTTGCGAGGTTGTTAGTTGTTAGGGGTTAGTTTTCCTAGTGGTCTGTCAAATTCATTTTGATGGGTTGGTAGTGTGAGCGTCTCGCTCACGAAGCGAGCAAGATGCTCGCACTACCCAGCAAAATTAATGACATGAACTACTAGTTAACAACAAACAATCAACAACCAACAACTAACAGTCAACAGTCAACAGTCAACAACTA
>CAIVAU010000069.1 GCA_903903925.1 uncultured cyanobacterium
CAGACGGTATCTTTCTTGGATGCTTGCTTTTTGAAGCTATCAAACCGACAGCTTTGTCAAAGCTTTGCGGAATTCACATCACTTCTCATACATACCATACCTCATTTGTCAATACCTTCTACTCGACCGGCGCTCTAGTAGTCTGTCAATAACTAATTGGCGAATAGACGTAGTGTCAGCAAGATGCTCACAATCCGCAACTAAACGGGACCAAGATGCTCGCACTATCCATCAAAATGTATTTGACAGAACACTAGCCGGAACCGGACAAACCGAGTAGGCGATCGCGCTTTCTTCAAGAGGCGATCGCATCTCTTGGTTCCAAGGAGTTTGCCATGAAGATTAACACGCCTACGGGACCGATTATTTGTGAGCCACTGAATGGGGACAATATCTTGGCGTTGGTAATGCCACTTCAGATGAGGGAATAAACCTCTGGGGTGGTGATTTTGGGTGCGGAAAATCCGCACCTGGATTTTTGCTATGGGGGAGGAGTCAACAAAAGTGAGGTCTCGGTGATCAACCGTGGTTGCAGATTCGGTGAGTTGCGTTATGGGCGATCGTTCAGAACCACGCTCTTATTAAGACTTTGAGATCTCTCTTCCACAAATTGGCTCATTTGTTGACTCAGGATTAGCTTTAGCCGCTGATTCTACTTCTATTACAGCTTTACCATAATCGAGTGGTTGTTCTGGAGCTTTCTCAATCGCAACTACAGTATGGGGAGAGTGTTTGTTGAGGGTGACGAGAAACTGACCAGTCTTATCCCATAAAGTTTCGCCTACCTTTTCGCCTGTTTTTTCCAAAGCTTTGGTGGCAATTACAGTCCCAATAGCGATCGCACCAGCAGTAAGTGGCTCCATACATACCTCGTTAGCACGGCATTTTCTTTTATTACTACAAGACTTCTGTTCTAAATTCCACAATGGAAATAAAAAACTTATAGTGACGGGGAGCGATCTGCGAAGAGTGCGCTGAAACAAGAGGGCTTTTCTGACAAAGACTTACTGGATGCTCTAGCTGACTCGTCGAATGAACAGCCAGGACTGGAAAAAGTGGTCAATCATCTGGAGGCTGCCATAGCTTCGCGCTGCTGCTTCGCGCAGATCGCCGAGATTTATCACACTGAGAAGGATTTGATGAAGAGCACTTTTTTATGATTCGTCCTGGTGCGGAAAATCCGCACCAGGATTTTTGCTGTATCCCTGAATAAAATCTTTCAGACATTTTTCCGACCCCAAGTAACTCCTGTAATTCTGCAAATCTTTAAGCGGGTTGGCTTTACGATTAAGGCTTTCCCAACTCCGCGAATGCATGATCTTTCTTGTCATAAAAATATATTTATTAACTAGGGGTGCGGATTTTCTGCACTTGGAATTTCTATAAGTTGGTCTTTGTGCGATTCGCAGTATTTCTTGACCCCGTCATGCAAGAATCCGTCTATTCGCTCCCACTGAATCCAAAATGCAACGCCTGCCGGAACTAACCGATCGCAATAACTGCACTTGGTATATCCGTCGCTTACCCTTGAACGAGGCTGAGTAACAGCAATACCTCTGCCAACCCTAATAAAAGTATCATCCATTAACCAAACTCCAGTTTCATATACTCAGACACCCAATCAGAACTCTTACCTCCTTTAAAAGCGACGCGCTGAAGATAAGCACGATACTGCTTTTTCTGATTATCCGCTGGGTTGACCCCACAGACAGCACCCCGAGTTATTTCCACAGTAGGCAAACAATCGAATTTCTGTCGGTACGCAGCGATTGGCGCAGCCAGTGCCGAAGGCAATCAGAAAATCCTGCCACCGTTCCGAATGCCCAGAAAGCCCAATCATCAACCATCCTACCGCAGCGATCGCCCATCACCTAAAAATAGAAAGCCCTTAGTGATGTACTATGGGGCTTTTACGTGAAAGAGAGCGTGTGATTCTTACGAAATCCTGGGTGATTCGTGTGATTCTATCTGTGGTACGCACAAAAAACCTGGGTGTGCAACATGGGGAAGCAACAAAATAGTAATAGTCGCGGTTCGTTGACCAATCAGCAGCGATCCAAGATTAAACCGTTGTATGAGTTATCTGAGTCAGAAAAATCTCATCTTAGACGCGCTGGTCGTTACATTCCACCTGTTAAGTTGACGGGTTGGCAAGAGTTAAAGACTTTGTTTGCAAGTGTTCCAAGTTTAGCAAAGAATGTCTTATCCTTTAAAACTTTAAGCCAGGCAGTAAATGCCTCTGTGCTAATTGGTGCAATTACATTCATTGCTGGTGAACAAGGTCGTCGTGATGCACAAGTCTATCAAGCATGGCAGGTGATTACTGCGGCACATGATCAGCCCGGTAGTGGTGGGAGAATACAAGCGTTAGAGTTTTTGAATAGTGAACCAAGACGAATTCCTTGGTTTTGGTTGCACTGGGAGAGGGAGAGTTTAGAAGGGTTAGAAGCGCCAAAGGCTTATTTAATTCCTTCTCGCAAAGATGATCAAAACAAAGGTATTCGGCTCTCAATGGCAAACCTGAGCTATGCCAATCTACAGGGGGCAAAACTGGCACGTGCCAATCTAGAGGGGGCAACGCTGTACGGTGCCAATCTAGAGGGGGCAGACCTGTGGCAAGTTAATTTACACTTAGCGGACCTGCAAAATGCCAATTTACAGGGGGCACACCTAAATGCCAATTTACAAGGAGCACACCTGAGAAATGCCCATTTACAGCGAGCAGACCTGATTGATGCCCAATTACAGGGGGCACATCTGAACGATGCTGAATTACAGGAGGCAGACTTGGAGAATGCCAATCTACAGGGAACATTCCTGGAGAATGCACAATACACAGATAACAGTACTAGTCAACAGACGTGTAAATGGTTTATCCCCCCATTTTGTAAATTATTTACATTTTAGCTATTGATATGGTTCAGGTAGTCATAGTTAGAGGCTTACATCCAGCAACAATCACAAAGCGCATTCAGCGCCGAGACAATGCTCTTGCTCACGGATGGCAA
>CAIVAU010000070.1 GCA_903903925.1 uncultured cyanobacterium
ATCTAGCTTCTGGACAAAAGATTGAAAACCTCAAGAAATTATTTTTAACTACTTAGGACAATTTGACCAGATTCAAGCTCAAACAGATTGGAAATTTGCGCCTGAACCGACTGGAAATAACTACAGTTCTAAGCAAAAACGTGACTATATATTAGATATTAATGCTCTGATAGTAGAAGGTGAATTCCAAATTAATTGGACTTACAGTAGTGCTGTTCATAGTAGTGCTACAGTGGAGAAATTAGCCCAGAGCTATCTGAAAGCAGTTAGGTCAATCATCGAACATTGTCAGCTAGAAGATAGTTTTGGATATACCCCTAGTGATTTTCCAGATGCACAGTTGAATCAATTAGAACTGGATAAGTTACTCACTCCGTTCAAAACTCAAAATATCTCTTCAATTTATTCACTTTCGCCCATGCAAGAGGGGATGCTGTTCCATAGTCTTTATACTCCATTAAGTGGGGTGTATTTTGAGCAGATGACCTGGAATTTCCATGGAGATGTCAATGTTACTGTCTTGGAATCTGCTTGGCAAAAAGTTGTCAATAGACATTCAGTTTTCCGCACATTCTTCATTTGGAAAAATCGCCAAACTCTATTACAAATAGTCTTAAAACAGGTAAATTTACCTTGGCATAATCTGAATTGGGTCTCCTTATCCACCGCAGAGCAACAACAGCAATTATCAGAGTTTTTGCAAACAGAGAGAACACAAGGGTTTCAACTAGACCAAGCACCTTTGATGAGGTGTACATTAATTCAACTTAGTCATAATACCTACAAATTTATCTGGAGTTATCATCATATCCTGATAGATGGATGGTGTTTACCGATTGTCTTGAAAGAAGTTTTAAGTTTTTATGAAGGTGAAGTTTGTGGTGAAACTTATGATTTACCTATACCACGCCCTTACAGCGATTATATTACTTGGTTGCATTCTCAGGACAAGGAATTAGCAAAGACATTTTGGCGACAAACTTTGCATGGTTTTATCGCTCCTACTCCTTTAGTAATAGATAAGCATCAAGATCCAAATCTGCAAACAGATTCAATTTATTTGGGATTGAAATTACATTTGTCTACTGAAGTTAGTCATGAGTTACAATCGGTAGCACAACAATATCATGTAACTTTATCAACTATAGTACAATCGGCTTGGGCGTTACTCTTAAGTCGTTATAGTGGCGAAGCAGATATTGTATTTGGCGTAACTGTTTCAGGTCGGAATGCCAGTTTATCTGGTATAGAAAATATGGTGGGATTGTTCATCAATACTTTACCATTACGTGTTTTCATATCCCCTGAAGAGCAACTCATATCTTGGCTTGAAAAAATACAACAGTTAATGTTGGAATTACAAAATTACTCTTATATTCCTCTTGTTGATCTCCAAACTTTGAGTGATATCCCTGGCGGAATACCTTTGTTTGAGAGTATTGTCGTATTTGAGAATTATCCAGTTGATAGTTCTTTGTTTAATCAAGGTGATTCGTTACAAATCAGCGAAGTCAACCTTTTTGAACATACTAATTATCCACTGACTGTAGTTGTAGTACCTGGGAATGAGTTGTTAGTTAATATTACTTACGACACGACTCGTTTTGAAGAAGATACTATTAAGCGGATGTTAGGACATCTGCAAACTATTTTCTCGGCGATGGGAGAGAATCCTCAACAAAAGGTAGGTGAATTACCCTTATTGAGTGCCGCAGAACGTCACCAACTGTTGGTGGAGTGGAATGAGACTGGCTGTGAATATGCCACTAATAAATGTATTCATCAATTATTTGAAGAACAGGTAGAGAAAACACCCCATGCTGTGGCAGTAGTGTTTGAGAATCAACAATTAACTTACGCGCAGTTAAATCAAAAAGCTAACCAACTAGCACATCATTTGCTTTCTCTAGGTGTGAGACCAGAGGTGCTGGTGGGTATCTGTGTGGAACGTTCCCTGGAGATGGCGGTAGGACTATTAGGCATACTTAAGGCGGGTGGTACTTATGTGCCACTTGACCCCACATATCCTCAACAAAGGTTGAGTTATATGTTAGTGAATTCGGGTGTCGAGGTGTTGTTGACCCAACAGTCTTTGCTGAAATCTTTGCCGTCACATACTGCACAAGTGGTTTGTTTAGATACCCAGTGGCAGTTAATAGCTGCTGAGTCCGATACCAACTTAGAACCTGAAGTGCAGCCCGATAATTTGCTTTATGTCATTTACACCTCTGGTTCTACAGGTCTGCCTAAAGGGATCGCCCTATCCCATCGCGCCCTAACCAATCTCATCCAGTGGCATTTAGCAACAATGGCGTCTGGGGTTGGAGTCCTCCAGTTTGCCTCCCTCAGTTTTGATGCCAGTTTTCACGAAATATTTGCTGCTTGGTGTTCGGGAGGTACGCTGTTTTTGATTCCTGATAATTATCTTCTGGATTTGGATAAATTAGTACATTTCCTAGCAGAAAACCCGATCCAAAAGACAATCCTGCCAGTTGCCCTTTGGCAGCAATTAGCAGAAGCATATGGAGACCAACCCCAGTTGTTCGCTAACCTTAGAGAAGCGATCGCTACAGGGGAGCAGCTTCAGATTACCCAACAGATGATCAATCTATTTTCTCGCCTCGACCACTGTACACTCTATAACCACTACGGTCCTTCTGAAACCCATGTCGTAACTTCATACGTGTTCACCGAATTACCTCAGAGATGGCCAATTTATCCTCCTATTGGTAAGCCAATCGCTAATACTCAAATTTACATTCTAGATCGCAATCTCCAACCAGTTCCCATCGGGGTATGGGGGTTTCTGTTTATCGGTGGACTCTGTTTAGCTCGTGGCTATCTCCACCGTTGTGATTTGACGAGTGAGAAATTTATTCCTAACCCCTTTAACAGTTCAAAATTATATAATACTGGGGATTTGTCTCGCTATTTACCCGATGGCAATATCGAGTTCTTAGGACGGGTGGACGATCAAGTGAAAGTTCGAGGCTTCCGGATCGAACTTGGTGAAATTGAGGCAATACTTAACAAGCATCCTCAAGTCAGTCAAGCCGTTGTGATGCTGTATGGCTCAGAAGCACGGAAAAAACGCTTAATAGCTTATATTGTCTTGGTTCGGGAGCAGACCATAACGAGGGAGCAGTTGCGGGAGTTTCTCAAGCTCAATCTACCAGAATATATGCTTCCTTCCGCTTTTATTTTCCTCGATACTCTACCTCTAACCCCCAATGGCAAGGTTAATCGAAGTGCTTTACCTGCTCCTGATGAAACTCTATCGAACTTGGGTCGCGCATTTGTCCCACCCCAAACCCCGGCAGAGGAAGTCTTAATCGACATTTGGCAAGAAATTCTCAGTCTTGAGCGTATAGGTATTCACGATAACTTCTTTGAGCTAGGAGGTCATTCCCTGTTAGCAATGCAGTTAGTTAGCCATATTCAACAAAAGTTCGATCTAGAGTTGTCGGTGCGCCAGGTATTTCAAAATCAGACAGTAGCTCAATTAGTAAATACTATGGCTCAAATAGCGGGCGATCGCAATGTAATCGAAGAAATTGCTAGTACCTGGCAGGAAATTGCTGCACTTTCTCCCGATCAAGTACAGTCGATGCTGACACAACTTAGAAAATAAATCTACAAGTTCTAACTGTAACTAGAGAGACTAATTACCATGAAATTTACTCAAAATCAGATACAACAGTACAAAGAAGAGGGGATGTTATTTCTCCCCAACTATTTGTCTAAGGTAGAAGTTAGTACTTTGTGTGAAGAACTTTCACGATTACCAGAGGAGATCCCTGGACGAATGATGGAAAAGGACAACCAAACGGTACGAGCTCTTCATGGAATTCATGCCTACAGCAAAATTTTCCAGGGTTTGATTCAACATCCACTTTTGTTAGAACCGGCTCAACAGATTTTAGGTGATTCGATCTATCTTTACCAGTTCAAGATCAATATGAAAGCAGCTTTTACCGGTGATCTTTGGCCTTGGCATCAAGACTATGCATTTTGGTATGAGGAAGATGGTATGCCAGAACCTAAAACAGTCAGTGTTGGGATCTTTTTGGACGAAGTGAATCAGTTTAATGGTCCGCTGTATTTTATTTCAGGTTCCCATAAAGAAGGACTGATCAAATTTGAAGTTCATAAATTCATAGAAGATGTTGGCTGGGAAGCTAATGTCAGTGCTAATCTTAAGTACTATCTAGACCATGAAACTATAACTCGACTCGTTGAGAGGGGAGGCATAATAGCTCCTGTTGGTTGTGCTGGTTCTGTTTTCTTCTTCCACAGCAACATAGCTCATGCCTCAGTTCCTAACATTTCTCCTTACCCTCGTAAACTACTTATTATTACCTATAACAGCATCAAGAATATGCCGCGCTCCTCTGGCAATCCGAGACCAGAATTCTTAGTATGTCAGGATTATACGCCACTGCAACCTGTAAAAGATGATGTTTTACTGCAACAAGTATGATCACAAATAATTTCTCAATGACTAATGATACCTCGTATTCAGTATTCAATTTAATTTCACATTCTACAATCTACAACTAAAGTAGCGATGAGTGCCACAAACCATTCTTTCTCCTCAGATAGTTTCTCCAACGATCCAAAGCAGGCTCTACTCAAACTCATGCTGGAGAAAAAAAGCATCCGTTTCAATGCCCCAACTATCCCTCATCGAGATGAATTAGCCTCTATGCCTCTCTCCTTTGCACAAGAGCGACTGTGGTTCCTCCACCAACTTGACTCTTCTGCTACTTACAACATGCCTGGAGCAATTCGTATTAGTGGGAACTTAAATATCAAAGCCCTGCAAGAAGCACTATTAGAAATAGTCCGACGGCACGAGGTATTACGCACCAGCTTCCAAACGGTGAATGGCAGACCAATACAAGTCATTGCACCAGAAGTGACCGTGAATATCAAGGTGGTGGACTTACAGGAACTAGAAGCCACAGAAAGTGAAACTGTCCTACACAAACTG